>NZ_JABSNO010000001.1 GCF_013294015.1 Frigoriflavimonas asaccharolytica
TAAATAAACCCAAAACTTCTACGCTTTCCCAATAAAACATCTCTGATTATTTGGGACTGCAAAGATACATATATTTTCTATCCTACAAAATGTTTCTGAAAAAAATATTATAAAATATATCTACCCTCACGTATACTCCTACTCCCCTTTCGGGACTGCAAATATAAAACGACTTTTTGGTTCTGCAACTTAAAATCTCATATAATTTAATATATTTTCAATACAATTATCAATCAACTAAAAAACAGTATGTTAACCTAAGTTGTAAACTAAACAAAATATTATAAAAATTGATCCATAATCGCACTATAATTAATTAATCTTCTGAATTTCAAGCTCTTGCAAAATAATGGTCAAAAAATCTCCATATGATGAATCTACAGAAATTATGTCCCCAGTCTTTAAATTTAACCCTCCAACTCCACTTTTATCACTTTTAACTTTCAGAGATGAGATTAAAAAATATTGTTTTTTTTGATTTTGATTGTAAGATAATTTAACCGTAGAGCCGAAAAGACCTCTAGTAGATAATGAATAAATTTCTCCAGGTAACATTTCTAACCTTAAAAAGCTATTTTCTTTTAATAGAATATTTTCATCGTTCCATCTTATTTTTTGATCTTGTGCAGAAGACGCTATCAAAATGACTTCATTTTCTTGAGTGTGAAATAATGCTTTATCTAAATGATAAAGATTTAACTTATAATTTGACACATTTATTTTTGTGTCATTCTCATCTATTTTCAAGAAAGGCTGATATGCAAATGCATTTGCACCAACTTCTTTCGCTTTGGACAATATCTTTTTAAAAGTTTCTACATAATTACTAGAATACCCTTGAATTTCTATTTCTGCAAGAAATTTTGCGTCTTGATTTCCGTTGTCTATTTTATATAAAAATTGATCTGTATTCTTAAATGTACTTTCAATTTTATTAAAAACTACATTTTGTGCAGAAAAAAGATCAATAAAAAGGAAAAGAATAAATAGGATTCTGATTTTCATTTTTAGTTATTTAAATTTTCTAAACATTTTTCTAAGCTATTTTCCCAATGATGCAATTCTATACTATAATCTTTCTCAATTTTGCTTAAATCCATCGTGCTTCTAACTGGCCTTTTTGCTGGCGTTGGATATTCCAAAGTTGAGATTTCATTAATCTTAATTTGAGAACCAGAAAATTCCGCGATTTTCTTCGCAAAACTACTCCAGTTTGTTTCTGGAAAATTTGAAAAATGGTACACTCCAAACTTTTTATTTTTGAATCGTATAATTTGCATAATGCATTCTGCCAAATCGTTTGCATTTGTAGGCTGACCAAATTGATCTGCAACCACATTCAATTCGGATTTGTCTTTAAATAAATGAAGCATGGTTTTTACAAAATTTTTGTTAAATTCTGAATACAACCAAGAAGTTCTTATTATAATAGATTGCGGATTATACTCTAAAACAAAATTTTCGCCTTGTAATTTGGATTTTCCGTAAATACCTTGGGGGTTTGTAAAATTATCTTCGTCATAAGAAATATTGGTTTCCCCATCAAATACATAATCCGTTGAGATATGAATTAATATAGCGCCGTTCGCTTTACATGCTTCTGCAATATTTTTTGGACCATCTGCATTTACTGCGTATGCTTTCTCTTCTTCTTTTTCCGCTAAATCTACTGCTGTATATGCTGCAGCGTTGATACAAAACTGTGGTTTATTTTCATCCACAAAATTGAAAACTGCATCTCTATCTGTGATATCTACCGTTTGAGAATCTGCGAATATAAATTCGTAATCCCATTGATAATCATCTGCCAATTTTTGGAAACAATGTCCCAATTGACCATTACCTCCAAATACTATAATTTTTTCTGACATGAATTTAATTTATTTGGTTTGAATAACGGATTTATTTTGTCTACGCAGGAATTCTGATCTGGTTTTGAAATCTTTTTGATCCAAAGAAACAAGATATTTCTTAAAAAGTTCTTTTACGTCTTCTGGTTGAATCTCCGAAGCCCGGGTTTTCATGTTAAAATAGATCACATTGATCCACAAAACAGCATTGATTGTTTTCTCGTCTTCAGATTTCATTAGAATTTCTATTTTAGAAATTCTATCAGAAACTTCTATAGTTTTGCTGGTGATTACTACTTTTGCATTGTAGCGAACTTCTTTAAGATAAGCGATTTCGTTTTGAATGGTGATCCAAGTGCAACCAGTTTTTCTAGAATATTCTTCATAGGTGAATCCATAAAAAGATTCTACATGATCTTCTCTTGCATTGAGCATGTATTCTATATATTTCACATTATTCAGATGACCGATAGGATCGCAATCACTGAATCTAATTTTAGCTGATGAAGCTATTTCTTTTTCCATAAGACAAAAATAAAAAAACCACCCCGATTTGGGATGGTTTGTGGTTAAAAATTTAGTAAAATTTTAAAGACCTAGTTCTTTTTTCACAGCTGGTGTTGCATCTGGACCTGCTTTGTACACTAAAGATGTACTATTTGCATCCATTACATATTCCCAATTATTTGCAAGTGCCGCTTTTTTCACTGCAGCATTAAATTTTGCTTCAATAGGTGCAAATGCAGCGTCTTGTTTCTCATACAATTCTTTTTGAGCAGCAGCTTCTAGTTTTTTCACTTCTTCAAACATTTTTTGAAGCTCGTCTTGTCTAGTTTTGTTAACTTCTGCACTTTGTGCCGCAGATTCTTTTTGATATCTTTCATAGACAGCTTGTACAGCATCAGTTTTTTTCTTGATTTCTGCAGCTTTTGCAGTTTGAAAAGCTTCTAACTGGGTATCAGCTTTCTTTTTTTCTGGCATTGCGTTCAAAATACCTGTAACGTCTAAAGTTGCAGTTTTTTGTGCTTTTAATCCCATAGATGCAAACATAATAATGGCTGCAAATAGTACGCTTAATTTTTTCATAATAAATGTTGAATAATAATTGATTGTTGTTATATTTTAAATTGAATTACTTTTTATTTCTTGCTTTTTTTGGATCAGCATCTGTACCTTTTAATAATAGATTGAGAACCTTTTCTGTATAATCAAATCTATTATTGAGGAATATTACACTAATGTTATTGCTTTTATCAAACATTATGCCCAAACCATTTTTTTCTGAAATTGTGGTAATAGCATTGAATATTTGATCTTGAAATGGTTGTGTAAGATTTTTCCTTAAAGTTTCTATTTCTCCATTGGTACCAAATCTTAAACTGATGGTTGTTTTTATATTTTTTTCTAGATCTGTAACTTCTTTTTCTCTCAACCTTAATTGATCTCCGATTAAAAGAACTTTTTCATTTTCAAATGCGGATCTTTTTTTTTCGTAGTCTGACTGTAGGTTTTGTATATCTGTTTGCCAAGTAGCTACTTGCGCATTCAATCTTGCTTCTGCCTCTTTATAGAGCGGCATTTTATCTAAAATATAGTCTGTATCTACTACTCCAACTTTTTGTGCATTGGCAAAAATAATTAATCCAAAAAAAGCGGTAAGTATTTTTATTTTAAATAATAGATTTTTCATGCTTTATAGAGATTGGTTAAGAAGGAAGTGTCTATTATTACCTGCAACTTCTGTGCTACTTGCATTTGCTTTATCAAATCCATAAGCAAAATCAAAACCAATCAGCCCAAATGCTCCCATATATACTCTGATACCAACTCCTATAGATCTTTTTAATTGAAAAGGATTGTAAGCAGAAAATTTATTCCAAACGTTTCCACCTTCTGCAAATGTAAGCGCATATATTTTTGCAGTTTGGTTTAGGGATATTGGATATCTTAATTCCATTGCAAACCTATTGTAGATTGTACCACCACCTAATGGGGTAACGTCTTCTACAGTTCCATTTTGACCACCGTAAGAACTTGCATCATCATAACCTCTTAAAGGAATTAATTCTCTACCATCAAATCTACCTCCATTTATTGCGGTACCTCCTACATAAAATCTTTCAAATGGTGGTGCGCCCAGTTCGCTATTGTAACCATCCATGAAGCCCATCTCTGCAGTAGTTCTCAAAACTAATTTACCGAAAATTTCGTTAAAAGTCTCAGACTTAAATTTAACTTTGAAAAATTCTAGCGTTTTATATTTTTCTTCTGGGGATAATGCGGAGTAATCTTTTTTATTAAATAAAGAATACGGCGGAGTAAATTTAATAGAAGTTTCTATATTGGAACCTGATGTTGGGAAGATAGGATCTATACCTGCGGAGTTTCTACTTAAACCGATATTAAAATTAAAATTGGTTGCAGATCCATTATTAACCGCTGTGTCACCAAATTGGAACGGATAATTATCAAAGGTATATTTTTGAAATTGAACTCCCGTGTACAAAGAAAAATAATCATCTGGCCAAGATAGAAGTCTATTCAAACCTGCATTTGCAGAGAATATTTTCAACTTTTGATTTGGTGCATTTGTAACTGTATAATTAACATAAGATTGATTTACACCCACAGACAAAGCAGTTGGTCTTGTACCAAACAACCAAGGCTCTGTGAAGGAAATTCCATAATTTTGGAAATTTTGCCCAGCTTGCGCTTGTATTGATAGTGTTTGTCCATCTCCTTGTGGTACAGGTTTGAAATCTTTAAATTTTAAGAAATTTTTCAAAGAAAAATTATTAAAAGTAAGACCAAGTGTTCCAATAAAAGAACTTCCACCATATCCTGCTTGCAGCTGAACTTGAGAAGATCCTTTTTCTACTAATTTCCAATGTACATCTACAGTATTATCTGCTTGATTTGGTTGTATATCTTGTCCAATTTGTTGAGGATCAAAAAATTGCATAGATCCCAAATCGTAGTACGTTCTTTTTATATTACTCTTGCTAAAAAGGTCGCCTGGTTTTGTACGCAGAGATCTTAATACAACATGATCGTGCGTTGTAGTATTTCCACTCCAAGTAACCTTGTTCCACATGGCTTTTTCGCCTTCGTTTATTCTAATTTCTAAATCTATAGAATCTCCTTTCACAGATTTTTCTACCGGCACAACATTGGAAAATAAATAACCACTGTTCATGTAAAGTGATTTAATGTCGGAATCGTCTTCTTTTCCACCATCTTCACCTACTTTTTTATTGAAACCAACAGCATCATAGATATCACCGCTTTTGTAGCCCAGCTTTTGTTCTAAATAATCTGTAGAAAATGCAGTATTACCCGTGAAAGAAATATTTCCCACGTAGTATTGCTTTCCTTCGCTTAATTTTACGTTGATATCGAAGTTATTCTTTTCGTTTCTAACAACGGAATCATCAATAATTGTAGCATCTCTATATCCTAAAGAGTTGTAATAATTCAAAAGACTTTCTTTGTCTTCGATGTATTTTTCTTCTATAAATTTTGAGGGATTTAAAATACCACCAATGCTAAATCTCTTTTGCTTGGTATTTTTAAAAGCTTTTTTTCTTAATTTTTTGTCAGAAATCTGCTCATTTCCATCAAAATCTATATGGTCAATTTTGATGCGCTTGCCTTTTTGGATATTGATTGTCCAATCTACAAGACCAGGATCTTTGGCATTTACTTTATCTTCTATGGTTATTTTTGCATCTGCAAAGCCTTTTTTCACATACTCTTTTGGTACATTTGTTTTAAGAGAAGATACTAGATTTTCTGTAATTTTTGTCCCTGGCTTTAAGCCATTGTCTTTTGCTAGTTTTTCGTTTTTAGATTTTCCAATTCCTTTTCCGTCAAATTTTACTTCTCCTAATTCTTTTAGGTCTTCTAGTTTAAATTTTAAAACTACATTATCTCCTTCTACGCTTTCTACATAAACTTCTACAACTGAGAACGAATTCGTTTCCCAAAGTTTTTTTATAGCATTGCTAATTTTCTGCCCAGGAATATCTACAACCTCGCCTTTGGAAAGACCTGTAAATCTAAAGATTTGTGCAGGAGAATATTTTTTGACACCATCTACAACAATATCTTTCAAAACATAGGTTTTGTTTTGAATTTCTGCGTTCATAGCTGCATTTTCTGGCGCTTTGATAGTGTCTGTTGGTGTAACTTGACCATACAAATATGCTGATGAAACGAACATGATGATGGGGATGAATTTTAACTTCATTGTATATTTTTACTAACTTTAAATTTTATCTTCTTCTATTTGCTCGCTTGTTTTGCCGTATCTTCTTTCTTTATTTTGATAATCGTAGATGCATTGAAAGAATGTATCTTTATCAAAATCTGGCCAAAGCACATCTAAAAACTGCATTTCTGCATAGGCTATTTGCCACAATAGAAAATTACTTACTCTCACTTCTCCGCTGGTTCTTATCAAAAGATCTACTGGAGGAAAATCTTTTGTATAGAGATGATTTTCGAATACTTTTTCATTGATGTCTTCAATATTCAAGTTTCCGTCTTTTACCTCTTGGCTTATCATTTTCACAGCGTTCAAGATTTCTCTTTGCGAGCCGTAGCTTAATGCTAATATTAAATTGCCTTTATCATTATCTTTGGTAAGACTTTGTACATTTAGCAATTGTTCTTTCACTAAATCTGGCAATCTTTCTAAATCTCCTATTACATGTAAACGCAAACCTTTAGAAAAAATTTCTTCTGCTTCTTGTAATAATGTAACGGAGAGCAAATTCATTAAAGTATTTACCTCCTCATTTGGTCTGCTCCAGTTTTCTGAAGAGAACGTATATAATGTAAGATATGGAATTTCTAGTTCATTGCAAGCGTTGATAGCGTTGCGAACTGCTGTAATGGCGTTTCTATGACCAAAAGTTCTGTCTTCTCCTCTATATTTAGCCCATCTTCCGTTACCATCCATGATGATGGCTACGTGTTTGGGCAAATTTTCAGGATGTATTTTATCTTTTATCAAGGGCATTTTATTCGCAATAGCAAGGAGGACGTCCGAATGAATAAGTGATACCAACTGTAACACTATTTACCCAATCTTTCACGTTTTTATCTCCTACTTGTCTGTTTTTTAGCAATTCTGCTTCTCTTTCTTTGGAAACGGCAAAATAAACTCCCGTTTGCAATAATGATGTAGTGGTAGATGGTGCCAAAATATCTGCATTGTAAGAAGAGCTGATATCTTTCTCTTTAATATCACTATAATCTAATTGATCTGTAAACGTAGGCCTGAACATTAATTCTCCAGAAATTGCCCAGTTATGATTAAATTTATATTTCAAACCTGCACCAAATGGTATGTATGCATTTACTTTTTTACCTGAACTATATTCTACTGAGGTTACATAATCTAATTCGTTGACTGGAGATTGTGCAACTCCATTTACATCTCTTCGAAAATCATGCTTGAGCTGTGCTTGTGTAACATCGAACATCATTGCTCCTGCTCCTGCAAATATGTATGGGCTCAACATTCCTTTTTGCTCATTGTTCACTGGGAAGAAATAATATTCAAAAATAGCACTAGCTTCTAAAATATTATTTGTGCCAAATAATTTTCTGTTTCTACGGTATTCTTCTTTAGCATCTCTATCATCAAATTGAATGTGGCTGTATCCCAAATCAAATCTTAATGTTTGGTAAGGATTAAAATTCATTCTATAGGTAATACCTGCATAAGCTGGCAGACCAAAATCTTGTATATTATCTGTGTTTGGTGACTGGAGTAGGTAACTAGTTTTACCGATATCTCCTACAAGATTGCTTGTACCAAACCGAATGCCCAATTCATGTCTTTGTGCTTGCAAACTTGCAACGCTACTTACGATTAGAAATAAGCTAAAAAATAATTTTTTACTCATAGGACAATATAGTTGATGGTTATTATTTTTAATTGTTGCAAATATAAAACAATTTTACATTACAGAAATTATTAATGATACGTTAAATTTAGACAAATAAAACATAATTTTTAATACGAAACGCTAATAAACTGCAAAATAGTATTAAAAATTAAATTTCCGAAGAATATTACTTTCTATTAAATATCCTTTTTACAAGATTTTTTATTTTGATTAATGTTGGTTCTTCATAGTTTTTATCTTCATCAAAATAGCCGTAACCATAGCCGTAACCATAGCCATAACCGTAGCCATAACCGTAGCCATAGCCTTGTTTCACAGAGAAATCATTATATACAATACCAAGATTTTCTACCTCATCATTGTAATATTTTTCTGTAATCATCTTCAACATATATTTTTCTGTATATTCATGTCTAACTACATAAATATTGGCATCAGAATGCTTCATCAACTCAAAAGAATCTGCTACAAGACCAACTGGTGGGGAATCTATAATAATATAATCATAAGATTTTTTTAGTTCTTCTATTAAACCAAAATTCTTTGCACTCATCAATAATTCTGATGGATTTGGTGGTATTGGTCCAGCTGTAGCTACATCTAAACCTTCGATTTTTGTTTTGTTTATAATTTCGTCTAAGGATACTTCCCCTGTTAGATAATTAGAAATACCGTATTTGTTATTAATATTAAAATCTCCAAATATTTTTGGTTTACGAAGATCCATCCCAAGCAATATGGTTTTTTTACCGCTTAAGCCCAAAACTGATGCAATATTGATGGAGATAAATGTTTTTCCTTCTCCACCAACGGAGGAAGTTACAAGAATCACCTTGCTTTTGCCATCATCATTCGATAGAAAACGAAGATTGGCACGTATTCCACGGAAAGCTTCCGATATGGAAGATTGTGGAGTTTCTAGTACGGTAAGATTATTTTCATGAGTACTGCTTCCTATCACGCCTAATAAAGGGATTTTGGTTGCAGAAACTAATTCTTTTATATTTCTGATTTTACTATCTAATGCTTCTGTGAATAATAAAATAAGAAGCGGAAGCAATAGAAAACCTCCAAAAATACTATATTTTGTACCTCCTATGTTTGGACCAATAGGACCTTGACCAAGATTTTTCGCTTCATCTATGATGGTAATATCAGATTTAGCACTTTGTATTCTTATGTCCGTTTCGTTTTGTTTGGTCATCAAAGTATTGTAGGCAGCTTGTATCATATTGTAGCCACGCTCTGCGTCCAAATATTTCCTTTGCTTTTCTGGGTAGGTAGATAAATCTCCGTTTAGGCCTGCAATTTCGTTATTTATTCTTTGAATTTCCGTGTAGTAACCAGAATAATAATTTTTGATAGAACCGTTTGATCCTGTTCTTGCTTCATTTATCAATCTATTTATTTCCCTCATCGGTTCAGAATCTGGCGTGTAGATTGTTGCCATTTCTCTGCGTTTTAAATAAAGCGCTTTTAATTCAGAAACAGTAGCATCAAAGATTCCATCATTAATACCAGCTGCATTTGTGCTTATTAATTTGTCTAAATTTTGAGAAGCGAGTGTATTTTTTATTTGATTTAAAGAATTGATGCTTACCATCAATCCCGCTTTTTTAGCCTCTAATGTTTTTATTCTTTCTAAAGATCTGGTATCAAGATTTTCTATATCATATAGTTTTTCTGTCACCTTTAGATCATTCATATATCTTGCGCTGGAATCTAGTTTTTTCTTAATTCCTTCTATATTTTGTGTAAGATATATTTGGGTGTTTTTGTCTACCGTATTATTGTCTTTTAATCTTTTGGTTTTTAATTCTTCAATAGATGTATTTAAAAAATTTACGGTACCATTTAGATTATAGCCAGATTTACTAATATTCATAATAGTTGCAATCTCTTTATCAAAATCTACCGTTAGAGTACCTATAATTTGGTTTACGGAATCGTTGACAGATGAGAGTTTAATAATGATATTATCTAATTTTATCCCAGATTCTACGGTGTTTTTTACAAGTTTGAATTTTAAATTAGGAGATTCAAACCATTGTCCTATAGAGATTATCTTATTATTCGGGCGAGCAAAAGAGCCAATAGATTTAAATCCTTCAATTTGATAATTATATAAATTTGTAGACTGACCTTCTTCTGGAAGCACGACTTCATATTTGTCTCCACCTTTTGGTATAAGCGTGATGGCATAGTTTAATTGCTGTAAATGAGTTCTATCAACCTCTAGAGATACTGGTGAATCACTTCTATCTAGGTAGGTTTGCTTTATCAAACCTTTTGTGGAATAATTTGTATACAGATTTAGTTGATTAACTAAAAATTCATTGTGCGTTCTAGAAAGCAACATTTTTTTGAGGAACAAACCATCTTGATTTCCACTTTGTCCCCAAATAAAATTGATGGATTGGTTTGGCGTAAAGTAAGCAGCTGTATTGTTTGATATACTTAAAGAAAGGCTAGATTGATAGACTCTTTGCGCATAGTATTTTTCGTAAATATAAGAAATACCGTAAGCGAGAATTGCCATCAAGGCAAACCAATACCAGTTTTTCAGGAGTCTTCTGATGAAGTGTTCTATATCGAAAAATGCAAAAGTTCCTATTTTCTCCTTTTGAGGCAAACCTAGCGCTGTTGTTTTATGTTCTTTTCCTGGCAGCATATTTTATAATCTAGATAAAATTAAATAAATTGAAAGCGCCGTAGTGATAGCAGAAACTGCGGTAGTAATAGATTGAATAGGTGTATTTCCAAATCCAAAGAAAGCTTTCGGGCTTGTGTTTAAAAATATCATGTCGCCATTTTGAATATAAAAATATGGAGAATTCATGATATCTTCTCTAGTGAGATCTAATTTCACGGTTTTTATACCTTCTGGTAATTTTCTTTTTATGGTAACAGATTTTCTATCAATAGTTCTATTTAAACCTCCGTTTTGTGCTATAGCTTCATACAAATTGAGCGTTTGTGTATGAGAAACTTTTTCTCCGGTAAGACCTGTGCTTTCTATATCTCCTAGAATATAGTAGGTAATTCCATTAAGATTTAACCTTACTTCAGATTTTCCTTCTACAAAATTTTCATTCACTTTTCCTTGCAATACCGCAGCAATTTCTTCTAGTGTTTTACCTTCTGCTTTTAAATATCCTATGCCAAAAACATTAATATCTCCTTTAGAATCTACTTTTAAACCAGAAAAATACAAGGTTGCGTTTCCAGTTCCACTTTCTCCGGAAACTACTGTCACACCTGCACTATTTGCATTCAAACTTGAATAAAATTGTGCAGCATCCCCTTTTGGAGTGGTTACAATATCTAATTTTAAAATATCATTTTTTGTAACTCTATATTCTTGGATGTTATATGGCACAAGACCTTCTTCGTTTATAACTAAACTCTCGCTTGGCTGTGCGTATTTTATTTCCTTAGTACTAATACAGGATGTAAAAGCTAAAGAAATAACAAGGAGGATTAATAATTTAATTTTTTTCATTTCGTGTTGTATAATTTGCAAAAATAATATTTAAATATTACTTTTCTTTAATTTTAAAATAATATCTGGTAAATAGCAACCAAAAAAGCCGATAGACATGACGATTACAAATAGTAAATTTATATTTAAATGCCGAAGATAGTAGGCAATTGCCACTACAATTACATAGTAGCAAATAATATAGAATGAGCTTCTTCTATGGGTAAGGTCTAATTTTAATAACTTGTGATGGATGTGATTTTTGTCTGGACTTAAAGGAGATTTTCTCTTCAAAATTCTAATTACAATCACGTTCAAAGTGTCTACTATTGGCAATATCAAAATTGCAACAGCTATTACTGGTGCACTTTGCAAATGGTATTTAGGGATATTTGGATTTGCTTTGTCTACAAATAAATTGATAAAAATGATAGCTGTGAAAGCCAATAGAAAGCCTATCAACAATGACCCTGTATCTCCCATGAAAATTTTATTCATCCTATAATTTGACAAATTGTAGTACAAAAATGCCAAAACCGAAGCAATAATAATCATGCAAAGCACTACCAAAGGATAACTGTATTCTCCTAATCTGAAATAACTTAATCCAAAAACGACGCTGCAAATAATGGCAAAACCACCTGAAAGTCCGTCGATCCCATCTATTAAATTAAACGCATTTATTAAAATTATAAAAATAATACTGCTTACCAAAACGCTCACAAAATAGGTGATTTCGTAGATGCCAAAAAGACCGAAGAAACTCGTAATCCTCACATCAGAACCCAAAACCATCAAAATAGTAACGATTATCTGCGCAAGTAATTTTTTGTATGCTCTCACCACAACTATATCATCCATCACGCCGATGTATAATAAAATAACCAGTGATGCAAAGAGAAATTTATAAGAATCAAAAAGTTCGTATGCGAAAATTGGCGCGCAAAACCCAATAGAAGCAAAAATGGCAATTCCTCCCAAATTGGGAATTTTCCGCAGGTGAGAGCTTCTTATTCCTGGCTCATCCATTAAATTTTTCCTTCTAGAAATTTTGATAATTGCAGGAATTGAGTAAAAAGTAATGATGAAAGAAAATATAAAACTCAAAATTAGCTTCACCCAAAATAATGGTAAGCCAGTGTAGTTGATAAGTAAGTCTATATTATTCATATTTACCAAAGTTCATTTTGATATCTATCTATCGTAAAACTTCCCTTATGTCCATTTCCAGATCCGAAGTAGAAAAACATCATCGTTAAATACGTCATAAAGCCTAAATACAAAAATTGCTTGCTTCTTGCTTCTACAGCATACACAAGATTGGGCAAACAAAACATGGTTACAAAAAACATATAAGCACCAGGCAATCTTACCGCAAAAATCTCATTAGACCGGAAAATATAAAAGAGTGCTAAACCAAAAACTGCGATATTTCGCATGTATTCATAATACCAAACTTTTTCGCAGCCTTGCTTATCATATCTAATTAATATCGCAATCCAAAAAAGCTTTACCACATCATTCAGTCCAGATTCTACAGCGTTTCCATAGTATTTATCATTCAAGTATCCTGTGTAGGCACTACTCAAATCATCGGGTGCAATATTTTCAAAAATACCACCACCTAATTTATAAATTTCTAATGGAGATGTAATGACCGCCAAAATTAATATCCAAAAAATTCTTGTACTATTTAAAGGGATTCTTACCAACCAATATACTGGTACAAAAACAATAGATGTCTTATGAAATCCTAGTGCAAAATACATACACACCAAAAACAAAGGTAAATTTCTTTCTTTGATGAAACGAAAAGAAAATACACAAAATGCAATACCTAAACCTTGCCTCATCTGTCCGCTATCTTCAAAAAACATAATGGGCATGAAATAAAACAACATTGCCAATGCAGGAAACGCAACATCTTTGTAGATGGAATTAAATTTTAAAGAAATGGTGATGGCTGCCATCGTGAATGTAACCATATAAAATGGCATCCCAAGATCAAAAATTATTTTATTGAGGAGTACAAATATCCACTCGATCTCTTCTGTATTGGGGCGAAATAAAGCTTTATCAAACACATCTCCATAATCTGTATAAAGAGAAAAGCCTGCAAAAAGCATCTTGTAAACAGGATAATCTGCACCTACATTTATTCTAAAACCAACTGCAATTACAATCAAAATTCCTGCGATCCAAACAAAAATCTTCTGCTTTTTTTCTAGCTTAAATACTTCTTGATAACTCGCAAAAACGAGCAGAAGAAATATTGCAATAAAAATTGGATGTAAAATCGCCATTTATAACTTATAATTTAAACCAATATTAAAATAATTTTCTTCCCGAAGGAATATTAACCTTAAAAAACCAGCTTTTTCAGCGGCAAAGATATTGATTATTTCTTCTTATCAAAAAGTAAATATCTCTTTCCCTGCCTAAACTATCTATGATGACGTCTTAGATTTTTATTCTTTGATGATTTTGATAGATACATCGTCATTATTAATGATAAAATGGTAAACACC
Organism: Frigoriflavimonas asaccharolytica; assembly: GCF_013294015.1. GTDB lineage: Bacteria > Bacteroidota > Bacteroidia > Flavobacteriales > Weeksellaceae > Frigoriflavimonas > Frigoriflavimonas asaccharolytica. Next base: position 13,778 of record NZ_JABSNO010000001.1, read on the forward strand.
TTTTGGTAGAAAAGAAACATCTAAAACAGAATCTATGAGTTTTCCACTTTTAATAAATCTTCCAGTTTGATCAAATATTTTGAAATCAAAGTTTTTAATACCACTTTTGGAGGCAATTTTTAAAATGTTCTTCGTAGGATTTGGGAATAGTGTAATATCTTCTTCTGGGCTTTCGATAGAATTTTTGATGGTTGCAATACCTAAAGTTCCACCTTGCGGCATAGCATCTGGATCGTATCTTCCTATTTCTTCTCCATCTGCATCGTATTGAATTTTTGCGCACCTGCAAGGTATTGCACCTTGTGGTATAATGCCCGTACCTGTTTTTAAATTTGAATTTGCTGCTGCAGAACCCGTAGAAATCTCCAAAGCAATTGCTCTACCATAATTTTGATCTCCCAAAGAAGCAGACCAAACCGCTGTATTGTAGCCAATTAAGTCCATATTCGGATTGTTTCCCAGTGCTCTATATCCTGTCGCAGGAAAATTCCCGATATTATAATCAAATGTATTAAAAACCCAGCCATATCTCTTATTTTCGGAATTTCTCAAGATTTGAAACCCATTATATTTCAATGTATTGGTGCCACCGATATTATATTCAGTAGTTTGATTCAAACCATATCTAAGTACACTTACTCCTTGCAAAGTTTTATTTTCTCTAAATATATTGCCAAAATACCACGGTGAATTGCCATATTGTCCATCATCTATAAGTTCATTGGTGTTTCCTGTAAGGTAAGCAAAAGAAACATCTGGAATTCTCCAACCTTGCGGACAAGGATCAAACGGAGATTTCTTTTCACCATGTCCCCATCTTTCTTGGAAAGAATTGCTTTTGTTAGAAATCCAATCAATATTGTTTTGTAAATTCCCAGAAACAGTGGTGAAATTTGTATTATATAATAAATGCAGAGGATTTGCTACAGAATATTTTAATACTTTTCTTATTTGAATATATTTTGGATCTGTAGGTAGCACATTTGCATTAAGCCCATTTGTATAGGTATTGTAGGGAATACTATAGGAAGCAGACTTATGTGTGCTGTAGGATAGCGAAGTTGCATACAGGGAATTCCCATTTGCATCTTTTCCACTTTCTAAAAAAACAACATAAGAGTCATCTCCAACTCCACTTGTTGCTCCAGCAGGAATTACAGGATTGAAAAAAGCTGGAAGAGGATCTTTTCTTCCCCATTGATAAAACATACCCCCAGAATTTCTTATTTGCTGAATTTCTGCAGCATTTGGAGTAGTAGAAATACTAGGAAAACTTTGCAAAGCGCCCAAATTTCTATCCATAAAAACCGTAGACAATGGCGGCAAACCGCTTTTTGTAGGGTTTACTAAATTATTAGCACTGGTAAGAATATCCTCTGTTTTATAATTTGCAAGTGCGATTGGTGCAGTTTGCGGTGCCCATAAATGCCAACTCCAAATTGTAGTACCCAATCCATCTATTAAAGAAACGACAGCATTTCCCTTAGGATTATTGTTCCCAAATTCTACATTAATAGTAGCATTTTCATCTGTTCCTACAACGGATACTTTTTTTACTAAATTCTGATTGGTAGTCCACACCACTTTAGTTTGGAAAGGACCAGAAGGCAATTGATGATCTGATAGATATTGATTAAAAATTGCGAAAGCCTTACTGATAGGTATTGCAAGATTTACTTGCGCATCTTCAATAATGTAAGAATTAGGATTGTAAAGCCCAGTTTTGTAATTTAATTGATTATTAGAAAAATATTCTGTTTCATAATTTGGCAAGCTGTTTTTGTTCGGGTCTTCTATGCATCTTACGGTTAATCCAAAAGTATTTATGGCACTATTGTTTGTATGATCTATTCTGTAAAGTCCAAAATTTGGATCTACGTTTAACCTCGCAAAATCATTTATTAAGCCTAAATATCTTACTCCATTTAATCCTAGAGTTGCACTCCAAGTATTTATTTCTGAAGCCACATCCAAAAAATTATTACTGGTGAAAGAATTAGAGCCATTATTTGCGATTATTCTTCCAGAAAGAGGCATTTTGCCCATATCTCTTCCATTCACATTCGTGAAATCCACTCCTAATGCTGGAAAAATTCTTATATCTGGAAAAAGATCGTTTGCCGTGCTGCTTCCATCAGGATTAAGTAAGGCATCCGTCAAATCATCATTATTTGTAGAATTCCTACCCCAAACAGAAAATTTACTTTGTGTAGAATTTGCACTTTTGTAAGACGGTACTCTAAAATTACACGGACAAGGATCAAAAGGAGATTTTATCTGATAGCCAGAAAATCCAAGTTGTCCAGGAAGTATTTGTGTTACATTTCCTTTGTTATTATCTCCCCATAAATCGTAATATTTTGTATTGGCGTTTTCAAAAATGGAAGAAGAAAACCATGCGTCTAAACTTCCTTGCTGTATATTACTTCTTTCTATCAAAGTGAGTGGATTGAGCACAGAAAAACGAATATTATCAAAAATAGCGGCACTCGGCCTTATTGCTTTAGGTATTTTTACACCCGGATAGAATGCATTATCTACAATCCCAAATCGCTGCGTATATAATTCTTGATAAAGTCCATCTTTCGTAGTTAGACTAGGGAAAGGATCTTTTCTTCCCCATTGGTAATATAATCCGTTGGATTTTGCCCAGCCATTTCCTACAAAATCATCACTTGTAGCGCCTAGATTTCTATCCATTATTTTAGGAATAAATGAAGTTGTATTATCTACCTTATAATCTAAGCCCGTTGTATTGGTTTCTGCTACGGTTGGTGTATCCGTCACCCAAACATGCCAACTCCAGTATACATCATCATTGGCGTTTCCATTTGTGCCAATATGGAATGCAATTACCGCATTTCCTTTTCCCTTTGCTTTGTCTATTTCTACTTTTATTTTAGCATCTTTTGGTGTAGCTCCTGGTACTATGACTACAGATTTAATTATACCAGAAACATCTTCCCAAAAAACTGAAGTAGATTGAACTCCTGCAAAAACCTGATTAACATCTCCCATATAATTGCCATTTTCCCACATATCATAGGCTTTTTTCACAGGTATGTAAAGTCCGTCATTTTGCGGCAAGCTATTATCAAATATAAAACTATTTGGAGCTGCTAATAATGTGGGATCCAGTATTGTAGGAGCTATTGCGTTGCTAGTAATGTTTTGCGAAAAGGAAAAATTTGAAAAGAAAAGTAAAATTAGTAAATATCTATAATTCATATTAAGTTTGTTCTGACTTAAATATAATCAAAAATATTGGAACTATTTAACCAATCTGAAAACAATTTGTTTATTTACATAAAAATACATTAAATAGAAAATCTTTTTTTTTAAAGTTAGACTCAAAAAATAATTTTTACCAAAACGTTTGTATCTGAGAATATCGATTGTAGAAATTTTCCGATTATTTCTAAATTTTTTCAATTCGGAAGACATTTTTAAAAAAGATTCTTCATCCCTCACGAAAGCTAAATATGCCAAAAAAGTATAAACTCCTTCTAAAATATGAAACCCTTTAAGTTCTCTTGTATAAATTTTGAAATCAGAATTTGAAAAAGATTTTTCCACGTTTTCTACCGCTTTCAAAATATCTAATCCTTTTTCTGTATGCGTTTTCGAAATAGAATCTGCTCTTTCTAAATATTGATAATGATAGTTTTGCGTCTGCACAATCGTTTTGCACCTCAACAATAATTGTGGAATTAGTTCTATATCTTCAAAATGCATCCCTTTTTGAAATCTTTTTCCCGCAAATAATTCTTTTTTAAATAGTTTGTTGCACGCAAAATAACTCATATCTGAAAAAACCGAAAAATTGTTTTTCAAATCGATAACTTCTGGCATATTTGGAATTTGAGTGAGTTTTTGGATAATTTTTCCAACCTCATCTACTTTTTGAAGATTGCAAATTGCCATTTCTGCCTTATTTTTTTTGGTGAGCTGGTACATTTCTTCAAACATTGTTTGGGAAATATAATCGTCTGAATCTACAAAACCAATATATTCTCCAACCGCTCTATCAATTCCAAAATTCCTAGCATCGCTCAAACCTCCGTTTTCTTTGGTAAAAGATTTTATTTTTAAAGGAAAATTGGATTGGAATTCATCAATTATTTTTTGAGAACAATCTGTACTTCCATCATTTATTACCAAAATTTCTAAATCTTGTAAAGTTTGACTTACCAATGAATTCAAACATTTTTCTAGATATTTTTCAACATTATAAACGGGAACAATTACAGAAACCATCATAAATGCAAAGCTTTCTGCAATCTTGGGTTGATGTTTCCACTTTTTGCATTTTTATAGTCATTAAAACTGCAAGGAATGCAATTTTCTACATTTTCATCCTCTCCAAAATACCACAGATTGGAAAACGTGTCTTTTTGGAAGGTAAATTTTTCATCATCACTCAACACATAGAAAAATTCCATTTTTTTCTCCTTCGGATGGGTTTTTTGTATCGTCAAACCTTCTAGAAAATACCAAATCATCTGTGCCAAAAGTTGATGATTCAGAACTGAACTGGTTTCTAAATTCAAATTAAAAATTCCCAGAGATTGCAGATTCTCACTTAAGCCAATTTCTTTCATGTAGGTGCAAACCTCTCTTCTATTCAAGCCATTTACTTGCGGATTTAGAGAAAATGCTTCTCCAAAACTTTCTACCGCATCTGCATTTACGGTTGCCAAATGTGCCTTTCGGAAAAATGGTTCTACATCGTTAGAATCCTTAATCATTTCTGCCAAACGAACTATATCGAAATCGACTTCTTTGATGAGTTTAATTCCATGATCATCATTCAAATGTTTTTGATATCCCAAATGCGAATAATGCTTGAGCGAAAAATTTTTGGAAGAAAATAATCTGGATAAATAATTTTTCTCACTCAAATCTCCTTCATTATCTGCAAGCTCAACTTTATTAGAAACTTGAGTATAATAGATGTTTTTTTGATGAAAATTTAAAGCTGAAAAAAGGGAAAAACCTAAATCAGAAGTTCCACCAATGATAATAGGGATCGTCTTTTTGTAATGACAAGCAGATAGTACTTCTTGCAAAATGTAGTGCGTATCTTGGTAAGATTTTCCGCTAATTAGATTTCCAAAATCAAAAATAGGCAAATTAAAATCTGATGCAGAAAGTTGAAACAATTCCTTTCGAAAACCCTCAAAATCCACTTTTGCTTCACCTTTTTCCGCTCCCCGCAAATCTGAAACAAGCAAAATTGCGATTCCGTTTTCGGGTAAATCTTCTACAAGCAAATTGCCCAATTGCCATTTTTCAAAATGTTTTTTTTGCGGAAATAAGATGAAATCTTCGAAATTCATTAATAATATTTTTTAAAAACTTCTGCAAATAAACGAAAAAAGGCACAGATTATAAACTGTGCCTTTTGATTGTAGTTAAATTTATTTTACTTTTTCGCCGCCGGTTTTTTTGCAGGTGCTTTTTTCGCGGCTGGCTTTTTTGCCGCAACTGCTTTCTTTTTTGCTGGCGCCTTTTTCTTCACAACTTTGAAGGCATTTTTATCTTGATCCGTGATCCAAGCTTTTACTTCATCTAGAGAAATTTCTAGCAAATCTTCTGGAGTATATTTTTCACCTTCCTTTGTTCTAGGGATTTTAAAAATTTTCTTGTTCAATTTTACCAGTGGTCCCCATCTCGCGTTTTCTATGGAAATTTTCTCGTCTTCCCATTGTTGAATGTATCTATTGGCTTCTTTTTCCAATTTTGCATCTATCAATTCTGCAATATCATTCTGGCTTAAATTATCAAAATCATAGCGTTTTGGCACATTGATGAAAATTCCTTTAAATTTAATGAAAGGTCCAAATCTCCCTGTTCCTTTGGTTACACCTTCACCTTTATAAGAAGCTATTGGCGCGTCTGCTATTTGCTTTTCTTTTATTATTTCTTGGGCTCTTTCATCATTCACAGCCAGTGGATTTTCACCTTTTGGGATGCTGATAAATTCTTCTCCCCATTTTACATAAGGTCCAAATCTTCCTAAACCAACCAAAACTGGTTTTCCCTCATATTCTGTAAGATCAAATGGAATTTTGAAAAGTTCTAAAGCTTCCTCAAAAGTGATGGTCGCAATATTTTGATGCGCCATCAAACTTGCAAATTTTGGAGTTTCTTCATCGTCTTGCTCGCCGATTTGCACCATTGGTCCAAATCTTCCGATTCTTGCGATTAGCGTTTTGCCCGATTTTGGATCTTTTCCTAAAATTCTTTCTCCATTTGCACGGTCTGCATTTTCTTGCACATCTTCAATTCTCGGATGAAAATCATTGTAGAAATTGTGCAAAGTATCTTTCCATTTTTCTTGTCCGTTTGCAATATCATCAAAATCTTGCTCCACTTTTGCTGTGAAACCATAATCTAGAACTTCTGCAAAATTTTCGGCTAGAAAATCATTTACAACTTCACCAATATCTGTAGGAACGAATTTATTTTTATCGCCACCAAATTTATCTATTAATGTTTCAGATTTTATTTCATTTTTTGCCAGCGTGATTTTTAGGATGTCTCTTTCCTGCGGATCTATTTCTCTCTTGTCTACGTATTCTCTATTTTGTATCGTTTGGATAGTTGGTGCGTAAGTAGAAGGTCTTCCGATGCCTAATTCCTCCAATTTTTTCACCAAACCTGCTTCTGTAAATCTTGCACTCGGCTTTGAAAATTTTTCTGTAGCCGTAATTTTTTTGTAGGATAAAATTTCTCCTACGCTTACTTTTGGCAACAATTTTTCGTTGTCTTCTGCATCGTCTTCATCATTTTTGAAAATACCATACGCTCTCAAAAATCCATCAAAAACGATTACTTCTCCTTGCGCTTCAAAATGTTGTGGCAATTTTTCATTCCCGATTTCTATAACGGTTTTTTCTATTTTGGCATTTTCCATTTGGCTCGCCAATGTTCTCTTGTAAATTAATTGGTATAATTTATTCAATTGCGCATCCGGAACATTTTTTACACCAAAATCAGTTGGGCGAATTGCCTCGTGAGCTTCTTGTGCAGAAGAAGATTTTGTGGTATAATTTCTTGGTTTGCTGTATTCTTTGCCATATTCTTTTAAGATCTGAACTTCTGCACCATTGATGGCATCTTGAGAAAGATTCACAGAATCCGTTCTCATATAAGTAATGAAACCTTCTTCGTACAATCTTTGGGCTACTCTCATCGTTCCAGAAACGCCGTAACCTAATCTATTACTGGCTTCTTGTTGTAAGGTTGATGTGGTGAAAGGTGCCGAAGCAGTTCTTGTACCAGGTTTTTTCTCAACATTTAAAACTTTAAAATCTACTTCCTGAGATTGTTTCAAGAAATTTTCTGCGTCGGCTCCATTGGGAAAATCTTTTTTCAGCTTAGCCGCAATATCCTGTTGCTCTTTATTGGTGAAAACTCCTTCTACTTTGAAGGTGCTTTTCGGCTCAAAATGTCTTATTTCTTTTTCTCTTTCTACTACCAATCTTACGGCAACAGATTGAACTCTACCTGCGGAAAGTCCTGGTTTTACTTTTTTCCAGAGAACTGGAGACATTTCAAAACCTACAATTCTATCTAAAATTCTTCTTGCTTGTTGCGCATTTACTAAATTTTGATCTATTTTTCTTGGATTTTCTATCGCTTTTAGAATTGCATTTTTTGTAATTTCATGAAAAACAATACGCCTTGTATTTTCTTCTTTCAATTTCAATTCTTCTGCCAAATGCCAAGATATTGCCTCACCTTCACGATCCTCATCCGAAGCCAACCAAACGATTGTCGCTTTTTTTGCTGCGGCTTTTAGTTCTGTTACAATTTTCTTTTTGTCTACAGAAACTTCATAATCCGGTGTGAAAGTTTCCAAATCTATACCCATCCCTTTTTTAGGGAGATCGCGAATGTGTCCGAAACTAGATTTCACCTCGTAATCACTACCCAAATATTTCTGAATGGTTTTTGCTTTTGCGGGTGATTCTACAATTACTAGGTTTTTTGACATAAAAGAATTTTTGCAAAAGTATATTATTTTTTTTTAGACCGAATTTATTTCCAATATAAAATTTCTATGATTTATATCTGCATTGCATAATATACCAAACAATTTGCTGCGCAAATTTAATAAATGGTAAATTTTTGAAGCTTTTCTTGACTTTTATTAATTCCTTAAAATCAAATATTTTACTTAAAAAGTAAGCTTTCTTTTACGAAAAAATATTTAATCTATTGATATTTAAAGAAACTCGACATTTGTAAAAACTGCTAGAATTATCTATAAATTAACGAAATTATATTCGGCGAAAAATTCATTATAGCTAATATAAAGAGTATATTTATTAATCTGCTTTAAATTTATTATATTCGCAACTTATTTTTAACTTAAGAAATTAGAATTGATGAGTCAATTTACCGAATATAAAGGCCTGAATCTTACTGAAATAGCGACAAGAATTTCCGATTTTTGGAAAGAAAACAACACTTTCGAAAAATCTGTAGAAATTCGCAATGGAAAACCAGAATACGTTTTTTATGAAGGTCCACCTTCTGCAAACGGAATGCCTGGAATTCACCACGTTATGGCAAGAGCTTTGAAAGATATTTTTTGCCGTTACCAAACACAAAATGGAAAACAAGTTTTCCGAAAAGCAGGTTGGGATACACACGGATTGCCGATAGAATTGGGTGTAGAAAAAGAATTGGGCATCACAAAAGAAGACATCGGCAAAAAAATTTCTGTAGAAGAATATAACGATGCTTGCCGAAAAGCTGTGATGAAATACACAGACGTGTGGAATGATCTTACAGAAAAAATAGGCTATTGGGTAGATTTAAAAGATCCATACATTACCTATGAGCCAAAATACATGGAAACAGTTTGGTGGCTTCTGAAAGAATTATATAAAAAAGATCTCTTATATAAAGGTTACACCATTCAACCGTATTCTCCTGCTGCAGGAACTGGACTTTCTTCGCACGAATTAAATCAACCAGGAACTTATAGAGATGTATCTGATACAACGGTTGTTGCACAATTTAAATTAAAAAAAGCACCAAAAGACGCCAACGAAACTTGGAAAAAACTTTCTGCATTGGCTTTTGCAGATGCTAGTTTGGATACTGAAGAAATTGCAGGTGCTTCTTGTGGTGGCGCTTTGCATTGGGAAGAATTTGATCAAAACCAACCAAAAACAGATGTCTATTTTCTAGCTTGGACTACTACACCATGGACTTTACCTTCTAATACTGCATTGGCAGTTGGTAGAGATATAGAATATGTTTTGGTGAAAACATTTAACCAATATACTTTTGAGCCAATAAATATACTTTTGGCAAGAGTTCTCCTAGAGAAAAACTTTGGAAAGAAATATGCAGTCGGAACGGATGAAGATTTTGCAAAGTACACTTCAGAATCAAAAGTAATTCCCTATCAAATTCTATCTGAATTTACTGGAGCAGATTTAGCTGGAATAGAATACGAACAGTTAATACCTTGGTTTTTGCCAGCAGAAAATCCGGAAAATGCTTTTAGATTAATTATTGGTGATTTTGTAACCACAGAAGATGGAACTGGTATTGTGCATATTGCGCCAACATTTGGTGCAGATGATGCAAGAGTGGGAAAAGAAAATAATATCTCGCCACTTTTGGTGAAAGATAAAAATGACAGTTTGGTTCCTTTAGTTAATCTGCAAGGAAAATTCATCAAAGGAGAAAACGTACCAGAATTATTTGCTGATAAATTCATCAAAAATGAATATTACGAACAAGGAACGGCACCCGAAAAATCTTGGGATGTAGAACTTGCAATTCTGTTAAAAACTGAAAACAAAGCCTTTAAGGTAGAGAAATACGCTCACTCATATCCACATTGTTGGCGAACTGATAAGCCAGTTTTATATTATCCTATGGATTCTTGGTTTGTAAAAATGTCGTCTCTAAAAGACCGTTTGGTTGCCTTAAATGAAACCATCAATTGGAAACCAAAATCTACTGGAGAAGGTAGATTTGCAAATTGGCTCGCAAACGTAAACGATTGGAATTTATCTCGTTCTAGATATTGGGGAATTCCTTTGCCAATTTGGCGTACAGAAGATTTGAAAGAAGAAATAATCATCGGATCTGTGGAAGAATTGATGAATGAAATTGAAAAATCTATTTCCGCAGGTTTCATGACTGCAAATCCATTTGCAGATTTTGAAATCGGAAATATGTCTGTAGAAAATTACTTAAATATCGACTTACACAAAAATATTGTTGATAAAATCATATTATCATCCGCTTCTGGAAAACCGATGACTCGTGAAACAGATTTGATTGATGTATGGTTTGATTCTGGCTCTATGCCTTATGCACAACTCCATTATCCTTTTGAAAACAAGGAAATGATCGATTCTAATAAAGCATTTCCAGCAGATTTTATTGCGGAAGGTGTAGATCAAACCCGTGGTTGGTTTTATACTTTGCATGCCATTGCAACGTCAGTTTTTGATTCCGTGGCCTACAAAAATGTAATGAGCAACGGTTTGGTTCTAGATAAAAATGGACAAAAAATGTCCAAACGTTTAGGAAATGCTGTAGATCCTTTCACCACTTTGGATAAATACGGACCAGATGCAACACGTTGGTACATGATTTCTAATGCAAACCCTTGGGAAAATCTAAAATTTGATCTAGAAGGAATTGATGAAGTTCGTAGAAAATTCTTCGGTACTTTATACAATACCTACTCGTTTTTTGCATTATACGCTAATGTAGATGGATTTAATTATTCTGAAAAAGATGTAGAAAATCGTCCAGAAATAGACCGCTGGATTTTGGCAGAACTCAATTTATTAATAAAAGAAGTTACCGCATATTACGAAGATTACGAACCTACGAAAGTTGCAAGAGCGATCAATACTTTTGTGAATGACAATCTGAGCAACTGGTATGTAAGACTTTGCAGAAGACGTTTCTGGAAAGGCGATTATTCTGAGGATAAAATTTCTGCTTACCAAATCCTTTATACATGTTTGGAAACGGTAGCGAAAATTTCTGCACCAATTGCACCATTTTTCATGGATCAATTATACCAAGATTTGAATAAAATTTCTGGAAAGAATGAAGCAAATTCTGTTCATTTAACGGATTTTCCTCTGGCTGATGAAAATTTAATTGATCTAAGTCTTGTAGAAAAAACGCACTTAGCGCAGCAAATTACATCTATGGTATTTTCTTTGAGAAAAAAGGAAAACATACGTGTGAGACAGCCATTGCAGAAAGTTTTGATTCCAGTAATGGACGCTAAAATACAAGCGCAAATAGAAGCAGTATCGGAATTGATAAAACAAGAAGTAAATGTAAAAGAACTTCAATTAATCAATACAGAAGAAGCTTCACATTTGATTGTGAAACAAATAAAACCCAATTTCAAAAGTTTGGGCGCAAAATTAGGAAAAGACATGAAAATGGTGGCAAATGAAATCACTAATTTCTCTGCCGAAGATATTGCTAATTTAGAAAAAGAAGGTAAAAAAGAAATTCAAGGTTATGAAATTTCTCTGGAAGATGTAGAAATTTCTACTAAAGATATTCCAGGTTGGACGGTTGCGAGCGAAGGTAAAATGACGGTTGCATTGGATTTAACCTTAACGGATGAATTGAAGGCAGAAGGAATTGCGAGAGAATTTGTGAATCGCGTACAAAACATTAGAAAAGAAAAAGGTTTTGATCTTACGGACAGAATCATCATTGAAATTGAAGAAAATTGTCCTTTTAAAACTGAAATTTTAGATAATAAAAATTATATTTCTGCAGAAGTATTGTCAAATGAAATAGAAATTGTAATTTCACTTGCAAAATTCCAAGATATAGAAATTGATGAGGAAACTTTCAAAATCAATGTCCAAAGGATTGGAGAGCAATAATTGATGCGATAATCGTATTAATTATTAAAAAATAAATTTAAAAATAACTTCATACAATAAAGATATGAGCGAAGGAAGACAAAGATACAGCGATGCAGATTTGCAGGAATTTAAGGAATTGGTGCAGGCAAAAATTGCAAAAGCAGAAAAAGACTTGGGATTGATCAACGAGAATTTTGTGAACAATAAAAATAACGGAACAGATGATACTTCCCCAACTTTTAAAGCCTTTGAAGAAGGTGCAGAAACGTTGAGCAAAGAGCAAAATTCTATTTTGGCAGGAAGACAAGAAAAATTTGTGCGAGATTTAAAACATGCATTAATTCGAATTGAAAATAAAACCTACGGAATTTGTAGAGTTACGGGGAAATTGATTCCGAAAGACAGATTAAGAGCTGTTCCGCACGCTACTTTAAGTATCGAAGCGAAGAATATGCAACGATAGAATTAGGAATTAGGCTTTAGGCTTTAGGCTTTAGGCTTTAGGCAAAATACGTTTTTATGCAAACATTTTTTATAATCTCGGCGTTTGCGGTTGTTTTAATCTATTTTTTTCGAAAAAACATCAAAGAAAAAATAGTTCCAAATAAGGAAAAACAATATACAATTGATGATCAATTCAACTCTGATAAGCGAGATCGGGAAAAAGAAATAGACGAACTTTTATCTAAAATGGGTAAAAACGGTATAGAAGATTTAAGCAAAAAAGATAAAAATAGATTGGAAGAACTTTCTAAAAAATAAAAAAAATTATGGAATCATACGTAGTTCACCCAAAAAATGAGATGGAACTTAAAGCCTTGAAAGGCACTTTGCGAGATATGGGTATTAAATTCGAAAGGTACAACCCTGCTTACACGCAGAAAAACCCTATAAAAGAGCAAAAAGTTCAGGAAAAAAAAGACGCTAAATTCTTTAAGCCAAAGAAGTAAAAGTTTCTGCTTTTTAAAAATACAAAACCAAAACTTCGTTTTAATCTTAAAAAACGAAGTTTTTCATTAAAATAAAAATCTTGAAAAAAATAGCATTTATTACCATTTTGATCTTAATTATAGATCAAGCTTCCAAAATTTACATCAAAACCAATTTCCAGTTAGACGATTCTATTCCTATTCTACAACAAAGTTGGGCAAGGTTGACTTTTGTAGAAAACCCAGGAATGGCGTATGGTTTGCAATTTGGCGGCTTAATTGGTAAATATTTCCTCGTGATTGTAAGAATTTTTCTGATTGCGGGCATGGTTTACCTTTTTAGAAAATGGTTGAAAGAAGGAATTCACAGCAATTATTTATTTATCCCAATGGCAATGATTTTTGCCGGAGCTATAGGAAATTTAATAGATGGTATGTTCTACGGGATGATATTCGATAGCGGCACACACTACGAAACCGAAGTTGGAAGATGGATACAATACGGAGGAGTTTCAAAATTAGTTCCTTTCGGAGACGGCTATTCCCATTTCATGAAAGGTTGCGTGGTAGACATGTTTCATTTTCCGTTGGTAGATTGGTGGGCACCAGATAATTGGCCAATAATAGGCGGAAAACACATTGAGTTTTTTAAATATATTTTCAATGTAGCAGATTCTGCAATTACTGTTGGTGGATTGTTACTTTTCATTTTCAGAAAGCGTGCATTTCCTAATGGATTTCAATTGTAATTTATTTTAAAAATTATATTATATTTACAATCTAATATGATAACCAAAACAAAAATACTATTCTACCCTCATTTCTTTAGACCACAATTAGTTGTTTCTTAATTGTTTTTATGCTGCTAATTTATACTTTTCAAATGGCTTTTTAAGTTCGATTCCTTGGTGACTTCTGTTGTGATATCTCAATAACCATTTTTGTATTCCCAGATAAAGCTCTAATCCATCTTTCGCAGGATTTAAAAATATATGCTGATACTTTAATGTTCTCCAAAACCGCTCAATGAAGATATTGTCTAAACATCTGCCTTTCCCGTCCATCGATATTTTTATATCTTCTTTTTTCAAATATTCTACATAACTCTTGCAAGAAAATTGAGTGCCCTGGTCGGAGTTTAATATTTCTGGCTTTCCATGAATTTTTATTGCTTCCTGAACCACTTTTAATGATTCCGAAGCATCCAAAGAATTGCTAATGCCCCAACCTACAATATATCTGCTGTACACGTCTATCACTGCTGTCATGTACATAAATCCATTTTTCATAGGAATGTAGGTAATGTCTATTTGCCACACCTGATTGGGTTTATGAATTTCTAAATTCCTCAATAAATACGGATAAATATATCTATTCTCCCCTTTTTGTGTGAGCATCCTTCGAGGATAGATCGGCATGATAGACGCCTTTCGCATCAACCGACGAACTCTTTCGTAGCTCATGTTTATTTCTTTTTCTTTCAGCATACACTTCATCGTAATCACTCCCGCAGTAGGTTCCTGCATGATATGCTGATCCATAAGTTTCATAGCTTCCAGGTTTTCAGGATTTTCACCTTTAGCACAGTAATAAAAACTAGACCTGTTGATCTCTAAAAGTTCACACTGTTCCCGAATACTTATTTCAGAATCTTGTTCAATTAAAACTCTAAAATCTATCATAGACCGAAGCGTTTTAAGTTTTTTTTTAAGAATTCTTTCTCCATCTCCAGCTTACCAATTTTTGCATAAAGCTCTGAAACATCTGTCTCCGGAATCTCTTTTTGCACTTTTTCTTCAAATATCAATGCAGAATTTTGTAAAAACTCTTGTTTCCAGATAGAGATCTGGTTGGGGTGCAATTCAAACTTCAATGCCAATTGCTGCAGTGTTTCTCTTTCTTTTAAAGCTTCGATTACTACCTTGGCTTTAAAACTACCATCAAATTTTCTTCTCGTTTTTCTCATGTTTTTTCCGACTATTTAAAGTTAATAATTTCAACTTAAATAGTGGTCCAATTTTTCAAGGGTATTATATACATCTTACAGCATGCCATAGAAAGCCAGAGCGTTCTTTCTTCTGGAAAGGCAAACAATTTCCCGTTTGCGCAAGATGTACAGGGATTCACTTCGGCTACTTCGCTTTTCCAATATTTCTATTTGGGTTTTATTCCATCAACATTTGGGTTACACTCGCAATGATGAGCATCACATACATAGACGGCATAATACAAGCATTTTTTAATCTAGAAAGCAATAACATCAGACGCGTAATTACAGGTGTAATATCTGGAGTAGGTTCAATGTCATTAGTATCAATAACAGGAATAGCAATAGGAAAACTCATTTTACAATATATAAACTAACAACAAATAAACTAAAATTATGAACGATTTGAATCAAAACCAAAATGTAAACCAGCCACAAGACAATGAGGATTTGGAAACAATAATGAAAGTATTATCTTTCTGTATTCCTTTAGCTGGAGCAATTCTTTGGTACATCAACAAAGACAAAGCACCAAAAAAATCTAAAGCAGCATGTCATATGGCACTTTACGGTCTTGCTTTAGGCGTTGTATTGCAAATACTAGCAACAGTAATGGGAATTGGCGCTGCAAGCTTAAGTAATTAATTAAAAAGAAATTTATAATAAGCATCCAGTTTTGGGTGCTTTTTTTTTGCAAAACATTTAAGTAGTTTAAATGTGTAATAATTACTATTTTTGGGCAACAATTGGAACTTAACCAATGCAATTATTATCAATAGCAGACATTAGACTTCGCCGAAAAGCAAAAAATTAATTTTTATGGCAGCTTTTCCGCCCTCCGTTCCCGCTTTTTTGTTCGTCGTTCCTCCTCACAAAAAGAGCTTCACTCAGGTCGGGCTGCAAAGCATCGCACACAACAAAAATTTATGAAAGTTTTAAAAAAATTATTTTACACAAGTATCATTTTCATTATTATTTCTATTCTCGCAATCTTGTGGTGCAATTATACCATAGAAAGCAATACAGAAACCTTTCTAACTTCATCTATATCAAAAGTTCCCGCAGAAAAAGCAGGATTACTTTTGGGCACAAGCAAAAATTTGGCAAACGGAACCATCAATCCTTATTTTAAATACAGAATAGAGGCAGCCGCAGAATTATTTCTCGCAGGCAAAATTCAAAACATCATTGTAAGCGGAGACAATTCCGTAAAACACTACAACGAAACCGAAGATATGAAGTTCGCTCTCATAGAAAAAGGCGTTCCCGAAAATAAAATTTTCGAAGATTTTGCTGGATTTCGCACCTTAGATTCTGTCGTAAGAGCGAAAGAAATTTTCGGACAAAACAGTTTAATCATCATTTCTCAAAAATTCCATAATGAAAGAGCCATCTACCTTGCGCAAAAAAACGGAATGAATGCTTTTGGCTACAATGCAAAAGATGTGAATAGCCAATTTGGTTTCACTACCAATGTTCGCGAAAAACTGGCAAGAGTAAAGGTTTTTGTAGATTTAATTTTCGGTGTAGAACCAAAATTTGGTGGAGAGAAAATTATTATTCCTTAAATTTGTCAAATTAATAAGTTTGATTTTAAAATCATACAACAATATTCACTTATCAATCATATCAAAATGCCCAGAATACTCACCGGAATACAATCTACAGGAACACCACATTTAGGAAATTTGCTTGGCGCTATTTTGCCAGCAATAGAATTATCTAAAAAACCCGAAAACGAATCTTTCCTTTTTATTGCCAATCTGCATACATTAACCCAAATAAAAGATGCAGAACTAGCCAAACAAAACACTTACGAAACTGCAGCTATTTGGTTGGCTTGTGGTTTAGATACAGAAAAAACATTTTTCTACAGACAAAGTGACATTCCAGAAGTTGCAGAACTTTCTTGGTATTTATCCTGCTTTTATCCTTACCAAAGATTAACCCTTGCTCATGGTTTCAAAGACAAAGCAGATCGTTTGGACGATGTAAATGTGGGACTTTTTACCTATCCAGTTTTGATGGCCGCAGATATTTTGTTGTATGATGCAGAAGTAGTTCCCGTTGGGAAAGACCAATTGCAACATCTAGAAATGGCGAGAGATATGGGAGCGAGATTTAATAACCAAATGGGAGAAATTTTCGTGCTTCCCCAAGCAGAATTACAAGAAAACACGAAATACGTTCCTGGAACGGATGGACAAAAAATGAGCAAATCTCGCGGAAACCTTATCAATATTTTCTTACCAGAAAAGCAATTGA
Organism: Frigoriflavimonas asaccharolytica; assembly: GCF_013294015.1. Lineage (GTDB taxonomy): Bacteria > Bacteroidota > Bacteroidia > Flavobacteriales > Weeksellaceae > Frigoriflavimonas > Frigoriflavimonas asaccharolytica. Next base: position 30,847 of record NZ_JABSNO010000001.1, read on the forward strand.
AAAAGCAAGTAATGTCTATAGAAACAGATTCTAAATCTTTGGAAGAAGCAAAAGATCCGGAAACAGACAAAGTTTTTGCCATCTATAAATTAATCGCTTCCGCAGAAGAAACCGAAACACTGAAAGAAAAATATCTTGCTGGAAATTTTGGATATGGACATGCGAAAAATGAACTTTTACAATTAATTCTTACAAAGTTTTCTAAAGAAAGAGAATTGTTTGATTATTACATGAATAACCTACCAGAATTAGAAGAAAAACTACAAGAAGGCGCAGAAAAAACTAAACTCGTTGCAATGGAAACTTTGAAAAGAGTTCGCGCAAGTTTGGGAGTATAATTATAAAATTTATTCATTACCACTTAACCATTAAGTTCAAAGAAAATTTCAAGCTTTATTACTTACAATCAAGGGATTTTTTAGCTTAAATTTTCATTTTTTTGGAAATCATCAATTTCCTCACCAACTGAACTTAATGGTTGCAAAATGAATATGGAAAATATTGAAATTTAGATTTTATTTCCGAATTTCCTTTACAAAAACATCTCAATTTCCACCAACTTCTCTACTCTTTTTATTTCTGTAAGCGCAGGTTGATCATTAAAAACATCAAAGAAAATAACGTCTAAACCAAAGTTTTTAGCGCCCAAAACATCTGCAATCCAATCGTCGCCTATCAAAATAGATTCCTCTTTCGTTGCATTTGCAATTTGTAAAGCATGCTCGAAAATTTTTGGATTGGGTTTTCGTATGTTTAAAGAATCTGCAGAAGTTACGGTTTCAAAATAATTTTTCATGCCAGAACCTTCTATTTTTCTGTAGCTCACTTCTTCAAAACCATTGGTAATGATGTGCAGTTTGTATTCTTTCGCCGTCAGATAATCCAAAATTTCTAGAGATCCATCCACCAATTCATTAAATTCTACAATATCATCTAAAAACTGATTTTCAAAATTTTGAGATAATTCAAAATCATCAATACCAAATTTTAAAAAAGTATCGTAAAATCGATGTTTTCTTAAGTAGGCCTTATCAATCTTTTCATCTCGCATCTTTGCCCACATTTCTTCATTGATAATGTCATATTGGACATGAAATTCTTCAAAACCCAGTTGGTATTTATTTGCACAATCGTACTTTGCAAATAGTTTTATCAGCGTTAATTTTGCATTTTTTCTGTGATCCCAAAGTGTATTATCAAGATCAAAAAAAATGTGTTTTATATTTTGCATGAGTTGTATATAATAAAAAAGACTGCAAATATTTGCAATCTTCAATTGGTTGGTAAATTTAAGAAATTTAATTTTTAGAAATCAAAAAAGTCTTCTTTTTGTTTCCCAAAACCGATAGATTTTTAGAAAATGCAAGAATAAATTGGATGGTTTCTTTTGTTGGTAGTAAAGCATTGCTACCAAATAAGTCGATTTTTTTCATACGCTCTTTTATTTCTAATAGAAACGCAAAGATTATATTTATATTATCTTGTTAGTATAATATTATTCTCATCTTTTATTTTTCTTAAATTAATCAAAGCATATCTCACTCTTCCCAAAGTCGTATTGATACTGCATTCTGTATGGTCTGCAATTTCCTTAAAGCTCATATTATCAAAAAATCTCAACTTAATTACTTCCTGCTGCTTTTCTGGCAATTGTACCAAGAGTTTTGCCAAATCCGAGTTTATTTGATGGGTGATTAAAGATTCTTCTATGTTTTCAGAAGTTTCTTGAATCATATCTAGAATAGAAAATTCTTCGTTGGAATAGGTAGTTTCAGAAATATTTCTGTTTTTTGCCTTCAGTCTATAATGATCTATCACAAGATTGTGCGCAATTCTCTTTGCCCAAAGGATAAATTTCCCTTCTTCGTTGTACTTTCCTTTTTTCAAGGTGACAATAATTTTCATAAAAGCATCTTGAAAAATATCATTTGCAAGATCTTTATTTAAAATTTTATAAAAAATATAAGTAAAAATTTCCCTTTGATGACGGTTAATCAAAATTTCCAAGGCATTTTCGTCGCCGTTTTGGTAAAGATTTACCAATTTACTGTCAGTATATTCGTTCATATTGTGCTTCATTTATCATTAATAAAGATGAGAAATCCCTTTGCAAAAGCAAAAACCCAGTATCGATATTATTATTTACGTAAAAGAAGTAGATATGTTTCTATATTTTGAAAAATTTATGTGATAAATATATAAAATATAATTTAAAAGTTGAAAAATATTATTGAATTATTAAAAATAATCAGATTCTACAAATAGCAAATACTGCAATTTCGGCTGTGAAAAGAGCATTAGAAACATTTAATCACGGAAAATTTAATTTACATTATAAATAATTTTATGATTAAATTTGCTACTTATGGAGCAATTATTTCTACGTACAATCACAGTGATGCGTTATATATTGCCTTTGCGAGAAGGCGGTTCTCTTCCTGCACTTGCAGAAGCAGACGATGATTTCAAATATGTTTTAAAATTTCGTGGTGCAGGACATGGCGTGAAGATGCTAATTTCGGAATTATTGGGCGGAATGATCGCCAAGAAACTCGGCTTGCCAATACCAGAATTGGTTTTTGCTCATCTGGATGTAGATTTTGGCAGAATGGAAGCCGATGAAGAAATACAAGACTTGCTCAAATTCTCTGAAGGTTTGAATCTCGGGATGAGTTTTCTTTCTGGCGCTTTAGCCTATGACTCTTCGGTGAAAGTTGATCCTTTGTTGGCATCAAAAATTGTTTGGTTGGATGCATTTATTACCAATATAGATCGCACTTTTAAGAACACCAACCTTCTGATGTGGCACAAAGAATTGTGGGTGATAGATAATGGCGCATCTTTTTACTTTCATCATTCTTGGCAAAATTTTGAAACGGCTGCGAAAACACCATTTAAATATATAAAAGACCATGTTTTGCTTCCACAAGCAAGCCATCTGCAAGAGGCAAATACATTTGCACACGGAATTTTAAATGATGAATTTTTCCGAAAATTGGTCAATTTAATTCCCGAAGATTGGTTGCAATGGAACGATGCCGACGAAAATTCCGCAGAAATACGGGAAATCTACTTTCAATTTTTGAAAACAAGGTTAAAAAATTCAGCAATATTTTTAAAAGAAGCCGAAAATGCAAGAGGATAAACTATATGAATACGCCGTGATTCGTTTTGTACCAAGTGTAGAGCGAGAAGAATTTTTTAATATTGGCTTGGTTTTATTTTCTAAAAAAGAAAGATTTATTCGCATTGCATTCAATATTTGCGAGAAAAAATTTGCGTTGATGCAAAACAAAATCGGCTTTGCTGAAATTAAAAATAATGCAGAAAACTTTGAAAATGTAGCCAATGGAAACAAAAACGCTGGCGAAATAGCAAAACTAGAAATTCCAGAAAGATTCCGTTGGTTGACGGCAGTTCGCAGTTCTGTAATCCAAACTTCGCGACCACACCCTGGAAAAACGAAGGATTTGGATAAGACTTTCGAGCGGTTGTTTGGGGAATTGGTGGGGTAATAAATATTTTGTAAATTTATATCGATTAACCATAGAAAGAGATCATTTAAAAATAAAATTATGGAAACTACCTCATCTTCATTTCACAATACTATAATTAACAAAATATTATTAATTTCAAGCATTTTGGTGTGCCTATTTTGGATTTTAAGCAGAACAATTGATGTCTATAATTATGCAATTGTGGGTGCTATCTATGAAATGCTTTGGCTTCCATGTATCGTTTCTCTTATCATTATACCTTTGGTATCTCTTATATTTTTAATAAAGGATAAATTCAATTTGCGTTCACTTAATTTATTTTCTTTAATCGTAATGACGTTGACACTATTAATAATATATAACGTTATCAATATTATTTAATTATATCACAGATTTCATAGTCGCGACATTAGAATACACAAAACACGCTGAATTTCAATAAAAATAATAAACTCTATACCTCTTGCGTAGCAATTACCAAATACCTGCGCTGAAAACTCGCAATTCCTGCGTAAGAATTTACAAACTCCTACGCAGAAGTTTATTGAAATCTGCGCAGGCTTGAATAAGTTTAGAAACAGCATAAAATTATTAGGTGATTTTATGATTGTAATTTTTGCGAAGAACCAGGTAATCAATTCATAGAAAATCAATTTTCGAAAGGATTGCGTAGTTCTTCGCAATGACTGATAAAGCTGCAGAGATTAAAAAAAGTAGGATGCTTGCACTAGAAGTGAAAAATTTGTTCGCAAAAGACTTTCGCAAATTATTATCCTTAGGAATTTAGTTAATTGTTTGAAATTTAATATCGAAGAAATCATTTCACAGGATAGTGAATCACTTTATCAATCTCGATAGGATTATTTTCTCTACGAACATTTTCCTGATCTTGCTTTTCAAGACTTTTTAATTGGTCTTTGCTCGTGATTTTTATATTATTGTAAGAATAACTGCTGTTCGGATTGTCATCAAATTCTAACCTAAATTCTTTAAAAGGATCATTATAATCTTCCAATTTCTTCTTTTGAAAGGTTTTAAAATTAACTTCCAATGGTTTTTCTCCTCCATAATTTTCTATAAAACCTTTGGTGTCAAAAGTTTCTGCGAAGGTTTTAGATTCTACCATAGAATAAATATATTGGCCTTTTGAATCTTGAATTTCAAATATTAAACCGGGTAAACCTCGGAATTTATAGGGTCCTTCGTTGTAGGGAATATCTTTGCAAAACCATGCCGTCCAAAATCTCCCGCCGAAATTTGTGGTAGCTTTTTGCAGTTGGTATTTATCAATTGTTTTGGTTTCGTTGGTGAGTTTCCATTTCATTGGATCATCAGATTTATAGGCAAAAACCTCTTCCAACATTTCGTAATTTCTATTTTTAAAAGTATTGCGTTCTCTGGTTACAATATTTTGAAAACCCCACGTTTGATAGCCAAAATTATCATTCGCTTTGTTGATGGAATCCATTCTTAAAAGATCATACTCATAAAATTTCACCTCTTCCGGATTGATATCCAAAACCATATTGATTTTTTCGTAATTTGCGGACGTAGAATCTAATTTAAACTGTAATTCATACACAAAACGCTGGGTTTGAGCGGAAGAAAGGAAGCCGAAAAGCAAGAAAATGAAGAAATTTATTTTTAGCATAAGTAAATTGATAATTAATTGCACTAATCCGCTATTACAACCGTGGGCATATTCAACGTAAAATTCAAATTAAAACCTTTTAATTCTTTACCATTTATGCCACTTTTATCAAAAGAAAAAGCGTAACCTGCTGATAAATCTACTATTCCAAAAATGCTGATGCCGGCTTTTGGTGCAATGTATTTATTTGTGATTTCTGCTCCTGCCAACAAATAATAAGAATGTTTGATATCTACATTTCTTTGCGTATTTACCAAAATATCTCCTTGTACTTTCGGCAAAGCAGCAAATTTTCCATTGACGACTCCAAACAATCCGGAAGCTCCCAATCTAAAAATAAAATCGTCGTTTTTTAGGAATAAAAGTTTACCACCAACTTCTGCAAAACTAGAATTTTGGTATTCGTATCCCGCAGTTATCAAAGTGTGTGTGGTCAATTGAGCTTTTGTGCCGATGCTTGCAAAAAAGAATAATATAAATAAAGGAAAGTATTTTAAGTTCATTTTTATAAAATTTTGAGTGTAAAGATAAAATTTATTTCACGCAAAGTCGCAAAGTTTTTACGCAAAGAGCTCAAAGAAATTTTAAGCAATGCAGCAAAGAGAAAATTAAAATCCAATGTTTAAAAAAATGCACGCAAAAATAAATTTTTGCGTGCATTGTGTAAAATCTTTGCGACTTTATGTGAATTATTTGCTTGAGATCTACAAATCAAACGCTTTTTTCACATCTTCTACTCTATCTAATTTTTCCCACGTGAAAAACTCTAAATCTTTCAAAGTCAATTCATTGTTTTTCCCTTTGTTGAAGGTTTTATCTGCAGTCACATAATCTCTTCCCATGTGTCCGTAAGATGCAGTTTCTTGATAGATTGGGTTTCTCAATTTTAGATTTTGCTCTATTGCAAATGGACGAAGATCAAATAATTCCATCACTTTCGTAGCAATTTCGCCATCGCTTAATCCTGTTTTGGAAGTTCCATAGGTATTCACGAACAAACCACATGGTTTTGCAACACCAATTGCATAAGAAACTTGCACCAAAACTTCGCTTGCAACTCCTGCCGCAACTAGGTTTTTCGCAATATGTCTTGTTGCGTAAGCAGCAGATCTATCTACTTTTGATGGATCTTTTCCAGAGAATGCGCCACCACCATGTGCTCCTTTTCCACCGTAAGTATCTACGATTATTTTTCTACCCGTCAAACCTGTATCTCCGTGAGGACCACCGATTACAAAAATTCCTGTTGGGTTGATGTGGAATTGAATTTGATCGTTAAACAATCTTTGGATTTCTTCTTTTTGTTGTGCTTTAACTCTTGGAATTAGAATTTCCACGATATCTTTTCTAATTTTCGCAAGCATTGCTTCTTCACTTCCAAAATCGTCGTGCTGTGTAGAAACCACGATAGAATCTATTCTTACAGGTTTATGATCGTCAGAATACTCAATTGTAACTTGAGATTTTGCATCTGGACGAAGATATTTGATGGCATCATTATCTCTTCTCAAAATTGCCAATTCTTTCAAAATGGTATGCGCAAGATCTAAAGCCAAAGGCATATAATTTTCGGTTTCGTTGGTTGCATAACCAAACATCATCCCCTGATCTCCTGCACCTTGTGCATTTGCTTTTGCTTCAAAAGATTCATCTTCCGTTTTTCTATCAACACCTTGGTTGATATTTGGAGATTGCTCATGAATTGCAGATATTACACCGCAAGAATCTCCATTAAACATGTATTCTCCTTTGGTGTAGCCAATTTTATTGATGACGTCTCTTGCAATTTGCTGTACATCTAGATAAGCTTCAGATTTTACTTCCCCAGCAAGAACAACTTGTCCTGTGGTAACTAAAGTTTCGCAAGCAACTTTTGAATTCTTATCATACGCTAAAAAGTTATCAATTAAAGCGTCTGAAATTTGATCTGCTATTTTGTCTGGATGTCCTTCTGAAACAGATTCTGATGTGAATAAATAAGACATATTTCTATTGTTTTTTATTATTAAATATAATGGGAAAACGGGCACTGATTGCAATAGAAACGGAAAGATAAATTTGTTTTAGCTTTTTTTCAAGAGGTTGCAATCAGTTCAAATTATTCCTCGGGTAATTATCGTTGGCAAATTTAAGCACATTATTTTACACTGACAAACAAATTTTTGTCATAAAGATTATTGTGGTTTTATGTTCACAAAATCTTCGGTTGCCTGGTAAAAATTCAATTTTTGTTTCATAGATTCTTGAATGTGCGTCTTCAATTCATCTATGATTTTTTGTTTGTATGTTGGCTTGTAATATATAAGACTTATTTCTCTGTAAGGATGAGGTTTTCTAAAACGAGAAATTTTATTTTTTTGTTCTTTATTCAGTTGTTCTATTGCTAATTCTGGTAAAATACTGATACCACCAACTTCATCTACCATATGAATAATAGTATTCATATTTGAAGCTAGAAAATCTAAATTTTTTGGTTTCAAAGAATTTTCTTTTAATTGACAAATATTTTCAAATTGCGTTTTCAAACAATTGCCTTCTTCCAAAAGCCAAACTTTATCTGTATTGATATCTTCTGGACTTACAAAAGAATCTTTGTCTTCATTGATTCCTGAAGAATACAACATCAACTCTTCGTTGAAAATAAAATCTGTATAAAATTCATTTGCAGATTCATAAGGTGTAGCAATAATTCCTGCGTCTAATTCTCCAGATTTTAAAGCTTTGATAATGCTATCAGTCGTCATTTCTTTCACTGCCATCTCTATTTCTTGGTTCTCGCCTAGAAATTTGAAGATTTCATTAGGCAAAATATACGTAGAAACCGTAGGAATAATGCCGATATTTATTTTCCCACCAATGATATTGTTGAGTAGATTTGCTTTATTCCGAAGTTCATTTACTTCATTGGTGATGGTTTTTGCGTGTTCTACAATCTGAATACCAATATCTGTAGTTCTGATTGGATGCGTGGTTCTATCAAAAATTTTCAAATCTAGCTCGTCTTCCAATTTTTGAATCATTGCGCTTAATGTTGGTTGCGTGATGAAACAGGATTGCGCGGCTTTGCCAAAATGCTTGTGGCGATCTACGGCGATTAAATATTCTAGTTGTTGAAGGTTCATGTTATTTGTGCTATCTATTACAAATGTACAAATTAATTCGTATTTCAAATAACTGGCAGACTGCGGATTTAGATGGAGAATAAACGAATTGCCAATATTATTTATAAATAATATTGCTTAATACTTGGATTAATTCAAATATTTTAAATAAATGATCTCAATCAAGCTATTGAATTGTGAACCCTAATCAAGAATATTTTTTAAATAATGATGAACCTTGCAAAAATATGTTAGTATTTTTAAGGGATAAGATTTTGAATTCTGACGAAAAAATCACAGAAACGTTGAGTTTTGGATTGCCATTTTTTAAATACAAAAAGAAAATGCTTTGTTATTTTCATTTTCATAAAAAATACAAAGAATTTTACATTAGTTTTAATAAAGGAGTATCACTAGATTTTCCAGAATTATTACAGGAAGATAGAAAACTATTTAGAATTCTATTGCTAAATGAAGCTGTAGATTTACCGATGGATTTGATATTCACCATCCTTGAAGCAGTAAAAAAAGAGTTGAATTAAATTAATTTTTGTAGATAATTACTTTTGCAGAATCATTTTCTGTACGCAATCTCAAATAATTTTTCAATTTTTCTTTGTCATCACTTTTCATTTCATCTTCAGTTTTCACAAAAATTATTTTTTGCTTCGCACTTGTTGAATCTGTATTGACCACCACGTAGCTGATCGAAAATTCTGAAATATTTGGGTTTTGAGATTTTAATTCTTTGAAAACTTGAGCAGATAACTTTTGCGATTTCGTAATGCTGTCTTGGAAAGCTACTACTTTTGCAAAATTGTCTGTAGACACGCTTGGCTGTTCGTTGGTAGTTAACTTTGCTTTATCTGAATTATTACTATTGGGCAAGGCAAAATTAAAACCTTGTTTTACGATTAACTTTACATTTTCCAAATGATAAATACTAGATTGCTTTTTTAGTAATTCTAAATCTTTTTTCTCCAACTTTTGACCGCCATACGTTAAAGTGATGACGCTTTCTTCAAAATTAACATCTTTTTGAAGCAGAAAATTATTAGGAAATATAGCTTCATTGGCTATAAAAGATTTCGCATTGGTTTCGAAAGTGTTCTTTTTTATCATTACATACCCAAAGTAAATACTTGGAATTAAGGTAAGACCAACTAAAACCCACATGATCACTTGAGATTTTTTTTCTAATTTTTCATCTTTCATAAAATTGTAAGAAGAAAAGTTGAGAACTTTCACTACAAGAAAAGTAGAAAGCGCAATATATACGGTATTAATTAAAAATAAATAAGTTGCGCCGAAAAAATAAGAATATTGCCCTGTTGCCAAACCATAACCTGCTGTGCAAAGTGGTGGCATCAAAGCTGTAGCAATTGCAACACCAGGTATTACGTTGCCTTTCAGTTTGCTTCCGTTGGCTAGCATTCCTGCTGCACCACCAAAAAAAGCAATAAAAACATCATAAATATTTGGAGAAGTTCTCGCCAAAATTTCTGAATGTGCCTCGCTTAATGGCGAAATTAGAAAATAAATAGTAGATGTAGCTAAACCTACAAAAAATGCGAAAGCATAATTTTTTAAAGATAATTTGAGCAAAGCTGGATGATTAACGCCGACTGCAAAACCAACACCAATGATTGGTCCCATCAAAGGAGATATAAGCATCGCACCGATAATAACTGCAGTAGAATTGATATTCAAGCCAAGACTCGCGATGAAAATTGCAAAAATTAAAATCCAAAGATTGGTACCTTTGAAGGGTACACTTGCTTTGATACTATCCAAAACTTCCTCAAAATTTTCTTTCTGTGAGAAAAGATTGAAAACGCTGTCTAGTTTTTTTACAAATCTTTCCATCATGCTTTCATTTTGGCAATCACATCTATTCCACCTTTTGTTTTATCGCCAATTTTGCAGATAATTTCTGTATCCAATGGTAGAAAAACATCCATTCTAGACCCGAATTTAATAAAGCCAAATTCATGTCCAGCTTTTGCCACATCGCCTTCATTGCAGTAGAAAACAATTCTTCTGGCAACATAACCAGCTATCTGACGAAACAAAATTTTATGATTGGTAGCACTTTCTACAGCAATACTCGTTCTTTCGTTTTCTGTGGAAGATTTTTCATGCCAAGCAACCAAATATTTTCCAGGGTGGTATTTTTTGTAAATAACTTTACCAGAAACAGGAAATCTACAGATGTGCACATTTAAAGGAGACATAAATATAGAAACTTGAATGCATTTTTCTTTCAAAAATTCATCTTCTTCAACTTCTTTTATCATCACTACTTTACCATCCACTGGAGCAATTACGTTTTCTACATGATCCAAAATATCTCTAGTTGGCACACGAAAAAACCAGAATACCAAACCATAAATAATTAATATTGGAATTAAAATCAATAACGCCCACATTTCTAAAAAATAAACTGAAAGCGCCGCAATAATTACAAATAAAACGCTGGCAACGATTATAGTTCCTGTAGATTCTTTGTGTAATTTCATAATTTTGATTAAATAAATTTATCTAAAATAAAATATAAATAAACGGCGGGAACGCAGATGATAAAACTATCCAATCTATCTAATACTCCACCGTGTCCTGGGATGATGTTTCCGCTATCCTTCACGCCAAAACTTCTTTTCAATTGGCTTTCTACCAAATCTCCAAGTGGCGCAAATATAGAAACTAAAAAGCCAACCACCATCCAATTTCCGCGCATACTTGGATTGTACATCTCTATGAAATAACCCAAAATAACCGTACAAATTATGCCTCCTGCAAGACCTTCCCAAGTTTTCTTCGGAGAAATTTTGGGTGCCATTTTGTGCTTTCCAAAAAGCCTACCGCAAATATAAGCGAAAGTATCACTGCTCCAAATTAATACAAATAAGAAAAAAACTTCTAGAGAAAAAGTGTGTTCTATTCTAGAATATTTGGGCAAACCGAGTGCAAAACCAAACGGAAGCGCAATATAAATAACTGTAAATATTAGCTTTCCGCTATCTGCATATAATTCACTCGTGAATTTAAACAGTGTTACCACTGCGATCACTATTAAAGATAATGCAAGAATTTCTGTAAGTCTGTAATTAAAATAGAAATCGTGGTTGAAATATCTTTTTGTGTAGATGTAAAAAACAAAGCCTATTAAAGGAAATACAACCCATTTTTCGTAACCTATCCCAAATTTCATTATAGAAAAGCATTCTTTTGCACCCATAAATGCTAAAAAAACAATCAATCCAAAGTAAAGATATTGTTGCTGAACAAGATTGGGAGATATTCTATTGATGGTTTCCGCACCAATTGGATGGGTGCAAAATAGTATCACAAATACATAAACGAGACCGGAAATGCTTCTTAAAAGGAGGTTTTTGTCCAAGATATTATATTAATAATTTAAAGAAATTAATCTTCGATAAGCAGAAGAAAAAGTTTTGTAGCGTTTCCACTACTGCTGTCTAGCTTATTTTGGCTACCACTAATGGACGTAAGATTTTTAAAATTTCCATTACGTTTAATTTTTGCCATTGCTTCGTTCAAATTAGTTGCAATTTGCGAAAGATTTGCCATGATGATTACTTTCTCCGGCAATCTAGAGGAGTGGAAATGTTTTATATTGTTATGCGATAGCATTATCCTGCCATCATAAGCAATCAAATATTCGCAGGTAATAAATGCAACATCATGAAATAATTCTAGATTTTCATCATAAGATACATTGATAACATCTAGGAATTTTTGTAAATCCGGATCACAGCAAAATGCACTAGATATTCCTTCGATCTTTACAATTTTATTTAATGTTTGCAATGCTTCACTTTCATCTGCACAATAATTAAATATACCGCCAGAATGTGTGAACAATTGGGCAAACTTGTAGTCTAGATCAGCATTTTTCAGCGAATCTCCCAACTTCTCCAAACTCTGAAGATGACTGTCTTCAGATTGGTTCATTAACTTGTTTACAAATTTTTTAAAAATGCTCAATTATTTTGTATATTTTACAAAAATAGAAAATTAATACTACAAATAAATTTTTATAGCACAAAAAAACCGACCAATTGATAAAACTTTATCTATTGGTCGGTTTCTATTTTATTATTTAAAGTTGTGTTGCAGAGTCTGGCGCTTGTACAACCTCTTCTACCACTGCGTTTGTTGCATTACTAACAGGTTTTTCTGTTAATTCTGGATCCCAAGCTCTTTTTCCAAAAATATCTTCAAGATCTTCTCGGAAGATTACTTCTTTTTCTAACAGTTTTCCTGCCAAAGCATCTAGCTTGTCTCTATTTTCGTGCAAAATATGCAAAGCTCTTTGATATTGACCTTCTACAATTTTAGAAATTTCCTGATCTATCATTTTCGCCGTTTCTTCGGAATACGGTTTGTTAAAACTATATTCTGATTGGCCAGAACTATCATAATAAGATATATTACCTACTTTTTCATTCAAACCATAGATTGTAACCATCGCTTGCGCTTGTTTTGTTACTCTTTCTAAATCTGATAGTGCACCTGTAGAAACGTTGCCAAACATGGTTTGTTCTGCAGCTCTACCACCAAGAAGGGCGCAAAGTTCGTCGTACATTTGGTCTGTAGTCGTCAATTGTCTTTCTTCTGGCAAATACCATGCAGCTCCCAAAGATCTACCTCTTGGTACGATCGTAACTTTCAAAAGTGGTGCAGCATGCTCTACCAACCAAGAAATTGCAGCATGACCTGCTTCATGATAGGCAACTCTTTTCTTTTCAGAAGGTTTTATGGCTCTATTTTTCTTTTCTAATCCACCTATTATTCTATCTACAGCATCCAAGAAATCTTGTTTCATTACAGATTCGTGGCTGTTTCTCGCTGCAATTAAGGCTGCTTCGTTGCACAAATTTGCAATATCTGCTCCACTGAAACCAGGTGTTTGCTTCGCAAGAAATTCTCTATCTATATTTTCTTCCAATTTTATTTTTGAAAGATGCACATCAAAGATGGCTCTTCTTTCATGCAATTCTGGTAAATCTACGTGTATGGAACGATCAAATCTTCCGGCTCTCATCAAAGCTTTATCTAGGATATCTGCTCTGTTTGTAGCTGCCATTATGATTACATTTACATCTGTACCAAAACCGTCCATTTCTGTAAGTAATTGGTTAAGAGTATTTTCTCTCTCATCATTTCCACCTTGCATTCCGCCTTTTCCTCTTGCTCTACCTATTGCATCTATCTCATCAATGAAAATAATTGCAGGAGATTTCGCCTTTGCTTGCGCAAATAAATCTCGTACTCTACTTGCACCAACACCTACAAACATCTCTACAAAGTCTGAACCAGAAAGTGAAAAGAATGGTACTTTTGCTTCACCTGCTACAGCTTTTGCTAGCAAAGTTTTCCCCGTTCCTGGAGGACCTACTAAAAGTACACCTTTAGGAATTTTACCACCTAATTTTGTGTATTTTTCAGAATTCTTCAAGAAATCTACAACCTCTTGTACTTCTTCTTTTGCTCCTTCTAAACCTGCAACGTCTTTAAAGGTAACGTTCATCTTATCTTTCTCGTCAAAAAGTTTGGCTTTAGATTTTCCAATGGAAAATATTTGTCCACCAGGACCTCCACCAGATCCCATTTTTCTAAACAAAAAGAAATAAATAACGGAAAGTATTACCAATCCTATCAATATTTGAATTAAGATAGACTCAAAAACATTTGTTGCATTCCCCACATCAACTGTTGCTGTAATTTTTGGGTTTTTCGCTTTTTCAATATCAATTTTTTGAAGAAAAAGTTGCAATTCACCATATTTCATGGTATAATCTGCCTTTGGACCAGAATCTATAGAAGAAAAGGGATTGCTATTTTCCTTTTCGGTGGTTTTTGCTACAGCTTTTGCAGATTGATTTAAAAATACATCTGCAGAGAAGTTATCTCTATAAACCATCACATCTTCAATTTTCTCTTGTGCTAATAATGCGAAAAATTTATCTTCGCTAATTTCTTTTTTTTGAGATGACATGAAAATATTTGATACGAAAAAAAGTATCAAACAAATTATGATAACTGGAAAAAACCAGTTGAATCCTTTATTATTCATTTAATTTTTTTAAAAAAATTGTTATTGATTTTCTATAACCGTAATTTTTGCATCTCCCCAAAGTTCTTCTAGATCATAAAATGATCTTACGTCTCTTTGAAAAATGTGTAATACTACAGAAATATAATCTACCAAAATCCATACGGCATTTTCTGTACCTTCCACATGCCATGGTCTTTCACCAAGTTCATTTCTCACCTTTTTTTCTACGCTACCAGAGATTGCATTTACTTGGGTATTAGAGTTACCAGTACAAATGATGAAGGTTTCTGCTACGGAGTTTTCTATTTCAGAAAGGTCGAAAATCATGATGTCTTCTCCTTTTACATCTTGTATAGAAGATACTATTTGATCTATTAAAACTTGTTTATCTACGTTGTTGTTCATTAATTTTAAATATAATATGCAAATTTATTCTTTTTTCTTTACTTTCACGGGACTATAAAACTTAAATCATATACCAATTTTGAAGAATCTCACTTATTTACAAGAAAGCTTCTCTACGAATGACGATATTTTGCTTCTTTTGAAAAAAGATAAGCAAAAAATAATTGCTGCCTATACTTTTGATCAAAAAAAAGGACGCGGACAATATGGAAATTCTTGGGAAAGTAAAAAGAACTTAAATATTGCATTTTCAATTGCGGTACCTTCGAATTTTATAAATATTCCAGATTCGTTATTCAATTTTTATACCGCTCTTCAATTGCGAGATTTTATAGCCACTTTGACAAAGGATACGGTTATGATAAAATGGCCGAACGATCTTATATTGAACAAAAAAAAAATTGCAGGGATTTTAATCGAGAAAATCATTCATCAATCTGAAAATTATTTTATCATCGGTTTTGGCTTGAATGTGCTGCAAAAAGATTTTGATTCTTTTCCAAATGCAAGTTCTTTGATAAAAGAAACGGCTATTCACTATGATTTGCATAGCCTTTCTGAAAATCTATTTGATTATTTGCTAGAAAATATCGTTTCTAATATTGAGGGAAAACCTCTGCTTCAACAATATGAAAGTCATCTGTTTCGAAAAAATGCCATAAGCGTTTTTGAAATTAATGAAATGCGACAAAATGGCATTATAAAATCTGTAGATGCTCAAGGATTTCTAGAAATTGATCTAGAAATGGATGGTCTGAAAAAATTTAATAACAAGGAAATAAAATTGCTTTACTGATTAGCTCTTTTAAAATATAAAATAGCCGCAAGTGGACCAAAAACCAAATTTGGCAACCACATCGCAAGTAATGGCGGCAAAGTTTGATTTTCTGAAACTACTTTTAAGGCTTCAAAAGAAAATACGAATACAAACGCCAACGATATTCCTATGGCGAGATTTGCACCTAAACCTCCACGTCTTTTTTGAGAAGATAAAGATAGCGCCAAAAACGTGAGAATAACAATTGATACTGGCATTGCAGTACGTTGATGAAGATCATTTAAATAAATATTGAGGTGCGAGTTCCCCTTTTCTTTTTCTCTTTTGATAAAATAAATTAACTCTGGAGTTATCTTATTTTGGCCAAGAAGTTCACTTGGAAATAATTCTTCTGGCGGTAGACCAAAACTTTTATTAAGCGTTACTCCATTTTTTAGAATTTCCGTATCATCTTTTAAGATCGTTTTTTCGTAGAAATTATTAAAAATAAAGGTTTTCTTTTTCGCATCCCAAGAAATTTCTGTGGCATTTAGAAGATAAATCAGGCGTTTATTTTTATCATATTTTTGATAGCTAAAGCCTGAACCTCGTCTTTCTTTTTTATTATAACTGGATATAAAAATATATTCTAGCGGAGAAAGCTGCGCAGAAACGCTACTGCTACCAAGAATTTTCTCTCTATTTCCGGCATTGTAGGTATAAGGTTCAAATTCATTTTTTTGGATATTTGCCCAAGGCAAAACATAATGATTGACGCCCAAAGAAACAATCGCGATAAATAAAGAGGCGAAAAAATAAGGTTTTGCAAACCGATGAAAACTTGCACCACTACTAATTATTGATACAATTTCTGTATTATTTGCCATCCTAGAAGTGAAATATATAACAGATATAAATACCAGAATAGACATGAATGTCATGATTAAATAAATAATCCAAAAAGGATAATAGGCATAAAGCGCATAAAGAACCGTGAAACCATTTTCTTTTATTCTGGGAGCTTTCGCTTGCACATCTATTACCAATACTACTAAAGTGAGCAGCAAAAGCATAAATAAAAAAGTGCCGAAATACTTTTTGATAATATATTTATCCAGAATTTTCATAGAAAAATTTACGAGTTTAGTTTTTATTTAAAAGTATCAGAATCAAATATTTACAAACGTTGTTTTAGAATTGGAACGATAGATTTTTTCCATTCATAAAAATCCCCTTTCAATATATGCTCTCTAGCAACTTTTACCAAATCTAGATAAAATGCAAGATTGTGAATGGATGCAATTTGCTTGCCTAGATATTCTCTAGAAATAAAAAGATGGCGAACATAAGCTTTAGAATATTCTGCATCTACATAGCTCGTCCCAAACTCATCCAACGGTGAAAAATCTTGTTTCCATTTTTCGTTTTTCATGTTCATCACTCCATTCCACGTGAAGAGCATTCCATTTCTGGCATTTCTCGTAGGCATCACACAATCTAGCATATCTATACCCAAACCTATTGTTTCCAAAATATTCCAAGGTGTTCCTACTCCCATTAAATACCTCGGTTTATCTTTAGGTAGAAAATCCGTAACCTCATCGGTAATTCTATACATTTCATCTTCTGGTTCTCCTACAGAAAGACCACCGATTGCATTGCCTACACAATTGGACTCTGCGATAACTTCTGCAGAAATTTTTCTTAAATCTGAATAACAAGAACCTTGTACAATTGGGAAAAGATGTTGTTTGTAACCATACAATTCTTCATTTTCGTTGCACCAAGTGATGCATCTTTTTAGCCATCTGTGCGTAAGATTCATAGATTTTTTTGCCAATCTATAATCGCAAGGATAAGGTGTACACTCATCAAAAGCCATGAAAATATCTGCCCCAATCTGACGTTGAATTTCCATAGATTTTTCTGGCGAGAACATGTGAAAACTACCATCTATATGAGATTTAAACTTCACGCCTTCTTCAGACATTTTTCTGGTTTTGGCTAAAGAAAATACTTGATAGCCACCAGAATCTGTGAGTATTGGCAAATCCCAATTCATAAATTTGTGCAGACCACCAGCATTTTGCATCACTTCCATCCCAGGTCTTAGATAGAGATGATAAGTATTTCCAAGTATTATTTGGGCTTTTATATCATCTTTCAGCTCATGTTGATGCACAGTTTTTACGGAAGCTACAGTTCCTACAGGCATAAATATTGGAGTTTCTATTCTCCCGTGGTCTGTATATAAATGGCCTGCTCTAGCTTTTCCTTCGCTGACTTTTTCTATTTCAAAAAATTGCTGCATATTTTTTATTCAGTAGTTGTGGGAAGTGGAGTGTTTTCTTTCATTTTTTTATTAATGAAGTTTTCCGCTTCTGGATTTTTTTCTTTTAAAATATTCTGAGATTTTACCGTAATAGCCGACATTTCTTTTTTCACTACATAATATTTGTAACTACTCATAAAATTGTCTGCTTTCACATTGTGCTTTTTTAAGATAAATCTAGTTCCTATTTCTACATTAGACGTCGGATTTAGGTAGGTAGAGTAATCATTCAATGCCATATCTGCCATTATTTCTGCCATCTTGTTTTCAGACAATAGGTTTTCTGGCTTGTCGATGTAATTTTCACAAGAAAAAGCTAGCATTAAAATTATTAATAAAAAGAATTTCTTCATAATCTATTGATAAAAGATTTCCAACGCAAATTTAATACTCCAAAAATAGCTTCACCTATTATTCCGCCATGCA
The DNA here is from genome assembly GCF_013294015.1 of Frigoriflavimonas asaccharolytica. Lineage (GTDB taxonomy): Bacteria > Bacteroidota > Bacteroidia > Flavobacteriales > Weeksellaceae > Frigoriflavimonas > Frigoriflavimonas asaccharolytica. The sequence goes on from NZ_JABSNO010000001.1 coordinate 49,098, forward strand.
TTTTGCTCACGCCTTTTTCTCTATTGGTGAAAATAATAGGTACTTCTACTATTTTAAAACCTTTTTTGAAAGCACGATACTTCATTTCAACTTGAAAACCGTATCCTTTAAGTTTTACTCTTTCCAAGCCTATTTCTTCCAAAACTTGTTTATTAAAACAAACAAAACCTGCGGTTGTATCACTAATATTCACTCCTAAAATGAAGCGCACATATTTTGATGCGAAATAAGAAAGTAAAACTCTTCCCATTGGCCAATTCACAACATTTACACCTCTAGAATATCTAGAACCAATACTTATGTCTGCATTTTTACATGCTTCTACTAGCTTGGGCAAATCTTGCGGGTTGTGAGAAAAATCTGCATCCATTTCTATTATTCGATCGTATCCATTTTGCAATGCCCATTGGAAACCATGCAAATAAGCTTTGCCCAAACCATCTTTTATTTTCCGAATACTCAAATGCAAATAGTGTGGATATTCGGCTTGCATTCTTTTCACAATTTCTGAAGTTCCATCAGGCGAACTATCGTCTACAACAAGAATGTGGTAACCTTCTTCCAGTTGAAAAACAGCAGAAATAATCATTTCTATGTTCTCTTTTTCGTTGTAGGTTGGTATGATTACTAGATTTTTCATTTATAATTTGCAAAGATAGTTTATTTGTTGATTGCTCTATAAATCTTTAAAATATTCTTTACTTTTGCAAAAAAAATAAATATTGCTTCCCGCTCTACTTTTCATTAATGACATCAGGCTAACCGAAAACAAAGATTGGATTGTTTTTGTACTTCTCGGCTGCACAGTTCTGTATTTATTTTTAATGAATACTTTGCAAAGAGATGCCAATTTGAAATCTTATTTACTGCAAGAATATTCAGAAACTAATAATGTTTTTCAAAGTTGGATGGTTGTAGGTATTATCAATACTTTTTTACTTTCTACATTAATATCACAGTACATTCCTGTAGTCCCGAAATTCATCAGCAATCTACAAATTTTTGGATTAGAATTAAATAAATTTGGGTTCACTTTGCTCTCAATTTCTATCTTTTATTTATTTAAATCTGCAATTTCGTATCTATTTTTTCAAAGTTTGGGTGCAGGTAGAAAGTGGAAATTATTTTGCTTTTCTGCTACGAAATTTTATTTCTTGGTTACGCTATTGTTGGTAGTTTTAAATTTTGCACACTACCTATTTGGGTTAAATTACAAAGGAAATTTCTATAAAATCAATTCTGAAGAATCATTTCCAATCTATGTATTGATAGGTTTTATAATCTTGCTTTTCAAGAACATCTACTATTTATTTCACAAAAGCAATATTTTAGGCCTCCCATGGTATTATAAAATTTTGTATATTTGCACCCTTCAAATTGCACCTGTTTTGGCTCTTTGGAAACTACTATTTATATAAGCACAAATTTCTATGAAAATAAAGTCAATTTTAGTTTCTCAACCGGCACCTAATGAATCTTCTCCCTATTTGGAGATGGCAAGAAAGGAAAAAATAAAAATAGATTTCCGCCCTTTTATTCATGTAGAAGCTGTTGACGGTAAAGAATTGAGAACACAGAAAATAGATCTTTCTCATTTTTCTGGCATCATTTTTACCAGCAGAAATGCAGTAGATCATTATTTTAGATTAGCAGAAGAGATGCGATTCTCTGTACCAGATTCAATGCGGTACATCTGCCAATCGGAAGCTATTGCCAATTATTTGCAGAAACACATCATCTACAGAAAAAGAAAAATAAGTTTCGGAGATAAGCTATTTTCTGATCTTTTACCATTATTCAAGAAATATCCAACGGAAAAATACCTTTTACCATCTTCGGAAGTCATTAGTTCAGACATTATAGAAACTATGGCAAAATCTGAAGTAGAATGGCAAAGAGCTGTAATGTACAGAACGGTATCTTCTAATATATCTGATATCGCTATTGCAGATTACAATATGTTGGTTTTTTTCTCGCCAAATGGTATTAAATCCGTGCAAGAAAACTTTGTTGATTTCAAACAGAATGATATAAAAATTGCAGTTTTTGGGAACACCACACAAAAAGCAGCAGAAGAAGCTGGATTTCGTATAGATATTATGGCGCCAAGTAAAGAAACACCTTCTATGACGATGGCTATAGAGAAATACATCCGGAATTTAAATAAATAAAATTCCAAAAATTTATAACAAAACCGTCTTTTCTATAGTTGAAAAGATGGTTTTTTTAGTTTAAATGAAAATTATAATTAATGAACGCTCCAATTGCAAATAAAATAGATAAAACATTAACCGTACACAACGATACAAGAGTAGATCCTTATTTCTGGATGAATGAAAAAGAAAATCCCGAAGTAATATCTCATCTAGAAGCCGAAAATAAATTTTGCGATTTCATGTTGGAAGATACAGAAGATCTGCAAAATATGCTCTATGAAGAAATGAAAGGGCGTTACAAAAAAGACGATGAATCTCTACCTTATTTTTTTAATGAATATTGGTATATCGTGCGGTATGAAAAGGGGAAAGAATACCCTATTTTTTGTAGAAAACACCTCTCTTTAGAAGCAGAAGAAGAAATAATGCTGAACGTAAACGTACTTGCAGAAGGTCAGGAATTTCTAGAAATAGGAAGTGTTTCTGTATCTCCAAACAACGAATTACTATCTTTCTCAACAGACTTAGTTAGCAGAAGAATTTATTCAATATTTTTCAAAAATTTGAAAACTGGCGAGCTTTTTCAAGACGTTATTTCAAATACGACAGGCAAAACAGTGTGGGCAAATGACAATATGCACATATTTTATATAAGAAAAGACATTAATCTTCGAGCATTTCAAGTTTACAGACATCAATTAGGAACAAACTCTGATCTAGATATTTTGGTTTTTCATGAAGATGATGATACTTTTGATGTAGACATTTCTAAAAGCAAATCTCAAGATTTTATTTTTATTTCTAGCTCTACTACCAATACAGATGAGCACAGATTTATACCATCAAACAATGTTTTTGCAGATTGGAAAATAATTCAACCCAGAACCGAAGATTTAGAATATGCCGTAGAACATTTTGAAGATGAATTCTATATCATTAATAATACAGACGATGCTTTTAATTTTAAAATTTCCACCACGAAAGTGATAAATTGCAGCGTAGAAAATTGGGTAGATTTAATTCCACATAGAGAAGATGTTTTGATTGAAGGATTTGAAATTTTTAAAAATTTTCTAGTTGTAGAAGAGCGAAAAGAAGGACTTCTGCAGATAAACATCATTAACAATCTAGATAGAACATCGCATTATTTAAATTTCTCAGAGCCAACTTATAGCGCATTTATTGGTGTAAATTTAGAATTCAACACAGAAATTTTGCGTTTTGGCTACACTTCATTGGTACAACCAAGTTCTACTTTCGAATATAATATGAAGGACAAATCTTCTGAATTATTAAAAGAACAACCCGTTTTAGGAGGAAAATTCGCGAGAGAAAACTACATAAGCGAAAGAATATGGGCAAAATCCAGAGATGGAAATTCGGAAATTCCTATTTCTTTGGTTTATCACAAAAACACGAAAAAATCTGCAGAAACACCGTTATTAATATATGGTTACGGAAGCTACGGACATACGATAGATGCTAGCTTTTCTAATGTAAGATTGTCGCTTTTGGATCGTGGCTTCATATATGCAATTGCGCACATTCGCGGTGGAGAATATTTGGGCAGACATTGGTATGAAGAAGGCAGAATGCTGGAAAAGAAAAACACCTTTTACGATTTTATAGATGCTTCTCTGTTTTTAATTGATGAAAATTACACGTCAAAACCTCATCTTTACGCGATGGGAGGAAGTGCAGGTGGACTTTTGATGGGTGGAATTGTAAATATGGCACCAGATTTATACAATGGAATTGTAGCACAAGTTCCCTTCGTAGATGTAGTTTCTACAATGTTGGATGATACAATTCCTTTAACAACGGGAGAATACGACGAATGGGGAAACCCGAATGATGAAGAATATTATCATTATATAAAATCTTATTCGCCGTATGATAATGTGGAAGCAAAAAATTATCCAAATATGTTGATCACCACAGGTTTTCATGATTCTCAAGTGCAATATTGGGAACCTGCAAAATGGACCGCAAAATTGCGAGAATTAAAAACAGACAATAATTTACTATTATTCAAAACAGACATGACATCCGGACATGGCGGTGCTTCCGGAAGATTTGAAAGTTTGAAAGAAGACGCTTTGGAGTTTGCGTTTTTGTTTAAATTGGAGAATATCACTAAATAATATCTAATAAAATTTTAACCACAAATTGAAAATTCTACGAAGTCAAAATAAACAAAAGTAGAAGAAAATTTAATTCAGTTTAAAGATAAAATAACATTTTCAAATTTTATTTTCTTTTTAAGAAGAGCTACTTAAACCCTTACCTTTGTTCCTTTTGTGGTTGGAAAAAATACATGATTTTCAAAATCATTTAATAATAATCATTTATCAATAATAAATATATGAAAGACGCAGAACTTTGGAAATTAATAGGAGAATTTTTTGTAGAAAGATTTGATACCGAAAAAAATCCCAATATAGACACTATTTTATTTCTAATTGGGTTACAAGAATTAGGAAGTGGAAAACAGAAATATACAAAAGACGACAAACTGAACATTCTACACATCGCAGTTTGCAGACTTTTGCAACCATTTGGATATTTTTCTTTTTCGCATTATGATGATGAAGGTTATCCGCATTTTAAAGTAGAAGAAGAAATGCCAGAATTAAAACCCAATGAGCAGCAAATCTTAATGCAGAAAGCCATTATCCAATATTTTGTAGACGAAAAAATGTTTTCCAATGAAGTTTTGGAGGCTTTAGAATGATAAATTTTAGTTAAACTTATTGATTTTAGTTAAAGATGCACAATTTTTTGGTGCATCTTTTGTTTTTATATTCTTAAAATGACTAATTTTAACAATTCAAATATATTTCCTTAAATGAATAATAGATTTATTCCTGTCATTTCCGTTTTTATGACGATTTCTCTAATCGTTTTCGTTGCACTTCAATTCTATTGGTTGAAGGGATATTACGGTGCATTAGAACAAGATTTTAATAATAATGTGCACAAGGCTCTAGAAAATACTGCTAAAAAAGTAGGTATTATAGAAGTTGAAAAATACTACGCAAAATACGGAGGTTTTGACAAAGATTTTATCAATAATAAAGAAAAGACTTCATCTACAATGATGCAAACTGTTGTAGATTCTGGTATAAAAAGACAAATATCTGCCTATAAAAGCATTGTAGATCAAAAAGATATTCCAGTTTCTAAAAAAGGTGATAGTTTGAAATTGACAAAAATTTTCACAGATGAAGCGCTTTTTAATATTAAAAGAAACAAAGAAACACCAGAACCATTAACGGCAGAAATTAGCAATGATATAGAAAGTGGTGAATTTCAAACGCGAGAGTTTGCGAACTTCTTATCTTCTTCTTTGTCTGCAGAAGAACGTGTAGATTCAAAAGTATTGGACTCTATCTTGCAAAAGGAACTAAAATTAGCTGGTATAGAAACGAGGTTTGGATTTGGGGTTTTCGGAAAAGACAATAAGAAAACTAAGGTCTCCAATAAATTATTTCGGGAAGAAAGCGATAATGAAAAATATTCTTACCCTCTTTTTGTAGACAATAAAGACAAAACCTTATATACTTTGGCGCTCGTTTTTCCACGTAAAGACACTTCTTTAGCAAAAACAAATTTACCAATGTTGCTAGGAACTTTTATGTCTTTGCTCACGATTTTGGGAATTTATATTATCTCCATCAATTATATGATGCGCCAGAAAAAAATTGCAGAAGTGAAAACGGATTTCATCAATAATATGTCGCATGAATTTAAAACTCCACTCGCCACAATTTCTGTAGCTACAGATTCTCTTGCGAATGATAAAATTGCGACCAACCCAGAGAAAGTGAAATACTATTCTGGCCTCATCAAACAAGAAAATTTACGCATGAAAAAGCAGGTAGAAAACGTGCTAAACATGTCTAAACTAGAGAGGAATGAGGTAAAATTATTTTTAAAAGAAGCCAACGTACGAGATTTAATAAAAGAAGTTTGTGCCTCTTTTAGTTTAATTTTATCGCAAAGAAATGGTTCTTTAGTTCAAGAATTTAATGCGGAGAAGTACAAATTCAAAATTGATGAATTTCATATTTCAAATTTACTGATCAACCTTTTGGATAATGCCAACAAATATTCGCCAGAATCGCCAGAAATTGTAATTTCTACAAAAAACGAAGGGAATTGGTATGTAATTTCTGTGGAAGACAAGGGAATGGGAATGGAACTTGAAAATAAAACCAGAATTTTCGAGAAGTTTTTCCGAGAAGAAACGGGGAATATCCACAATGCGAAAGGACAAGGATTGGGATTATCTTACGTAAAAAAAATAACAGAACTCCATAAAGGACAAATTTTTGTAGAATCTGAAAAAGGAAAAGGAAGTAAATTTATTGTAAAATTACCAATGTCTTAAAATATAAATGATGAATGATTATCAAGAAGCGATAAATTGAGCGCTAAATTTAATCTATCATCTATAATCAATTATTAAATTATTAAAATAAAAAACATGAGCAATAGAATATTATTAGTAGAAGACGATCAAAGTTTTGGTGCGGTTTTAAAGGATTATTTAAGCATTAATAACTTTGAAGTTACGCTTGCTACAGATGGAGAACAAGGTTTGAAAGAATTTACAGAAAACGATTTCGATATTTGTATTTTTGATGTAATGATGCCAAAAAAAGACGGATTTTCTCTAGCAGAAGATGTGAAAAAAATTGACAAGAATGCGCCAATTATTTTCTTAACTGCAAGAAATATGCGCGAAGATATTTTGAAAGGTTATCAGCTTGGAGCAGATGATTACATCACCAAACCATTTGATACAGAGTTACTTTTATACAAAATAAAAGCAATTCTTCAGCGAAGCACAACTATTGAAGATGATGAGCAAGAGCAATTTAAAATGAGCAATATTTATTTTGATTCTATGCTTCGTCAATTGAAAGTACATGATGAAAATTACAAACTTTCCCCAAAAGAAAACGAATTATTGAAATTGCTTTGTCAGCATAGAAATGATTTTATGCCAAGAGATTTAGCTTTAAGAAAAATCTGGAAAAAAGAAAACTATTTTACCGCAAGAAGTATGGATGTTTACATCGCAAAATTGCGTAAATATTTGAAAGAAGACGAAGGTTTAGAAATTATCAATGTTCACGGGGAAGGGTTTAGATTGTTGGTGAAAAACTAATTTTTTTTAAAAACTAACGCATAAGTTTCGTGCAAAACGATAAATTTTATATTTCGTAAATTCGCAAAATGATCAATCAATTTAAAATATTTTCAGCGGCAGTTATATCTATTTTGGCAGTTTCTTGCTCACAGAACAAGGAAATTAAACCTACATATATAGAAGAAGCTTCAGCAAATACGCAAGAAGTTGCGCCCAACTCCCCATCGATAGTTGCAACTAATCCAGAAGCAGTTGTGAATGGTGGACAAGTAAGCGCACCCGTTGCTGCAGCAAATCCTCAACCACAAAAAGTGGCACCAGGAATGAATCCCGCACACGGCGAACCAGGACATAGATGTGATATTTCTGTAGGAGCACCTCTAAATTCTCCCGTTGCAACACCTGCTGCTGCACCACAAGTAATGCCACAAACTGTAAATCCTACACCACAATCTGCACCCGTTGCAAACCCAATGAATTTGGCTGTAAATCCTGCTCATGGTGAAGCTGGACATAGTTGTGCAATTGCAGTTGGAGCTCCATTCAAATAAAAAATGCATCAATTTTTTAAAATATCAACATTAATACTATTTTTAGGAATTTTTTTAATTCCTAAAAATTTTAATGCTGCTCCTATTTTAAAAAATTCTTGTTGTTCACAAATGTCTCTAGAAAGTTGTGGCGGAGAATCTGGTAAAAAAGAAGATCCTTGCCATTCCAAAGACAAAAAAGAAAGTAGCAAAGATTGTCAAGATTGTCATTCTTGCGCATCTGTTGGTTTCTTTGCAGATCTGCAAAAAGATAATTTCTTAGAAGAAAATATTTTAATTAAAAATTCTTCTCAAAAAATCTCATTTTATATCACGCCAGAATTTTCAGATTTCGCTTCGAAGATTTGGCAACCGCCCAAAATAATTTAATTATCATTTTCGATTATTGTTTATTTTTCTACGCTATTTTTAGTTTGTAGAAAATGAATTATTTAGACAAAATTTTAAATTAAATTATTAATAATGAATATATTACAAAAAAGTATTCTTCTCTTTTCTCTGTGCTTTACCTATTTACTTTTCGCCCAAAAAACAACTTCTGAAACTGCAATGGTGAAAGGAAATTGCGGAATGTGCAAAGCTAGAATAGAAACTGCAGCAAAAGATGCTGGTGCGAAAATGGCAAATTGGAGCGCAGAAACTCAAAAACTCAAGATGGAATTTGATCCATCCAAAACTTCCGAATCCAAAATTTTACAAAAAATAGCCGAAGTTGGTCATGATAATGAGCTTTATAAAGCAGAAACAGATACCTATTCCAAACTTCCTGGTTGTTGCTTGTACGATAGAGAAAATGCAACAGAAGAATCATCTAACATAGAAAACTCCAACGAATTTTCTGTGAAAGGACATTGCGGAATGTGCAAAAGTAGAATAGAGACGACGGCAAAAAAAGCAGGTGCAACATCTGCAACTTGGGATTTAGAATACCAAAAACTAACCATGGATTTTGATGCTTCCAAGGTATCTGCAAATGAAATTTTACAAAAAATTGCCGATGCAGGTCATGATAATGAAATGTACAAAGCAAAAGATTCAACTTACGATGCGCTGCCAGATTGCTGTCTGTATGATCGGGATTCTGAATTTCCCAAAAATGGTAAAAAAGTAGAAATTGAAAATGGACACGTGAAAAGTATTGCGATCAAAAACTCCAACGAATTTTCTGTGAAAGGACATTGCGGAATGTGCAAAAGTAGAATAGAGACGACGGCAAAAAAAGCAGGTGCAACATCTGCAACTTGGGATTTAGAATACCAAAAACTAACCATGGATTTTGATGCTTCGAAGGTATCTGCAAATGAAATTTTACAAAAAATTGCCGATGCCGGTCATGATAATGAAATGTACAAAGCAAAAGATTCAACATACGATGCGCTACCAGATTGCTGTTTGTATGATCGGGATTCTGCATTTCCCAAAGATGGTGAAAAAGTAGAAATTGAAAATGGACACGTGAAAAGTGCCACTGAAAAAAAAGAAACAACCGAGGAACTTACAGAAGAGAAAAAAATTCAACAAGAAAAAAATATAGAAGGAGTTACTATTTTGGGCTCAAAAGATCCAACTGCTCTGAGCAAAAAGAATGCAAGCTTAACCTACAATATTTCTGGAAAAGAATTACTAAAAGCAGCATGCTGCAACCTTTCTGAAAGTTTTGAAACCAATGCAACCGTAGATGTTTCTTACAGCAATGCCGTTACGGGAACAAAACAATTGAGAATGCTTGGTCTAGACCAAAAATACACCGCATTGACGAAAGAACTATTACCAGAAATTCGTGGTTTGGCAACAGTTTATGGTCTCAATTTTATACCTGGAAGATGGATTGGAGGAATACAATTAACAAAAGGTGGAAGTACTGTAGTAAACGGATACGAAAGTATTACGGGACAAATAAACACAGAATTGGTGAAATTCAACGAAAAACCAGAAACCAATTTGAATATATTCGGGGATATGAACGGACGTGGAGAAATAAATTTAACACATACATCTGCTCTTACAGAAAAATGGAATCAAAGTATATTGCTCCACGGAAACGCTACCGTTGCAGAGCAAGATTATAACGACGATGGTTTTCTAGATCAACCAACAGGAAGCCAGATCAATGCAGCTTATCTTTTAAATTATAATGATTTAGAAAATAGCGGATTTGGTTCTCATTTCGGTATCAATTTTTTGAAAGATGAAAGAAATGCTGGACAAACTGCCTTCAACAAACAATTAGATCAAAGCGAGCAAACAGCTTATGGAGTTGGAATAGATATTTCTAGATTTCAAGTGTGGAATAAAACGGGTTATGTTTTCAAGGGAAAACCTTATCAAAGCATAGGATTATTAAACCAATACACTTACCATCAACAAGATAGCTTTTTCGGCTTGAGAGATTATTTTGGAAAGCAAAACACCTTTTATTCTAATTTAATTTTTGAAAGCATCATTGGAAATACAAATAATAAATATAAAATTGGAGCTAGTTTTTTATATGATACATTTGATGAAGATTACATTGCCCAAAATTATAAAAGAACAGAGACTGTACCAGGCGTTTTTGCAGAATATACTTTGACTGGCGAAAAATACACTTTGGTAGCTGGAGCAAGAGTAGATTTTCACAATTTGGCGGGCACACAATTTTCTCCAAGGTTGAATTTTAAATACGATATTGCACCGAAAACAATTTTGAGATTATCTGCAGGACGAGGATTTCGAACGGCGAATATATTTGCAGAAAGTCAAAACTATATGGCATCCAACAGAACTTTTTCAGTTTTAAATGGAACAGGAAACATCTATGGTTTGGAACCAGAAATAGCGTGGAATTATGGAGCAAGCTTACAACAAGAATTTAAATTGTTTGATAGAAAATCTACCATTGTTGCAGATTTTTTTCGCACAGATTTTAAAAATCAAGTTCTTGCAGATTTAGATGTTTCTCCACAAAGTTTAGTTTTTTATAATTTAACGGGAAATTCTTTTGCGAATAGTTTGCAAACGCAATGGGATTTTACTCCCTTCAAAAATTTTGATGTTCGTGTGGCATACAAATATTATCAAGTAGAAGCAAACTACATTTCTGGGCAAAGAGAAGTTCCTTTTATCTCTAAAAATAGAGGTTTTGCCAACTTCGCTTATTCCACAGACAAGAATGAAAAGCAAGGAAATTGGACTTTTGACACGACCTTAAATTTAATTGGCGAACAGCGTTTACCAGATTTAAGCAATAATCCTGCACCATTTCAATTAGCGAAATATTCGCCATCTTATTTTACGATGAATGCACAGATTGCAAGAAATTTTAATGATAAAATTCGTTTGTACATTGGTGCAGAAAACTTGACGAGCTACATGCAAGACAATCCAATAATTGATGCGCAAAATCCTTTCAGCAATTATTTTGATGGTGGAATGGTATACGCTCCAATCATGCCAACCAATGCTTATGTTGGTTTGGATGTGAAGTTTTAAAATAAATAATTTCAATATTAAAAAAGTCACGAATACCTATTTCGTGACTTTTTTATTTCCTATTGCTCAATATCTATCGCATCAAAACCCACCAATTCTTGTTCTTCAAATACGACATGAAGTTCTATAGGATTGCAACAAACTTCGCAATCTTCTATGTAAGTTTGCTCGGTTACTGATGAATCTACCAACGCAGAAATTTCTTCCCAACAATACGGACAAGTGTAAAAATGTTCGAGCATAATTTAAATATTATTTTTAAAAAATAAAATTAATAATTTATTTTAGATTTTAGGTGTGTGATTTTTTAATTATAAAAAGAAAGATTTTTATATAAACAAAATTTATTAACTTTATGCAAAACATACGATATGAAAAATTTAACACTCTTTGCTTTGATGATGGCAGGATTTTTTTCTGCTCAGCAAAATTTATTGCTCAACCCAATAAATGAAAACAGTCTTTCTGTCACAGAAAAACTAAGTACAACAATGGCGAAATCTTACCATTCGACCTCCTATTATTCGGAGAACATTGCGAATATAAACCAAGATTTCAACATCAAATTGCCCAACGGAAATACTATATCGGCAGTTTTTCAAAAGAAGTATCAATACAGCAATCAAAGTAATTCTGCAGTTTATAAAATCGTGGGCGATGCAAATGCAGAATTGGTATTTTCTGAGTACAACAAAGTAATTACAGGAATGTATTCAGGCTCTAATGGAGATAAAATAATTTTTATGCAAACTGCACCTTCTATTTTGGCAGTTTCTTTAGTTAATGAGCAAACATTAATTGATCAAGACGATCCAAATGATACTGTACTTGCACCAGAAAACATCATTGGAAATAAAAATATTTTAGCAAATCCAGATGTTTGTGGATTATCTCCAGTTTGCGGAAATTCTACGGTAGATGTAATGGTGCTTTATACCGGAAATACAAAAACAATATATGGTGGCGTTTCCCAAAGCAACTCTTTTGTTGCAACAGCAATCACCAATTTTAATAATTCTCTGCAAAACGGTGGTGCAGGAAATGTAACAATCAATCTTGTCTACACAGGTGAAATTTCTTACGTAGAATCTGGAAGCATCAATACAGATTTATCTAGATTAGCAACTTCTGGAGACGGATTTTTGGATGATGCACAAACCTTGAGAGCAACTTATGGAGCAGATTTAGTAAGTTTAATTACTGCTTCTCCTACAAATACTTGTGGTTTGGGATATGTAAATACAAATTCTTCAAATTATAACAGCAATTCCGCTTATACGGTTACCATTTCTGGCTGTGTAGTATCCAATTATTCCCTCGCTCATGAAATGGGACATAATATGGGCATGAATCATGATTGGTATGTGAGCACGAGCACCAATCCTTGTAGCCACCACAAAGGATATACGAATAGAACGGCCATCACTGGGGGAACTTCTAGTGCAACATCTACAAGATGGAGAACAATAATGGCGTACAACAACGAATGCAGTGCAAATGGAATAAGCTGCACAAGGAGAAATCTCTGGAGCAATCCTGGTGTAAATTATAACTCGGAACCTACAGGAATTGCAATCGGTCAACCTCAACCTTCTTATGAAATCTATGGTTTTTTAAGAGTTGCGTGTGTAGTTTCGCAATTTGCAACAGCAACTGTATTGGCCACAAAAGAAAATTTTGTAGAGGATTTCAATATTTATCCTAATCCGGTGAAAGATATTTTGTTTGTGAATGTACCAGGAAATAAGGAATTTAATTTCACCATTATTTCTGCAGATGGTAGAACTATAGCAAAAACTAAGAGCAAATCTATTTCTGTGAAAGGATATGCTACAGGAGTTTACTATCTAGTAATTTATAATAAAGAAAACCAATTGATAGGTACCAAAAAATTTGTTGTTGAATAAATGTGGTCAAAAAAGGTAAAAGAAAAATGCTCCGAGTATATCTTGGAGCATTTTTTAGTATTGAATTAGCTTAATCTTTAGATTCTGTATCTGCTACAAATTCTAAACTCACAGAATTCATGCAATATCTTTTTCCCGTTGGTTTTGGTCCATCATCAAATACGTGACCGAGATGGGAATCGCATCTTTTGCAAAGCACTTCTACTCTTTCCCAGCCAAAAGCAGTATCTCTTTCATATTTTGTACCTTCTGCATCTGCTTCAAAAAAACTTGGCCAACCGCAACTTGAAGAGAATTTTGCATCCGATCGGAATAAGTGATTGCCACAAACAGCGCAATAATACTCTCCCAAATCATCAAAATTATTATAAACACCAGTGTGTGGCCTTTCAGTTCCCGCTTCTCTTGCTACATTATACAATTCTGAATTCAAGATTGTTTTCCATTCTGTATTGGGAATATCTAATTTTGTTTTATCTGTTTTAGAATAATAAGGATTTTCTTTTAAAAATTGATTATTTGCCATTATACATTATTTTAAATGAATTAATTATAAAAACAAATGTACATACTTTGGTAACAAATTCAAATACTATTTTTGTAAATTTAACGCATGAACGATGATCAAAAAAGAAAAGAATTGCGCAAATTCAAAACATTTGCCACTGCACTTTTTCTATTCATGACTTTACTATTTGTAGCTACCACTATTTTTCAAAAAAAATTTGATAATCATTGGCTTGGTTACATTCGCGCATTTTCCGAAGCGGCAATGGTTGGTGCTTTGGCAGATTGGTTTGCAGTTACAGCCCTTTTTCATCATCCTTTGGGTTTGAAAATTCCGCACACGAATTTAATAGAAAAAAGCAAGGCAAAAATTGGGGATAATTTAGGAGATTTTGTAGTGAGCAATTTTCTTTCCCCAAAGAACATCAAGCCCTATATTTTAAAATTAAAAATTTCTCATCTAGCAGGAGATTGGCTTTCCAAGGAACGAAACCAAGAATTATTGATAACCCAAATCACCTCCATATTTCTAGATATTTTGCAAAAACTGGAAGATAAAACGGTCGTGAATTTCATTAAATCTAAAGCCGAAGAAATGACGAAAGATTTTAAAGTAAACAAGCTTTTGGGCAGCGGGATGGATTATATTTTAGAGAAAGACGATCATCAAAGATTAATTACAAAATTTTCTACGCTCATCAAAAATTATATTTTGGCCAACCAAGAATTGGTGAAAAGCAGGGTGAAAAAAGAAAGTTTTACACTTATTCCAAAATTTGTAGATGATGCTGTAGCTACAAAAATCACAAGTGGACTTTCCAATTATTTTGAAGAAATAGAACAAGATGAAAACCATTCACTTCGGGCGGAAATAACCCAAAAACTCTTTGAATTTTCCAAAGAATTACAAGAAAATGAAAAATGGGAAGCTGAATTGCAAACCGTAAAAAACAATTTTTTGAACGAGGACAAATTGCAAGAATATGCAAAAAATATTTGGACTTCCATTAAAAAGACCCTTCAAAATGAGCTTCAAAATGATGCCTCAACTTTGAAAATTTATGTGAAAAAGAATATCGAAACTTTAGCTCAAAATTTACAATCCGATCTTCAACTACAAAATAAAATAGACCAATGGATTCGCGTGACTGCGTACAAATATATTTTGAAAAACACGCATCAATTTGGGGAATTAATAAGTGGAACAGTAGGAAATTGGCAAGGCAGAGAATTGAGCGAAAAACTAGAACTCGAGGTTGGTAAAGATTTGCAATTTATCCGCGTGAATGGTACTTTGGTTGGAGGTTTAGTTGGGTTAATTATTTATACAATTACAGAGTTCTTTCTTTAAATTGGCACAGCGTTGTTAGCATTTTAAGCTCCAACAACGCTTTTCCGCAAAATTGCCGTATTAATATCATTGATAAGTTGCGGTCCTTCATATACAAAACCAGTATACAATTGCACCAAACTTGCGCCTGCTTCTAGTTTTTCTAGCGCATCTTCGGCAGAATGTATTCCACCAACACCAATGATTGGAAAGGCTTTTCCGCTTTTTTCTGAAAGGAATTTGATCACTTCTGTAGATCTCTTGGTTAACGGTTTACCAGAAAGTCCGCCCATTTCTGTTTTATTTTCAGAGATTAAATTTTCTCTAGAAATGGTTGTATTCGTAGCTATTACCCCTGCAATTTTGGTAATCTTTACAATATCAATAATGTCTAAAAGTTGTTCGTCGGTAAGATCTGGAGCAATTTTTAGTAGAATTGGTTTGTGCTTTTTCTTTGTTAAATTTAATTCCTGCAAGGTAGAAAGCAATTTTGTCAAAGGTTCTTTATCTTGCAATTCTCGCAGGTTTGGCGTATTTGGCGAACTTACATTTACCACAAAATAATCTACCACGGGAAATAATTTCTCAAAACAGATTGTATAATCTTCCACCGCATTCTCATTTGGTGTCACTTTATTTTTACCGATATTTCCGCCAATCAAAACGTTTTTATTTTTGCGCAATCTTTCTACGGCTGCATCTACTCCACCATTATTAAAACCCATTCTATTGATGATTGCAGCATCTTCTTTCAAGCGAAACAAACGTTTTTTTGGATTTCCATCTTGTGGTTTCGGCGTGAGCGTTCCTATTTCTATAAAACCAAATCCAAGATTTGACAATTCTTGAAACATCTTAGCATCTTTATCAAATCCGGCTGCAAGACCAACTGGATTTTTAAACTTCAATCCAAAAACTTCTCGCTCTAATCTTTTATCTTGAATTGGTTTTTGCAAAAATACCTTTGCCAAAAAAGGAAAGTTCTTTAAAACTGAAAAAGAAAAATAGTGCACTTTTTCTGGATCAAAATAGAATAATATTGGCCTTAAAATAGTTTTATACATAGAAATATTGTGAGCTGTAAATTTAAAGATTTATTTCGCGAAATACTATTTTGTAAAACACGTTTTCAATTAGAGAATATTGTTTACTTTCGTACTCTTAAATATTGTAAAAATTTTTTTCAAAGAATGTGGACAAAAAATCTTAATCTCATTTCTTTTTATGCCAGTTTTATTGCGCTCGGAATCATGATTTTCGAGGCAGGATTTTACAAAGAACTGCTGTATAAAACGAACGTAATTTACTTCTACGATTTTAGTTTCATTCTAACGGGTGTCAACATTATCTTATATAATATTAGAAAAAAGGAGAATTTTTTAAAGAAAATATCTTACTTAGAAATTGGAGTACTATTGCTCATCCTTCTCTACTACATTGCTCGTATAGAATATAGCTTCTGGGAAAGCACTACTTTTTCATTCTTTAATAAAAGAATCATCTATATATTAATAATTTCTTGTTTTCTTCGAGATTTTTCTAGTTTGAAGATAGATTTTAAGAAAGCTGTTATCAATCCTGCGCAATTATTCATCCTAAGTTTTTTCGGCATTATACTAATTGGTGCTGGATTTTTGATGATGCCAAATGCAACCGTAAAGGGAATTTTGCCCTTAGATGCTTTGTTTACAGCTACAAGTGCGGTTTGCGTAACAGGATTAACGGTTTTGGATACTTCAAAAGAATTCACGACTTTCGGAAAAATAATCATTTTGACTTTAATACAAGTTGGTGGTTTGGGTATAATGACATTTGCCAGCTATTTCAGTTATTTCTTCCGTGGTACAGGTTCTTATGCGAACCAGATTACATTAAGCGAAATGACGAGTTCGGATAAATTGGGAGATGTATTTAATACTTTGAAGCGAATTATCATCATCACGCTCACCATAGAATTTTTTGGTGCGGTCATTATTTATAGCACTTTGGATTTAGGATTACTGAATAATTCTGTGAATCAAGGAATTTTCTTTTCTGTTTTTCATTCAATATCTTCCTTTTGCAACGCTGGTTTTTCTACTTTAAGCGGAAATTTATATGAGCGAGGATATCAGTTTAATTATTCTCTACACCTCATCATTGCTGCATTATTTATATTTGGTGGATTAGGATTTCCTATTGTTTACAATGTTTATAAATATTTTCGTCATTTATTTATAAAAAATATTCTTATTTATTTTAAAAAAGAACAAAAACAACATATTCCTTGGGTCGTGAATTTAAACTCTAGAATTATTTTAGCAACTACTTTAATTTTATTAATAGGTGGTACGGCTTTAATTTATATACTAGAAAAAGATGGAGTATTAAAAGGCCATTCTACTTTTGGAGCAATAGTAGAAGCATTTTTTATATCGGCATCCAACAGAACAGCAGGTTTTAATACGGTAGATTTAACGTCAATTGGAGCTCCAGCTTTGCTTATTTGCATATTCTTAATGTGGGTGGGAGCTTCTCCTGCTTCTACTGGAGGTGGTGTAAAGACGAGTACTTTGGCTATTGCTACTTTAAATATTTTGAGCTTAGCACGTGGAAAAAAACGCACAGAAATCTTTCGACGAGAAATAAGTGATAATAGCATCAGACGAGCATTTGCCATCATCGCACTGTCTTTAATAATAATAGGATTTTGTATATTCCTCTTGGTAATTGTAGAAAAAGATAAAGATATTTTGGCGCTTGCTTTTGAAGCATTTTCTGCTTATTCTACAGTAGGTTTGTCTATTAATATTACGCCATATTTATCAGATTATGGCAAAGTAATCATCATAGCTTTAATGTTTATCGGTAGAGTAAGTATGTTTTCTTTGTTAATAGCCGTAATGAAAAGTGAAAAATATTTTAATTATAGATATCCAAAAGAGGAAATTTTAATTAATTAATATTTAATATAAATGAAATAGCCACTGTTATTTTCGATATTTAAATACAGAGTTCGAAAATCTATAGTATAAAGCTTTTAAAAAAATTATAATTTACAGATGAAATATATAGTAATTGGTCTTGGTAATTTTGGACTTTCTTTAGCTGAAAAGCTGACTAAAATGGGTAATGAGGTAATCGGGATTGATAGCGATTACAATAAAGTAGAAGGTGTGAAAGAAAAAATCTCTCACGCTATCTGCATGAATGCAACGGATGAATATACGATGAAGGGTTTACCATTTAAAGATACAGATGTAGTGATAGTAGCTATTGGCGAAGATCGTGGTGCAAATGTAGTGGCATCTGCTTTGGTGAAAAAATTGCACCCAAACAAAATCATCAGTAGAGCGATAGATCCTATTCACGAAACAATATTGGAAGCGATGGATATTAATACCATCGTACATCCAGAAGAAGAAACTGCTGAAAGATGGGCTAAAAAACTGTCTTTAAAAGGAATGGTAGAATCTTTTGAGATCTCTGGTAAATATAGTGTTGTAGAAATTGCTTTGCCAGATTGCTGCATCGGGAAAAGAATTGAAGATATTGGCTTTAGAAGTAATTATAATCTCGTGTTTGTAACCATCATCAAGAAAACGGCCGAAAAAAACATCTTCGGAAAGGTGAAAAGAGTGAATGAAGTACAAGGTGTTGTAACCTACGACGCTATACTAGAAAGTGGAGATATTCTTGTGCTTTATGGCGAAAACGAAGACATCAAAAAATTTATAAAAGATCAGAATTAGGAGAAAAAAAATTGTCTAGCCTTTTTTACTTTTAAAATAAATAAGACTAGACAAAAATAATATTTAAATAACTTTACAAAGACGAAGATTATTTGTTAAAATCTATATCTTCTGTTTTATTTATTTTTTCGTTGAGACTTTCTTCTGGTTTTTTAGCTTTCTGTGTTGTAGGTTCAGAAATTGTAGGATTTTTCAATTGATCTATGGTTTGGTAGCCACCATCGTCTCCGTATCCACCAGTCATTCCTTTAAGATCATCACATCCACCTTGCCAATCCGAAGGTTTTACAAATTTATCGTCTGCAGAAATTTCCAAAGATTTATCTGCCCATACTTTCTTCATAAATATTGCCCAAATAGGAAGTGCCATTTTTGCACCTTGTCCTTCTCCAGTCCCCCTGAAATGCGTTGCTCTATCTTCCCAACCTACCCAAACTCCGGTTGCTAGTTTTGGCGTAATTCCCATGAACCAACCATCAGAATTATTTTGTGTAGTACCCGTTTTACAAGCAATTTCTACCGCTTTACTGATACCACGTCTTCCCAATTCTCCGGAAGCTGTACCAAATTGTGCTACACCTTTCATTAGTTCTATCATGGTGTATGCATACTTTTCGTTCATTACTTCTTTGTACAGTGGTTTTACTTCCGTTATTACTCTTTGATTGGAATCTTCAATTCTCCAAATCATTTCTGGCTTCACATAGTTTCCGTAGTTTGCAAATGTAGAATATGCCGCGAGCATCTCGTAAATTGTAATATCTGCAGATCCTAAAGCAGTCGTTAGATTTCTCTCCATATCACTTGTTACGCCTAAATCTCTTGCCAACTTAATCACATTATCTGGTCCAGTTTTCTGCATCAATCTTACCGCTACAGGATTTATGGATCCTGCTAAAGCTGCTTTTAATGTCATGTCTCCGCCTCTTCCAGGAACTCTATATCCGCCTTCATTGAAGGTTCCGGCATTTATCGTAGAACAAGGCGTTAAACCAAGATTCATAATTGCTGCTGCATAAACAAAGGGTTTGAAAGTAGATCCAACTTGTCTTTTCCCTTGTTTAATATGATCGTACTGGAAATGCTGCCAATTGATACCACCAACCCAAGCTTTTATTTCGCCTGTAGCAGGAGACATAGACATCAAACCAGCCATGGCAATTTGCTTGTGATAGCGAATAGAATCATAAGGCGACATTTCTACTTCTTCTTCTCCTTTCCATGTAAATCTTGATGTTTTTACTGGTTTTTGAAATTCCATCATGATGGAATCCTCAGACATATCTGCAGCTTTTAGTTGTTTGTATCTACCAGTCCTTTTAATGGCAGACATCATTACTCTGTCTATTTGTTCAGGATTTAGATAATAAAATGGCGCTGCTTTTCTACCTCTCTGTTCACGATCGAAACTTGCTTGCAAACTTGTAAGATGTTCTTTCATAGATTCTTCTGCATACTTTTGCATTTTAGAATCTAGCGTTACGTAGATCTTCAAACCATCTTTATACAGATTTAAAGTTTTACCCGTTTTTTTCTCATTCTCTTTAAGATACTTATCAATTTCTTTTCTTAAATAAAATTTATAGTACGCTGAATTTCCTTCGTCTACAGTTTTCACTGGATGATAATCTGTTACAATTGGTGAGTCTATTGCTCGTTGATAATCTTCTTGCGTAAGGTATTTGGTTTCTAACATTTGATCTAAAACCACATCTCTTCTGCGCTTTGCTCTCTCTGGTTTTCGCAATGGATTGTTAGCCGTAGGTGCCTCCAACATGGCTACAAACATGGCTGCTTCTGGCAACGTTAGCTGCTTTGTAGTTTTGTTAAAGTAAATTCTAGATGCCATTTCTATCCCATTGGCATTATTTCCGAAACTAAATTTATTAAAATAGAGCGTTATAATTTCTTCTTTGGTATATCTTTTTTCAATGCTTACTGCAACTACCCATTCTTTAAGTTTTTGAATCCCTCTCTCTATTTTATTTTGAGAGGCAGTACCTGTAAAAAGTAATTTTGCCAATTGCTGTGTAATAGTAGAACCTCCACCACGATTTCCACCGAAACGTATTGCTCTTGCGATAGATTTCATGTCTATCCCAGAATGCTCTCTAAAACGCTCATCTTCTTTTGCTTGCAAAGCATATATAAGATAAGGTGGCAAATCGCTATACACTACAGGTATGGTTTTTTCTTTTTCAAATCTACCTAAAAGTACACCATCAGAAGACCAAATTTCCGACGAAACATAGATGTCTGGATTTTCTATTTCGCTTATTTCTGGCATTTCTCCCATCAAACCTTGGGAAACTGCAAAAAATAATGCAGAAATGCCTATTACAACTGCAAAAAATCCAAGCCAAACAAGACGGACCCATTTTTTCCAGCCAGTATTTTTTTTGTTTTTAGGAGGAAGCGGAAAATTATTATTACCGTTGTTTCCTTTGTTTCTATTATTTTCCATAGTATTTATGGCTTGATGTTTTGTATTTTAATGCCGATATCTTCTATTCCGATCAAGGTATCTTTTCTCATAGCTTGTATCATGCCAATTTCATAATTTCCATTTGCTGGAAATTTATAATTCGTTTTGTATTGAAACAATATCTCTTTTGTATTCCCAAAACCTGTTCCCAACCATTCTCCATTTGGTCTTGCAAGAATATAATTAAGCGTATCTGTTTGCTTTTTTTTTGTCTTTAAATCCGTTAAATTTACGATAAAACGGATATTGCTGTACGGATAATCGTTATTATTTCTTACTACAAATATAATATTTTTTACATTTTGAGCATCATCAATATTCAGTTGAAATTTTTGCTCTGCTTTCGCTTTCCAAGCATTGTTGATAGGTTTCATTTGAATATCAGCATCATCGGATTTGCAAGCTGTTAAAAATATCATCGTAAATAAAACAGCAACTATTTTATTCATTATTATTCTTTTTTGGTGGATATTTCTTTTTAAATTTTTTCTTTGGTGGATTAGTTTGCGGCGCGTCTTTATTCACGTTTTGTGCTACTTTCACATTTTGAGCTTGTGGCCTTGGTCCAGAATTTTTATTTCTATTATTTCTGTTTTTGTTTGGTTTTTTATTTTCAAAACGATCCAGAGTATTTTCACCAATTATGTCTACAGCTTTCACTACAACTTCATTCGTCATATAATCTTCCAAAGCAGTTGCTTTTTCGCCTTTTTTATTAAGCGCTACCATCTTGTTTACTTCTGCTACATCCAAATCAAACCAAGTATGCGTATTTTCTGCATATGCGAACCACATTTTTTTTCGAAAAACGTCGATTTTTATACAAAAAGCTTTTCCTTTTTCTGTTTGAAGGTTTGTATTTGGAGGCGGAAAATCACTCAAGGCATCCATATAACTATCTAATTCATAATTAAGACAGCATTTCAATTTTCCACATTGTCCTGCAAGTTTTTGCGGATTGATAGATAATTGTTGATATCGAGCAGCGTTTGTATTCACAGATCGAAAATCCGTAAGCCAAGTAGAACAGCACAACTCTCTTCCACAAGATCCTATGCCACCCAATTTTGCGGCTTCTTGGCGGAATCCGATTTGCTTCATATCTATTCTTGTGCGAAAAGTACCCGCAAATTCTTTGATCAATTGTCGAAAATCTACCCTAGTTTCTGCTGTATAATAAAAAGTAACCTTTGCACCATCGCCTTGAAATTCTACATCAGATATTTTCATCTGTAGTCGCAGGTTAGACGCAATTCTACGAGCTTCTTTTTTTATTGGCTCCTCTTTTTCTCGCGTTGTTTGCCACGTTTCTACATCTTTTTGGTTGGCAAGTCGGTATATTTTTAAAATATCATCTTGGTGGATATTTTTCTTTTTTATTTGAATTTTTACTAATTCTCCTGTTAGGCTTACTACACCTACATCATGTCCCGGACTAGATTCTACTGTTACTATGCTTCCTATATGAAGCGGCAAATTATTTTCATTTCTAAAAAAACATTTCCTATCGTTTTTAAATCTAACTTCTACCAAATCACATTTGGCAGATGTAGGATTGCTAACGTTAGACAACCAATCAAAAACACTTAATTTATAGCTATTTCCGCAAGTATCCACGCTATCGCAGCCACTTGCAGATTTGGTTCCACAGTTATGAGCAGAATCTCCGGATGTTTTGCATCCACAACTCATATTTTTTATTTTATATATGTGCAAATTTAATATAATTTTTTTATCTTAATTTTTTATTTTTAGTTTATCTTTTTTTATAATTATTAAATGAATTTTCAAGACTGAACAAAATAGTCAAATTTAAAAATTTAATAAGCTGACTATTAAACAAATACGAATTTTTTAATATTCGTAGCATAGTTTATTTTAAGATAAAATTAAATGTTTTAAGGAAAATTAACATTGTTACACAAATTAATTTTATATTTGGTGTAATATTATCCTATAATTTTATGAAAAAAATATTATTATCAGCAGCCTTATTATCTGGCGCAATGATGTTTGCAGGTGGTTTCCGTGTATCCTTACAAGGTGTGAAACAACTGGCACAAGCACATACAAGTGCACATGCAGAAGATGCGAGTGTTGCTTTCTTCAATCCTGCGGGAATGTCTTTCATCCCTGCAAAATTTAGTATTGTAGCTGGAGGATTTGGAGCAAAATCTATCGTGAAATATCAAAATTTAAGCACTTTAGAATCTTCAAAAACCGATAATCCAATTGGAACTCCTATCTACGCTGCAGTTGCATACAAAGTAGTAGATCAAGTTTCTGTAGGTTTTAGTTTTTCTACTCCATTTGGTAGCACAATAGAATGGCCAAGTGATTGGGCAGGAAGAGAAATAGTGCAGAGATTAGAATTAAAATCATTTTATTTTCAACCAATGGTTTCTGTTAAATTAGCACCGTGGATCTCTTTCGGAGGTAGCTACATCTATGCAAAAGGAACTGTAAATTGGGATAAAGCAGCTACCAAATTGAATGGAGAACCATTAGATGCATCATCTACGAAAGGAACTTTAAATTTATTTGATGATCAAGCTACGGGAAGTGGTTTTGGTTTTGGTTTCTATTTTCAACCAGACAGCAAATGGGATGTGAGTGTAGCATACAGATCTCCAGTAGATGTGAAAGCTAAAAATGGTGTAGTTTCTTTTGATATCAACCAAAGTTTATATTCTACTTTAGGTTTGGATGCAAACGGTAAAGATACCTTTACAGCTACTTTGCCACTTGTAGATGAATTTACTTTAGGTGCAACTTATAAGATTACACCAAGATGGCAAGTTTCTGCAGATTTCAATTATACTGGTTGGGAAAGATATAATAAATTAACTCTAGATTTTGCAAACGCACCTATAGGAAACCAAGCAGATAACACGGTTTTAGTAAGTCAGAAAAATTTTGAAAATACAATGACTTTCAGATTTGGTACTCAATACAGATTATCAGATATGATTGTAGGTAGAGCTGGATATTATTATGATGAATCTCCTTACAATGGAGCCAATTTCCAAGCAGAAACACCTTCATTTAATACGAATGTATTTACAGCAGGTTTAGGTTTTAATTTTGCTAAAGGTTTTGGTCTAGATGTAGCTGGTGGTTTAGCTTTGCCAAAAGCTAGAGAGTTTAATAACACTTTCAATGGTTTCAGTGGACAAGCAAAAGCAAAAGCATACTACTTTGGGCTTGGACTTTCTTATAATGTAAAATAATTAGAATTTAATATGAAAAATATATTTTTAACAAGTTTCGCAGCTGCATGTTTGCTCGCAACTTTTAGCTGTAAAACAGAATTTGAAACAGATCTAGCAGACATTCAGGTTACTAAAGGAAATGCAGATTTCTCAAAATTTGTTTCTGTAGGAAATTCCCTTACCTCTGGATATAGAGATGGTACGTTATACTCAGATGGACAAAAGGAATCTTTCCCTTCTATGATGGCTGCACAATTTGCACTAGCAGGAGGCGGTACTTTCACGCAACCAATGATGCCAAATAACACAGGTGGATTTACGAATATTCCTGGTTTTAGCGGTAAGTTAGAATTAAAAGTTATCGGTGGTGCACTTTCGCCAGTTGCAAGTGCTCCTGCAGCAGCTTTAGATATAATTGGTGGAGCAGGAAAATCATTCAATAACATGGGTGTTCCTGGTGCAAAATCTTTTCATTTGCTGGCTCCAGGATATGGAAATCCTGCAAATTTAGCACTTGGAACGGCAAACCCATATTTTGTTAGATTTGCATCTTCTCCAAATGCGAGTGTGGTAACTGATGTTGTTGCTCAAAACCCAACATTCTTCTCTCTTTGGATTGGGAATAATGATGTATTGGGATACGCTACAACTGGAGGAGATGGCACAGATGCACTTACACCTACTGCTACTTTTAGTTCTGTTTATAACACGATTGTAAACGGGTTAACTGCAAACGGTGCGAAAGGTGTACTTGCAAACATACCAAATGTTACCTCAATACCTTTTTTCACTCGAGTTCCAGCAATGCCTTTCAGTACATTAACTGCTGCACAAATTACACAATTAAATGCTGCATATGCACCGTATAACGGCGGATTGGCGCAAGCTAAAGCTGCAAATTTAATTACAGATGCAGAATACCAATCTAGGCTGATAAAATTTACAGCTGGTATTGCAAATGGTGCAGTTATTAATGATAAAGATCTTACAAATTTAGGAGCATTAATGTTACCTTCTTATAGACAAACGACTTCTAAAGATTTAATCTTGCTTACTACTTCACCTCTTCTAACAGCTGGTGGTGGAACTTCTACAGCTTTGGCAGATAATAGAGTACTTACAGAAAAAGAAATTGTGAAAGTATTAGCATCTACTACAGCCTTTAATAATATAATTGCAACTACAGCAGCAGCAAAAGGTCTTGCTTATGTAGATGCAAATTCAAAATTAAAAGAAATGGCAACTAATTCTGGAATTAATTATAATGGAACAAGTTTTACTGCAACATTCGTTACAGGTGGAGCATTTTCTTTAGATGGTGTACATCTTACAGGAAGAGGATATGCATTAATTGCTAATGAATTTCTAAAATCCATTAATAAACAATACGGAAGCACAATTCCGATGGTTAACGTAAACATATATTCTGGCGTTAAATTCCCTTAAAATTATTGTTAATTTGCATTAAAATAAATAAACCCGCTCAATTTCTGTTGAGTGGGTTTTATTTTTAATAAATTTGCAACTTCAAAAAAAAATTATGTCCGAACAAGCAAGTTATCTATTTTCAACTAGAACCAGCCACCATCTTGCTGCAAAAATTGCAGAACATTATGGACAGGAAATGGGCAAAATTATTTTTCAAGAATTTAGCGATGGCGAATTTGAGCCAGTTTTAGACCAATCCGTTCGCGGAGGAAGAGTCTTTTTAATTGGTTCTACCTTTCCACCAGCAGACAATTTGCTAGAAATGCTACTAATGATAGATGCGGCAAAAAGAGCCTCTGCAAAAAGCATTACAGCGGTTTTACCTTATTATGGATTGGCAAGACAAGATAGAAAAGACCAACCAAGAGCGCCAATTGGAGCAAAATTGGTTGCAAATCTATTAACTGCAGCAGGCGCAACCAGAATAATGACCATGGATCTTCATGCAGACCAAATACAAGGATTTTTTGAAATTCCTGTAGATCATTTGTACGCTTCTACAATCTTTATAGATTACATAAGAAGCCTAAACTTAGAAAATCTTACTATTGCTTCACCAGATATGGGAGGTGCAAAAAGAGCAAAAAACTATGCAAGCCATCTTGGTGCAGAAGTAGTAATTGCCTACAAAGAAAGAAAGAAGGCCAATGTAATTGAAGAAATGTTTTTGATTGGTGATGTAGAAGGCAAAAACGTCGTCTTGATAGATGATATGATTGATACAGCCGGAACGTTGTGCAAAGCAGCCCAAATTTTGAAAGAAAAAGGTGCACTTTCTGTAAGAGCAATGGCAACCCACGGTGTACTTTCTGGCAAAGCTTATGAAAACATAGAAAATTCTATGCTAGAGGAAGTTATCGTTACAGATACTATTCCAGTAAAAAGTGATTGCACATCTAAAATAAAAGTAATATCTTGCGCCCCATTATTCGCAGAGGTAATGAAGATGGTGCACGAGCATCAATCCATCAGTAGTAAATTTATTATCTAACGGATAAAACCAATGCTACAAGCGAATATTGCGTGAGGGATAGAAATGGAAATCCTTTTTTTTTCTAAAAAAAAGATTGAAATATATAGCCCGACCGCAGCAAATTTTTTAAAATTTGGTGTGGGCACGCCCAAAAAAGTGAAATTTATAAATAATTTTTTAAATATATTAAATGAAATCTATTACAATTACAGGTACAAAAAGAGAAAACGTGGGCAAAAAGTCAACAAAAGCTTTACGTGATGCTGAATTAGTTCCTTGTGTTGTTTACGGAGAACAAGAACCGATCAATTTTTCTACAGATGAGAAAACATTGGGATCTTTGGTTTATACTCCGGAAGCGCATACTGTTGAATTAATTGTAGACGGACAAACAATCCCAGCAGTTTTGCAAGACATCCAATTTCATCCTTTAACGGATAAAATTTTGCACGTTGATTTTTACCAATTAAGAGACGACAAACCAGTGGTTATGGAAGTTCCAGTAAGACTTACAGGACGTTCTAGAGGTGTTGTGAATGGTGGTGTATTGCGTCAACCTTACAGAAAAGTAAGAGTGAAAGCATTGCCAAGCAATTTGCCAGATGAGGTAGTAATTGATATTACGCCAATGAAAATTGGTATGAAATACTACGCTTCTGAAGTGAAAACTACTGATTACACATTGATGCATCCAGACAATACAGTAATTGTAGCCGTAAGAACTGCAAGAACTGCAATAAAAGGAGCAGATGATGATGACGAAGAAACTGAAGAAGGTGCAGAAGGAGAAACTTCTACAGAAGAAGGCGCAACTCCTGCAGAAGATACTGCAGCAGAATAAGGAAACTTTTTTTACATATAAATCCCGCTTCAAAATTTTGGAGCGGGATTTTTTTTGGTGAATAATTTTATTTTAATAGACATGATATTTTTTCACCATTTAATATTAGCATTGAAACCGTAGATGTGGATTAAAAATCTTATCACATTTCCGATTTTTATCATAACTCGACAAACCCATTTCCCCCAAATTTTCCGTAAATTTGAACGAGTCTAAATAAGAATTATGTTCAATATAGAAAAAATCCGCAGCCAGTTTCCTATTCTACACCAAAATATCAACGGAAAACCCTTGGTTTATTTGGATAATGCGGCTACTTCCCAAAAACCAATTTCTGTTCTCAATTCTATAAAAGAATACTACGAAACCATCAATTCCAACGTGCATCGTGGAATCCATACTTTGAGCCAGCGCGCAACGGAAAAAATGGAAGATGCTCGGAAAAAAGTACAAAACTTCATCAATGCAAAGCACGATTATGAAGTTATTTTCACCAAAGGAACCACGGAAGGTATCAATCTGATTGCCTACGCTTTGTCTAATTCTAATTTAATAAAGAAAGACGACGAAATCATTATTTCTTATCTAGAGCACCATTCCAACATCGTTCCTTGGCAAATGCTTTGCGAGAGAACAGGTGCAATTCTGAAAGTAATTCCCATGGATGAAAACGGAATTTTGCAATTGGATTTTTTAGAAAAAAACTTAAACGAGAAGACCAAAATTGTTTCTTTTAATCAGGTTTCCAATGCTTTAGGAGTTATCAATCCTGTAGACGAAATGATTAAAATGATTCGTGCAAATTCCGCCGCTTATATTGTGATTGATGGCGCACAATCTGTAACGCATTTTGCAATTGATGTACAAAAAATGGATTGCGATTTTTTCGTTTTCTCTGGTCATAAGTTGTACGCACCTACAGGTACGGGAATTCTCTACGGAAAAGAATCTGTTTTAAATGAACTTCAACCCTTTCACGGAGGTGGAGAAATGATTGCTGTTTGTAGTTTTGAAAAAACAACGTACGCTGGTTTGCCTTTTAAATTTGAAGCCGGAACGCCCAACATTGGTGGAAATATTGCTTTGGGAGCTGCCATAGATTTCGTAAATGAAACTGGAATTCAAAATTTGCAAAAGCATGAAGATCAATTGTTGCATTATGCTCAAGCAGAACTTCTGAAAATAGAAAACTTAAAAATTTATGCAGAAAAAGCCCACAGAACTGCGGTAGCTTCTTTTAATTTAGAAGGAACAGGAATAGCTTCTGATACCGGAATGATTCTAGATAAAATGGGAATCGCCGTGAGAACGGGACATCATTGTACACAACCCATTATGGAATTTTTCAAAATTGCGGGTACAGTTCGCGCCAGTTTTGCAGTTTATAATACCATGGAAGAAATTGATATTCTGGTAGATGGCGTGAAAAAAGCGCAAAGAATGCTTTCTTAAAAAGAACCAAGAGCCAAGATTTTAGAATCAAGATTTTCTTGGTGAAAATTTTACCATTAAGTAGTGTTAAGAAATTAAGATCATTAAGAATTTGTAAGCAAATTTTCTGCGTTTCAAAAAATCTTTAGATTTTTTTCTTTATGAAACTTAACTCCTTCATCTACCTAAATGGTAAAAAGTTTTTTAAAATCTATTCCTCTGATTTTGGACTAGTAACTTCCAATTTTCTTCTCTTTCTCCAGAAATAAAATCCTGCACCTAGAATTAAAAGAAATGGCCAAATAGCAAATAATCCTACAACGAAAGTTTGGATAAAATAGAAACCTTGCTGCAAAGCATTTTTTAACTCGTAGAAGAAATTCATTTGGTATTTTTGATCTACTCCTTTTGTATTTACTACCGCAATTTCGGCGGTTTTTATAGATGGCTCTTGGATGTAGATAGTTACACTGCTGTATTTTAAATCATCTGCTAATGTAATATTGCTTACATCTTGAGATTGTTGCTCGCTTAAATTTTGATTGATAAGGTCCACTTTATCCTTATCATTTTTCATTTTATCAATTACTTCTTGTGATTGCGCCAATTTCGCATTGGTTAAATCTGCAATTTTTGCATTATTCGTTACGTCTTCTGCAGAAATAATGCGGCTATTAAGAAACACTTTTTTATCATTGATGAATGTAAGAAACTGCCCAAGGTTTTCCGAAGGTACACGAACTTGCATGCTGTTTTCAGTCTGAAATTTCCGAACCAACATTGCGTTTTCATCAGATGTTGTGTAGGTTTTTTCGGAAAGAACTCTTGCATTTAGATTGCTAGAAGTTACAAAGCCTTTCAATTCTTGCAATTTTTTTTCGATGAAAATGCTACTTTCATACACATCTTTCACTTCCATATTTACATCAGCAGTTTTCACAAATTTTCTACCTTCCACAGTTTGAGAAGCTGCAACGGAAACACTATCCGAAACCATTTTTGCTTCGGTTGCAACATTGGAAGTTTCCATATTCATGGTAGATCCTTCGTGTTTTGCACAAGAAATAACAGAGATTGCGACTAAAGAAATTGCAAGTAAGTTTGTTTTAAATTTTTTCATGACGAATAATTTTGTGGGTTTGTATATCACAAATGTCGTCAGGAATTTTCTACAAACTTTGTATGGGCATTGTTTTGGACTTGTAAACTCGGATTTACAATTAAAAACTTCTGATAGCCAACGAATTGTATATTTATAAAAAATAAATATTTAACTAAAATTTATCAATTTATAGTATCATTACCCATTTATTAGGCAAAAAAAAGCCCGATATATTAACAATAATATATCAGGCTGCATTAGATTGTAAAGTGGTTTACTTTTCCAAGGCTAAAGCTATAACTTCGCTCATGGTTTTCACATAACTCACTTTCATATTTTTGATGTAGTCTTTCTTTATTTCTTCTACATCTTTTCTGTTGGCATCGCATAAAATTACTTCTTTTATTCCAGCTCTATTTGCCGCAAGAAGTTTTTCTTTGATACCACCAACAGGCAAAACTTTACCTCTCAAAGTGATTTCTCCCGTCATTGCGAGATGAGGTTTCACTTTTATATTTCTAAAACTAGAAACCATAGAAGTCAACATTGCAATACCAGCAGAAGGTCCATCTTTGGGTGTTGCTCCTTCTGGAACGTGAACGTGGATATTTTTTTCTTTAATATTTTCCGGAGAAATTCCAAGGTCTGCATATTTTGCCTTAATATATTCTAAAGCAATGGTTGCAGATTCTTTCATCACATTTCCGAGGTTTCCCGTCATTGTAAGGTTTCCTTTTCCTTCGCTCAAAATACTTTCTATGAAGAGAATATCTCCACCAACGCTTGTCCAGGCAAGACCAGTTACAACTCCCGGAACATCAGTTATTTCGCTTAAATTTTTCTGATGAGGCACTCCCAAAATTTCATCTATTTTTTCAATGGTTATTTTTGGATCGTATTCCTTTTCCATCGCCGTTTGCAAGGCAACCCAACGAGAAATAGCTGCTAATTTTTTTTCTAAACTTCTTACGCCACTTTCCGAAGTGTGTGCATCTATGATGTGTTTCAATTCTGCGGAGCCAAGTTTGTAGGATTGTGCAGTCAAACCATTTTCTGCCAATTGCTTTTTCATCAAATGTCTTTTGGCAATTTCTATTTTTTCTTCCAAAGTATAACCCGCAATTTGGATGATTTCCATTCTATCTAGAAGTGGAGATTGTATGGTAGAAAGTGTATTTGCGGTCGCGATGAACATTACTTTAGACAAATCATAGCCAAGCTCTAAATAATTATCATAGAAAGCATGATTTTGCTCTGGATCCAAAACTTCTAATAATGCAGAACTTGGATCTCCGTGTGCACTTGCGGTTACTTTATCTATTTCATCTAAAACAATCACAGGATTTGAAGTTCCAGATTTTTTGATAGATTGCAAAATTCTACCAGCCATCGCTCCAATATAGGTTTTTCTGTGACCACGTATTTCGCTTTCGTCATGCAAACCACCAAGAGAAACGCGTACATATTTTCTACCAAGAGAATCTGCAATAGATTTTCCGAGAGAAGTTTTTCCAACTCCTGGAGGACCAACCAAGCATAAAATGGGAGATTTCATATTGTTTTTCAATTTTAAAACAGCAATATGTTCCAAAATTCTTTTTTTGATATCTTCGAGACCGAAATGCGCTCTATCTAAAACTCTTTCAGCTTTCAAAATATCAAAAATATCTTTACTGTACTTCTCCCAAGGCAAATCTGTGAAGAAATCTAAATAATTTCTTTGCACATTATAATCCGGAGAATTAGGATGTTGCCTTTGTAATCTGCCCAATTCTTTTTCAAAATGTTCTTGAATTTCATCGTTCCATTTTATTTTACTGGCTTTCAGTTGCAATTCTTCTGCATCAGATTCTGCACCTCCGCCAATTTCATCTTGGATGGTCTTTATCTGCTGATTGAGGAAATATTCTCTTTGCTGCTTATCCAAATCTTTAGAAGTCTTAGCATGTATTTGGTTTCTCAATTCCAATTTCTGAAAATCCTCATGCAAAAGTTGATAGCATTTTGCAGCCCTTGTCGCAAGATTTTTCTCCGAAAGTAGCATTTGCTTATCTTCTGTTTTGAATTGTGCGTTGGTGCAAATAAAATTCAATAAATCTGAATGGTCTGTAATATTGCTAATCGCAAAATTTGCTGCATCTGGTATTGTCGCATCTTTAGAAACAATCTCTTTAGATAGGTTTCTTATATTATCCATTATCGCTTCAAACTCTTCCTTATTTTTGGCTGGTGTATCTTTTAGTTTGGTGATTTTTGCCTTAAAATAGGGTTTCGTTTGAGAAAATTCTTTTATTTTAAATCTTCCAAACCCTTTCGTGATTACCGTCACATTTCCTTCTGGCAGTTTTATTATTTTTATTATTTTGGTCAAGGTACCAATATCATATAAATCTGCAATTTCAGGATTTTCTACTGTAGAATTTTTTTGACTTAAAATTCCTATCAATTCACCTTTTTTTTGAGCATCTTCCAATAATTTGATAGAATTTTTTCTACCTGCCGTTATTGGTATTACCACATTCGGAAACATAACCATATTTCTCACAGCCAGAATCGGGAAGATGGTTTGTTTATCATCTTCTTTAGTTTCCATAAAATCTGCAATATTTATCTCTTCAGTTACAATACTAAAACCATCGTCTGCGATATCATCAAAATTGATGTCTTCAAATTCTTCCATATATATAAATTGGGTGACAGATTGTCACCAATATTTTTGTTATCGATTTATTAAAAAGTTTTCAATAACTATTAAAAACTACTTTATGTACATTCTCAATAGTTATGCCACTGGTTTTAATTATATAAAAGTAGCCAAATTTTCATTTTAAATTAATTTAAAAACATTTAATGTGAAAATTTATTTTAATTAAACGATTTCAAATTTCTCTAATAATTCAAAAAAGTGTATTTTCGCCCATTGATAAATAATACTATTTACTACTATGGCAATATTAGGAGAAATTAGAAAGAGACCAATCCTTTTAATGGGTATCATCGCACTTGCATTATTAGCATTTTTGGTAAACCCAGATACTTTTGACAAATTATTTGGAAAAAATCCAAGTGTGATGGGAAAAGTGAATGGAGAGGAAATTTCCAGAGACGAATACAATGATCAATTGTATGTAGTTCAACAACAAGCGCAACAGCAAGGGCAGCCTTCTACAGGATTAGAAGAACAAGCTTGGCAAATTTTGGTGCAAAGCAAATTGATCAAGCAGCAATTTGAAAAAATGGGTTTCACCATGACGGATGATTTCTTTTGGAGTCAACTTCAATTTGATCCAAATTTTGCGCAAGATCAAAATAATTTTGATGAAAAAGGAAACTTCAAACTGCAAGAAATTAAAGGAAGAGTAGAAGCATTGCAAACTAGTGGCCAAGTTGAAGCTTATAACCAATGGATGAAAAATAGAAAATCTATTGAGTATAGAATGATGTACAAGGAGGTTAGCACGAATATAAACTCTGGAATTACTGTAAGCAAAAAAGAAGCGCAGGAATTGATGAAGCAAAGAGATCAATTAGCAGATATAGACTATGTGCAAATTGACTATAACGCATTCAATAAAAAAAATCCAACAAAAGTAACCACAGAAGATCTGACAAACTATATAAAAAGGTTTCCTATCAGATACAAAACTGATGCTAGCGTGAACCTTGGAGTAGTATTTTTTCCAGCAAAACCAAGTGCTGGAGATGAAACCATTGTGAAAAATGATATCCAAAAATTGTTTGATGGAACTGCAGATGGAGTAGAAAATTTTCAGAATACAACTAATGATTCTACATTCATCACATTAAATTCTGAGGTACCTTTCAATAGCGCTTATATAGGTGCAGAGCAATTGCCACCAAGTATCGGCAATTGGGTGAAAACTGCAAGCGTTGGGCAAACTTTTGGTCCTTTCAAAGAACAAGAAGTATATGTAGTATCTAAATTAATAGGAAAAAAACCTTCAGATTCTTCTAGATCAAAGCATATTCTTATTGGTTATGCTGGGTCAGAAAGATCTACAGCTACAAGAACGAAAGAGCAAGCTAAAAAAATAGCGGATAGTCTATTATCAGTAATAAAAGCTACACCTGCAAAATTTGCGGAAGGTTTAAAATTATCTGACGAACCAAATGCAGTAGAGAGAGATGGAGAAATTGGATGGACAACTTCAGACCAACAAGGATTTGCACAAGGATATTTAGACTTCTTAAGTGCAAACCCATCAGGAACTTTCGGACTTGCAGAAACGCAATTTGGATATCACATCATCAACATTGAAGAAAAAAAATCTGGAGCAATGACGTATAAAGTTGCTAATCTTGTGAAATCTATTCGTGCATCACAAGCTACAACTGATGAAGTTGATAAAAAAGCAAGAAAATTTATACAGCAAATTGATGGCAAATCTTTCAATGATTTTGTGAATGTTGCAAAAAAAGGAAGTTTAAATTATTCTAATCCAAAAACAGTAAAACGTTTCCAAGGAAGTATAGATGGTTTGGGAACTGCAAAAGATGGAGAGGTAATATCTTGGGCTTTTGATAAAAAACGTGAAAAAGGAGATACAGATCTTGTAACCGTAGATGGAACAGGAGATAAAATAGTTGTTTTCTTAAATGGCAGACAAGACAAAGGTTTGGTAAACGGAGAATCTGTAAGAGACGAAATAGAAGCTACCGTGAAAAATGAACTGATTGCTAAAAAAATAATTGAAAAAATAAACGCATCTAAACCTAGTTCTTTAGATCAAGTTGCAAAAACTTTTGCTAGTGCAAAACAATCTGCTCAAGTGAATATGATTAATCCACAAGTAAACGGAATGTTGGAGCCAAAAATTGCTGGTGCAGCATTTGGAATTGCAAAAGGGAAAATTTCTCAGCCAATAGAAGGTATGACAGGAGTTTTCATGATTGTGAAAAAATCTGAAAGCGTAAACAAACAACCTGGCGAACTTGCAGAATTTTTGGAAAGTACAAAATCACGAAATGCACAAACTTTTAATCAACAATTTTTGAAAAGTCTACAAGACAATGCAGATATCAAAGATTATAGAATAGAGGTTTGGGATAAACAAGCTCAATAATTTCGTTAGAAATATAAAAACTAAAGCGACAATTTATTTTGTCGCTTTTTTTGTGAATCCAAGAAATACTTTCCCGTCTAGATTGCGTAAATTGTCTTATATTTGCTACCGAGAAAAATTTCAAAAGATAGAATCTCTTTAAGCGCTTGGTTTTTAACGATTTTTGCCGTTTGCAATACTATAAAATAAATAAAAATAATAGATAAAACTCTATATGAAAATAAGTAAAGAAATAAAAGCAGGTCTTATTGCTTTAATTGCTATAATAGGATTTGTGCTGCTCTACCAATTTATGAAAGGGAAAAGCCTTTTCACCACAGATGATGTTTATTACGCAAAATATGACGACGTAGAAGGATTAGAAGCTTCTAGTCCAGTATCTTTAAATGGATTGAAAGTTGGTCAGGTAGACAATATTATGCCTATTACAGATAAATCTGGAAAAATACATTTTGTAATAAAAGTAACGGTAGATGATGAATTTAAATTTCCAAAAGGCTCTACCTTAGAGATTTTTGAACCAGGCTTGATGTCTGGTAAACAAATGAGAATCAACATGGTATATGGTGGTCCTATTGCAAAAGATGGAGATACACTTTCTGGCGCTTACAAACCAAATATGCTGAGCGGACTTTCTTCACAGATAAAACCAGTAAAAGATCAATTGCAAAATGTTTTAGGCAGAATAGATTCTCTTACAAACAATGCAAACAAACTGGTAAATGATGGAAACAGAGCAGAAATTACATCTCTTTTAATAAATTTAAACAGAACAGTAGCCGCTTTTGAAAGCACTTCTAGAAATGCAAACGCTTTAATGTCCAATAATGATGGAAGAGTGCAAAAAGTACTAGACAATGCAAATCTTGCCGTACTTTCTGCAAATTCAGCTGTAGGAAAATATGGCAACCTTGCTGATAATATAGATGTGAAAAAGCTTAATAACACTGTAGATAATTTAGATAAAACAGTGAATAATTTAAATTCTGTAATTTCAGATATTAAAGGTGGTAAAGGAAGTTTAGGTAAAATGGTGAACGATGAACAATTGTATAACAATCTGGAACAAACATCGAAAAACTTGAACGATTTGATCATAGACTTAAAAACAAATCCAAAGAGATACATCAATATTTCAGTTTTTGGAAAATCAACTAAAGAATAAAACAATTCAATATGCAGTATATTGACAATATTATATTTTTAATAATTTTAATTGCAGGTTTCGGGCTTTTTTATAAAAGTTTGAAAGAAATCTATCGCAACATTCAATTAGGTAAAAACATCAACAGATCTGATAATCCTAGCAAACGTTGGGAAACAATGGGCCGCGTTGCAATGGGACAATCTAAAATGGTGAAACGGCCAATAGCTGGTATTTTACACGTTATTGTTTATGTAGGTTTTATCATCATCAATGTAGAATTAATAGAAATCATCATTGATGGAATTTTCGGAACACACCGTTTTCTCGCAGGTATTTTGGGAGATGGATTCTATTCATTTCTTACGGCAACCTTAGAAATTTTGGCAGTTTTGGTATTGATTGCGGTCATTTTATTCTTTATCAGAAGAAATTTCTACAGCATCAAAAGATTCCGAATGAAAGAACTTTTTGGTTGGCCAAAAGAAGATGCAAACTGGATTTTGATCATAGAAGCAGTCTTGATGGTTGCATTTCTTACGATGAATAGTTCTGATTGGGTATTGCAACAAAAAGGTGCGCTAGCTGCACACGGAAGTTTCCCTTTTAGTTCTAACATATTGGCGCCAATGTTTAATAATATCAGTGTATCTGCATTAGAAATTATAGAAAGATCAGCTTGGTGGCTTCATATTGTGGGAATCTTATTTTTCATGAATTATCTTTATTATTCCAAACATTTGCACATTATTTTGGCATTTCCAAACACTTGGTATTCCAATTTAAATCCCATGGGGAAATTTAATAATCTGGATTCCGTAACAGCAGAAATAAAATTAATGATGGATCCTAATGCAGATCCTTATGCAGCGGCGCCAGAAGTAGATCCAAATGCAACACCAGAAGTTTTTGGTGCAAGTGATATTTTCGATTTAAATAAAGTGCAACTTCTAAATGCCTATTCTTGTACGGAATGCGGAAGATGCACATCGGTTTGTCCAGCAAATATTACTGGGAAAAAGTTATCTCCAAGAAAGATCATGATGGATACGCGAGATAGAATGGAGGAAGTTGGTAAAAACATCAACAAAAACGGGAAATTTGTAGACGATGGCAAAAA
This sequence comes from Frigoriflavimonas asaccharolytica, assembly GCF_013294015.1. Lineage (GTDB taxonomy): Bacteria > Bacteroidota > Bacteroidia > Flavobacteriales > Weeksellaceae > Frigoriflavimonas > Frigoriflavimonas asaccharolytica. The sequence continues at coordinate 86,789 of NZ_JABSNO010000001.1, forward strand.
ACTGTTGGACGATCATATTTTGAGAGAAGAACTTTGGGCTTGTACAAGTTGCAATGCTTGTGTAGAAGCTTGTCCTATTTTGATAGACCCACTTTCCATCATTGTAGATATGCGTAGATATTTGGTCATGGAACAATCTGCTGCACCAAATGAACTCAATATCATGATGGCAAATGTAGAAAACAACGGTGCACCTTGGGCTTATAATCAAGCAGATCGTTTAAATTGGGCAACGGAATAAGATATTAATGTAACAATGTAGTAATTTAACAATGTAGCAAGTCCTTTTAATTGGTAACCTGTTCGTTGTTTAATTGGTAATTTAAATTATGGATTTCACTATAAAAACAATGGCAGAATATGCTGCCGAAGGAAAAATGCCCGAAGTATTATTCTTCGTAGGTTGCGCAGGAAGTTTTGACGATAGAGCTAAGAAAATAACCAAAGCTCTTTGCAAAATTTTGCACAAAGTTGGGGTAGAATTTGCTGTTCTTGGCAAAGAAGAATCTTGCAATGGAGATCCTGCAAAACGCGCGGGGAACGAGTTTGTTTTCCAAATGATGGCACATACCAACATCGAAATTTTAAACGGATATGGCGTAAAAAAAATCGTGACGGCTTGTCCGCACTGCTTTAATATCATCAAAAATGAATATCCTGGTTTAGGCGGAAATTATGAAGTGATGCATCACACACAATTTCTTAAACAACTAATGTCTGAAGGAAGATTGAAAATAGAAGGCGGCGCTTTCAAAGGTAAAAAAATTACTTTCCACGATCCTTGCTATTTAGGACGAGGAAATGGAGAATACGAAGCACCACGCCAACTTTTAGAAAAATTGGATTCAGAATTGGTAGAAATGAAACGTTGCAAATCTAATGGATTATGCTGCGGCGCTGGTGGAGCACAAATGTTTAAAGAACCAGAAAAAGGCGATAAAGACATCAATATAGAACGCACGGAAGAAGCTTTGAGCTTGCAACCAAACATTATCGCGACAGGTTGTCCTTTTTGTAATACAATGATGACCGACGGTATAAAACACTTCAATAAAAACGAAGAAGTAACCGTAAAAGACATTGCAGAATTACTGGCAGAAGCGGAAGATTTATAGCGTGAGAATAGCCAAAAACATACCTTATCTTTTAATCATTGTTTCTATAATTTTAATTATTTTCGAATTTTCTAGAAATAATTTCCAAATTAATGATACAACTTTGAACGACAATATTGTGAGTATTTTACTTTTAATAGTAGGTATTGGTTTACTTTTTAATATCAACAAAACGAGATAATTATTTTATCAATAAATATTTCTATGAAAAGTTTTCTGGCTATTTTTTTCCGATCATTATTTAAAATCAAATTTTTCTCCAAAAAATATTTCTTTTTCCACAAACATTTCTTTGGAAGACATCAAATCTTCAAAGGATTAGAAAAGGAAATTTTATATAGAAATAATATAAAAATTCATTTAGATTTAAACGATTGGATCCAACAGCAAATCTATTTTCTTGGAGACTACGAAAAAAACGAAATTGATTTTCTTTATCAATATTTAAAAGAAGGAGATACATTTGTAGATATCGGTGGAAACATCGGATTATTTTCGTTAAATGCATCTAAAATTCTTGAAAAAAGTGGTGAAATTTTCTCCTTTGAAGCCTTTCTTCCAAATTATAATATCTTCGGTGAAAATATAAAATTTAATAATTTCAACAATATTCACTTAGAAAATCTCGCAATTTCTGATGAGATTGGAAAATTAGAAATTTTCTATGATGATAATGAAAACAATGTTGGAATGGCCTCTGCATACCTCAAAGATTTTAATAAAAAACTAAGTGTAGATTGCACAACTTTAGATGAATTTGTAAAAGAGAATAAAATTTTAGAAATAAAATTGATAAAAATTGATATAGAAGGTGGAGAATACAAAGCTTTGATTGGAATGCAAAATGTTTTGAAAAATTTAAAACCAACACTAATAATGGAAGTAAATGATATAGCATTAAAAAATGCCAATCAGTCTGAGGCCATAATTATAGAACTTTTAGCGAAAATTGGCTATTCCAAAATTAAGGAATTAAGTAGAAATCAGAATTCTTACAATGCTATTTTTAAATTTAATGCCTAAATTTGTATCCGAATCATAAACTTTTGAAATGAAAATAGAAGCAACAACCATCACAGAAACAGAAGATTTTCGCATTATTATTTATCCAGCTTCCAGACCTTTTACAGCAAAAGAAGCAAAAATAATTACCGAAAAAATATTTGATTTTCTTCCAACTTGGGCAGCACATGGCAAACCACTTTCTGCTTCATTTAAAATTGTGAAAAATCAGTTTGTGATTATATCTGTAGACGAGGAGCAAGAAGCTGCTTCTGGTTGTAGCATAGATAGTCTTGGACAAATTTTTAGATCTTTAGACTCCGAATTTCAATTAGGATTTTTTGATAGAATGAAAGCAAGTTTCGTGGAAAATGACGAAGTAAAAACCATGAAATTACAAGATTTTCGTGCAGCTTTGAAAAATAAAGAAATCTCTGAAGAAATAGAAGTTTTTGATTTTTCTAAAAATACATACGTAGATTTTTTAAATAATTTCCTTTTACCATTGAAACAAAGTTGGGCAGGTATTTATATTAATTAAATTCCACATCTTCCAATTTGATAGTGAACAATTTTTCTGGAAATTGCATTTTGTCAAAAGTACTTTTTGTTAATTTTTCTTTTGTGAAAATAGCACACATCGTATTTTTTGGATGATACAGATATTGATGATTGTCTACACCTACTCCATCCAAAATAGCCTCAAAAACTTCATACCGTATTTTTTGCGCGCTATAAGCATAATCATGCCATACAACAATAGTATTTTCATGTATTAGATGTTGAAAAACTTTCTGAGTATCATTCAAAACCATATCATAAGAGTGATCTCCGTCTATAAATATAAGATCATATTTTTTATTTAAACTTTTAAAATCAAAAATTGAAGTATTGCCCGTTAAGTGCAGAATTTCGGGATTTTTCTTAGAAAGTATGGCGTGTTGTGCAGCATATTTTTCGCCTAAACCTATTTTTATTATATCCTCTTCAGCTAAATTTAGCGTTGTGCAATCTTTTGCATATTTCGCTACATTATGCACACTTTCGCCGCGCCAAGTTCCGATCTCAAAGTAAGAATTTACTGTTTCTCGATTTGCCAAAGTTGCCAAAAGTTGCAGATCCGTGATCAAAGAGCCACCATCAAGAAGAAAACTTTCGACAGTATTTACACTTCCTCTTTCATTTAAATCTTGAATATTAACCTGCGGTAAACTATTGAAATTAGGATATTTTTTCAAGAAATTTTCTTTGAAAACATCTTGACTATTAATCACTAAATTCAATAAATAGGGTTTCTGAAGAAAAATCTGAAAAAAACTGATGAATTTTTGAATCTTTTTAGGCATGTTAAAGTTAATTTGTGAAAAAACTGGTATGCTAACAAAGATAATATTTAAAAACTCAACATATTCTATTTTAATGCAGAAAACATTTGAGATTTATACGTCTCACCAATCGGAATTTCTTTTTCAGAAATAATAGTAACTGTTTTACTATTGAATTTTAAAATCTTGTCCAAATTGATAATGAAAGATTTATGAACTCTGGGGAAATTTTTCGGCAATAGTGTTTCTAATGATTTTAAAGTTTCTAGATAAACATACTCTTCACTTTCAGTTTTTATGCAAACATAATCTTTAATGCTTTCTATGCATAAAATTTCAGAAAAATTGATTTTTATTTGTTGTCCACCAGATTTTATAAAAAAGTAAGTGCTACCAGATTCATTTATTTGAAAATATTCTTGAGCTTTCAAGGTGCTTTTTTGGAAACGTTCAAAAGAAATTGGTTTTAATAAATAATCTACAACATTGTGTTCATAACCTTGTAAAGCATATTCGGAATAAGCGGTTGTTAAAATATATTTCAATTTTTCGCCTGAAATTTTCATGAAATCTATACCCGATAATTGCGGCATTTGAATATCTAAAAAAATTAGATCTACTTCATTATTTTTGATATATTCTAAAACTGAAATTGGATTTTCCGAAGAAAAAACTAAATCTAAATAGTTGATTTTCTGCACATATTTCTCTAGCAAAGAAATTGCCAAAGGTTCATCGTCAAGAATGATGCATTTTATTTTTTCCATCAATAATAAATTTATTATTCTGATATTTTTCGCAAATTTATTTTTAAATCTACTGTAAATTCAGTTTCAGATTCGATAATTTTTAATTGATGATTTTTTGGATAAAGAATTTTTAGCCGTTTTTCCACATTATCAATCCCAATTCCAGACACAGCATCTTTTCCCTTTTTATTTTTAAAATTATGAAGATAGAAATGCAATTTTTCATCTTGATCATTTATTTTTAAAATTAAACCTTTTTCTTTAAAATCTCCATGTTTGAAAGCATTTTCTACGAATGGAACTAAAAGCATGGGTGAAATTTCTAATTTCGGATGATTAATGTTATTCTCTATATTTAATAATTCAGGGTTTTTTATTCTTAATTTTTCGAGGGCAATCAAACTGTGAATATATCCAATTTCTTTTTCTAGAGGAATGTAATCTTTTTCTAAATCTTTTGTGCTGTACCTCAACAATTGGCTTAATTCCTCTATCGCCACCAATGCATTATCTGATTTTTGATAGACCAGTGAATAAATATTATTCAAAGAATTGAAAATAAAATGAGGGTTGATTTGAGATTTTAAAGCTTGAAGTTGAGCGTTTTTGGTCGTTGTTATTAATTCTTGTTTTTCTTTTTCAGAACTTGAAAACAATTTGAATAAACAAAAAACAGTACTTATGAAAATAGGTGCAGAACTCCAATATATATTGTTGTACAGATAATAACTGATGTTCACTTTTCCATTATAATTCCCATATCCAACTAACTTTGGAAGTAAAATTTCTTCGATTGAATATCTAACACATCCAAAAACTATAGCACTAATAAAAAATCCAATAACTACTTTATATAAGCGATTGACATCAAATAACTTTGGGACTACAAATAAATAATTGATGTAAAAGCATATAAAACTTGCAATAAAAAATGAAATATCAAGTAGAAGATATTTTTCATTATAGAAATAATGAGGAACAATAATACTTCCAATAAGATATAGAGCCCAAAAGAATAAATGTAGAAAAATAAAATCACGTTTTTTCATCTTCAAATTTAAAATTATTAAAACAAATAGAAATGTCAAATTCTACGAACATGCTATTTTATCCGATAAAAAATTAGTTAACAGATAAATATAATAGTTGGTCTAAAGTCGATTTTATTTGAAGTTAAACAGAATTAATTTTGTCCCATCAAAGCAAGATTCTATGACTATTAAATTTGATCAACATGAAAAAAATAATTATTCTACTCTTTACTATATTATTTCAAAATATTTTTTGCCAAACTAAAGATACTTTAACAAAAACAAAAAACATAGAAACTGTTACTATCAAAGGAAAGAAAAAAACCTTCGAAAGAAAAGTAGATCGTTTTGTTTATAATGTACAAAATTCCATGATTTCCGAGGGAAGTTCTGGAATAGAAGTTTTGGCAAGTACACCATTATTGAAAATAGATGAAGACAAAGGTTTGCTTTCTATTGTAGGAAAAAGTGGTGTTTCTGTAATGGTAAACGATAGAATGCTCCATCTTTCTGGTTCAGAATTAATGAATTACCTAAAAACAATTCGATCCGAAAATATTTTGAAAATAGAAGTGATTACTACACCACCTGCAAAATACGAAGCACAAGGAAATAGCGGAATCATTAATATCGTATTAAAGAAAAACCAAAATTTAGGATGGAATGGATATGCAAATTCGTATTTCAAACAATCTACCTATGCTGGTTTTGGTGGTTCTTTTGGATTAAACTTTCAAAATGAGAAAATAAAAACCTCGCTAAAGCTTCGAGGTTTTGATACAGACAAAAAATCAATAGAAAATTATAGTTTTATAGGAAATAATTCTGAAATAAGCCGAGACGAAAGACGAGATATGAATGATGGATTGGGATTAAATCTGACTTTTGATTACGCATCTTCAAAAAATAGCAACATTGGTTTTATCTATGATATTTCAAAAGAACATTTAAATATGGATATCAATTCAACGAGTAATTATTTCACCCAAAATATAAATACTTTAAATACTGAAACAGATGCTAAACATCTTTCTGATATCAAATCACAGCAATTAAATCTATATTATGATCAAAAATTTGGAGAACATCAACTGAGTTTCGCTGCTAATTATTATGGAAACACTCCAGAAACAAATGTGAATTTCACAACCACGGATTTGGAAAATACAAATCAGCAAACGGCAAAAAATCAATCAACAGTAGATTATCATATATATTCTGGACAAGCAGATTTATCTTTAAATTTTAAAAAAACACAAGTAGAAACTGGCTTAAAGTACAGTGAATTTTCTAACAATTCTGACATTAGGTATTTTGATTTAGTAAATAATGAATTTCTAAACAAGCCAGAAAAAAGTGATTTATTTACTTATAACGAAAGAAATTACGCTGCATATGGGAGTGCGAGCAAAAAATTTGGAGGGAAGTGGTCTGCAAAATTTGGACTCCGCTATGAATTTGCAGATACAAATGGTATTTCTCTATCTACACAGTTAAATTCTAAAAACAGCTACGGAAAATTGTTTCCGACGGCCTATATTTCTTATGAAGCCAATGACAATAATGAATTTAGCCTTAATTATTCTCGCAGAATAAACCGACCTTACTTTCGAGCTTTAAATCCGTTTCGATGGTATTCTAATCCCTACAATTATTCCACGGGAAATCCTGTTTTGCAAGCATCTTTTAATCATAATGTCGAATTTAATTATATTTTCAAAAGTAAATTTTCTGCAAATATATATTTTCAAAGAAGCGAAGATAATTTTGATCAACTCAGTTTTCTTGATGGAATTTATATGGTAAGTACCTTTCAAAATTATTTTAATCAAAACTCGTATGGCATCAATCTCAACTATTCTGATTCTTTTTTTAAATTTTGGGAAACAAATCTCTCTACATCTTACAGTTATAACAATACCCAAATTTTCAATTTTGATGCGATACCACAAAATGGGCAATCTTTCTATTATGCGACAAACAATACATTTCAACTTAATAAACAAAAAACTGTCTTTTTATCGTTGAATTATTGGCAAAGCCTTCCCTCAAAAAGCGGAAATGAATTTTCTGAAAATAGCGCCAATTTAAGTGCTGGAATTAAAATGAATTTATTGCAAAAAGCTTTACAAGTGAATCTTTCTATTAATGATGTTTTTCGACAATCTGGATATAGAGGAACAATCTATTTTGCAGATAATCTACAAACTTTCAATAATTATTGGGATGCAAGAAAATTCACCTTTAGTGTAACCTACAATTTCGGCAACGAGAAATTGAAAGCCAAAAATCGTGCAATAGATTTTGATGAGAAAGATAGAGCACAATAAATTTTGTAACATTTACGATAATTCTTTGTCTAATAAGCTTTAAACAATCCTATGAATTCTAAAAATCTACTTTCTTCTATATTACTGCTTTCGGCAAGTTTCTATTTCGGGCAAGAAAAACCTGTGGAGAAATCTACAGAAAAAGTTGCAGATATTGAAGCCGTAACCATCACCAAAACGAAAAAAGCGGTAGAACAAAAAGCAGATCGTACCATCTTTGATTTCTCGGAACAGGCCAAATTAAATTCTGGAACTTTGATGGAAGGCGTGAAGAAATTGCCTGGTTTGGTGGTTACGGATATTGCTGGTATGATGTACCAAGGAAAAATTCTGGAGGTATATATGGATGGTCGCCCATTAAATATCAACAGTACAGAATTAACAGCTTTTCTAGAAGGAATGCCTGCAAATGCAGTAGAAAAGATAGAAGTCATCACGCAACCGGGCGCAGAATTTCCTGCAACTTCTGGTGGTGCAATTTTGAATATCATTACGTCAAAAAATGCAAAAAATTATCTTTCGGCTACGTATTCCGGAAATTACACCTTCACAAATTATGATAAATGGAAAAGTAGAACCAACAATTCTATCAACCTAAATGCAAGAAATAAATATTTTGGTTGGCAATTAAACGTTGGCGAAAATTATAGAGAAAGTTTGTTGCGTGGTGAAATTGACGATATTTCTAAAACAAATACAGATAGAATTGGCCGTGGATATTTTGCCAAAGCTGCAATTACCGTAGATCTTGGCAAAGATAGATTGCTTTTAAACTATGATATTTACCATAATAATAATGACAATTATACATTAAGCAATGGTAGATTTAACGGCATCAATTTTCAAACAAACGATGCGGCAAATAGTTTCAATATTCGTCAAGAAGCAGTAGTTTCTTATCAAAAAAGATTTGAAGATAGAGACAAAAAATTAGATTTTAAAGGCTCGTATAGTAATTCAAACAATGATTTTGCGCAGAATAGTTTAGTATCTAAACAAATATTGTTAGATAATACCTCTCATTTCAGTGTATATAATTTTAAAGTAGATTACAATCAAGCGTTAAATATTTTAGAAAAAGGAAAATTCAGCATAGGAGCTTTAGCAGAGCAGCAAGATTTTGATACTTCTAGTTTTGGCATTACCAATTTAGACTACAAAAGACAAACGCTTTCTGCCTACACAGAACTGCAAACTTCTTACAAGAAATTTGATTTCATCCTTGGTACAAGAGCAGAAAATTATGATATTTCTGGAACTACAGTTTCTACAAACAACGGAAATTCATCAACCCAAAATTTAATTCCATTTCAGAAATTTAAGCTTTTCCCGAATGCAAGTATTTTGTATAATGTTGCTAACCAGATACAACTATCTGCAAATTATAACAAAAAAATCAATTTGCCGAGTATTTCTAATTTGAACCCAAACAATACCACTTTTCAAAATCCGAACTCTATAGTTTCTGGAAATCCAAATTTGCAACCCACAATTTTTGATAATTATGAAGTGAAACTCTCCGCTTTCGATTATGCCTTTATTGGATATAATGTAACATCCAACAAAAATCAAGTAGCGCAATTGGTGAGCAGAAGTGGAGATGTGATTTCCAATACGCAGATTAATATTCCAGAAATGCAGATGCACAATTTCAATGTTGGCTTGCCAATTCCATTGATGCTCTTCACCAAACCATTGAGCGAAATCATGAAATTTGAATTCAACCCAGATAAAATTAACTTCGTTTATTTGTATGCATCTTGGCAGAAGCAAGTAATTCCAAATTTGGATACCAAAGGATATGTTGTTTTGAATGCCAATGCGCAAATATTACTACCGAAAGAAATAACATTAAATGTCAATTATTTTATACTTTCACCGAAAGGAAATTTCTACTACTTTCAACCGATAAAACCCATTGGGAATAATATAGACATCACTTTATCCAAAAAATTCTTGGCAGATAAATTGAGCCTTTCAATTTTTGCGAATGATATCTTCAACAGCAATGTAACTTCTATAAAATCTATTGCAAGTGCTCCAAACGTATTTTTGAATAATAAAAATGATAGCAGAAGTTTTGGCTTATCTGTAAATTATAAATTGCCAACTAAGAATAAATTGGCAAAAGAAGATCCAAATTTATTAAACAAATCTAAATCTGAAGGAGAAGGCGGATTGATACCAGCGCAATAATTTCTCAAATTTTAAATAAAATAAATCCTCTTGTATAGGCGAGAGGATTTTTCGTTAAATTTGAACCATGAATGTAGAAAAAATAAAACATCCTTTCACAAATATATTTCCTGGAGATTTCTCTGGTAATACGATGCAAAGACAAACCAAAAATATTCTTTTCACTACGGTAAAGCCTGTAGAATTTTCAGATTATTCTCTTTTGCATTTTAATAGTCATTTAGCCGAAAATATAGGTCTAGGAAAATTTAGTAAAGAAGATATTCCCTTTCTTGCCGCACAAAATTTACCAGAAAATATAGAACCATACGCTACTACTTATGCAGGGCATCAATTTGGAAATTGGGCAGGGCAATTGGGAGATGGTCGTGCTATCTATGCTGGAGAAATAAAAGCAGATTCTGGAAATTCTACAGAATTGCAATGGAAAGGTGCAGGTGCAACTCCATTTTCTCGCTCTGCAGATGGACGTGCCGTTTTGCGATCTTCTATCCGAGAATATTTGATGAGCGAAGCCATGCATCAACTTAATATCCCAACAACAAGAGCTTTAAGCATTTGCTACACTGGCGAAAAAGTACTGCGTGATATTATGTACAGCGGAAATCCTGCATACGAAAAAGGTGCTGTAATTCTACGAACGGGTGAAAGTTTATTGCGTTTTGGCCATTTTGAATTAATATCTGCACAAAAAAACATTCCTCTATTAAAGCAATTAACAGATTTTACCATAGAAAATTATTTTCCAGAAATTTCTACCACCGGAGCTCAAAAATATAAAGATTTCTTTGAATCTGTTTGCAAAAAGACCGCAATACTAATGGTAGATTGGCTTCGCGTCGGTTTTGTACACGGCGTGATGAATACAGACAACATGTCGATTCTTGGTTTGACGATCGATTATGGCCCTTATTCTATGGTTGATGCTTTTGATCTAAATTTCACTCCAAATACTACAGACTTGCCAGGAAGAAGATACGCTTTTGGCAAGCAAGCCCAAGTTTCGCAATGGAATCTTTGGCAATTGGCGAATGCGCTGCAACCTTTGATTGAAGATGCGGATTTTTTGCAAAAAATATTAGAAGATTATAGTTCTTATTTTTGGGAATTGAATGACAAGATGATGGCAAACAAATTTGGATTGAACGAAGTTTTGCCAGAAGATGAAAAATTTTTCATAGAAAGTCAAAAATTGATGACGGATCTGGAATTAGATTATACTTTGTTCTTCCAACATCTAGAAAAATATGTGGAAGAAAAGACCTACGATTTGCCGTTAGAAGAAATTTCTTACAAAATTTTGAATGATGACGACATTAGAAAATATGGCGATTTCCTATTTTTATATTCCACAAGATTATCAAAAAATACAATTTCAAAAAGAGAATCTTTAGCCTTAATGGAAACCGCAAATCCAAAATTTATTTTGCGAAATTATCTGCTTTTTGAATGTATAGAGGAATTAAACGAGGGAAAATACGAGTTGTTTAATGAGCTTTGGGAAGCACTACAAAATCCATACAAAGAAATTTTTCCAAAGTTTTCTACAAAAAAACCCGAAAAGTATAATGAAGTAGCAGGTTGCTCTATGCTTTCTTGCAGTTCTTAATTTGAATTTGGAACGCGGAGTCGCAGAGATTTTTTTTACTTTTATACTGTTCACTTACTTCGCAGAGGCATTTCACCTAGCAAAGTATTGAGCATTTAGTTGTAAGGAAGTACATTTAAAGCATGGAATTGTGATTTTAAATTTTTAATAAGATCGAAAAAATTTACTTTATGCTTTTTCTCTGCCAAATGAAGTGGCTCTGCGAAACAATTTTTTCAAACAATGTTAAAAAACTCTGCGTTCAAAAATCCTAACTATTTGTTAAATAAATGAATAAAATAAAATCATTTTTAGTTTCATTATTAAAATTAATCTTCCCTTCCACGAAATTGGAAGCACTTATTTTTGCTTTTTATTTCGTTCTTTTTGGGATTTTAGGAAGATACATTGCACTGCATTATTTTATTATTTTTGATGATAGAATTCCGTGGGATGCCTATTTTAGTTTTGACAATAGAGCAATTGTAAGAACTGGAGGCGGATTTGAGCGGCATCCTTTATCCAATTATTTTTTTGAAGTTATTAGAAATATCTCCTTCTATTTCTCTGGCGGGAAAGTAAATTTCATCTTCAAAATGGTTTTGGCAACATGCAGCAATCTAGCTATTTCATTAAGTATTGTTCAAATTTTTAAATATTTGAAAAATATAATTCAACTTCCGACGTGGATTTCTATAGTATTGATATTATTTTTCTCGCTTTTTTCTACTACCATTCTACTTTCGTTTACTCCAGAAACCTATACTTACAGCCTGTTTTTTTTAATTCTATTTAATTATTACGCTGCGCAAAATTTAAAAACCGATAAAAAGGTTGATGGAACTGCACTTACTTTCGCAGGAGTTTTCATTGGAGGATTAACGATTACTAATATTGTGAAAATTTATATTCCTATATTATTTGAAAAGAATATTTTCTGGAATTGGAAGAAAAACGGGAATGCTGTAGGCAGAATTTTCATTTCCGTGGCGGTTTTCGCACTGCTTTTTATGTATAGAATAAATTTTGATTTTCTTAAATTTTTAAATAAATCTGGGGAGCAACTAGATAAATTTTCTAAACCAAAAATAGTTCCGCTTTGGGATATGATCGCATCTTGGTTCTTTGGTGGAAATATTTTATTTTCAAGGTTGGAAACGCGAGATTATCACAGCAAAATTGGCTTTAAATACAAAGCGCTTTTTATGGACGTTTACACATCTTGGCTTCCGTATATTTTCGTAGTGATTTTGCTTATTTTAGTATTTTGGAGCTACTTTAAAAATTTTAAAAATAAATTTGTGCAAATTTTGATGATTTCCTTTTTTGTAGATATTGCAGTTCATTGCTTTTTAAAGTTTGGCTTGCATACCTCTTACATTTACGGCGGTCATTTTGTTTATATATATCCATTATTGTTGGGTTGGCTTTTTCATGCGTACCGAAAATCTGCCAACGTTTTATCTTTGTTAATGGTAGTTTTAATATTATTGACAGGCTTTTTATTGATGAATAATATTTATAGGATGCAAGAATTTTTCTTGTTTTTGGAGATGTTTTATAAAGTATAGATATTGTTTCATCTAAAATTAGCAGCATTGTTAGTCGTGTGCAATTGGAATTTCTAAATAACTATCATTGTAAAACTTAATTTCCAAAGGCTCTCCTGCGTCTTCTATAGATTCCTTGCTCACTTCTTTTCCGGAACCGTAATTTATCTCTGTGTAAGGATCTTTGCTCACACCAACTACAGCAACAATTCTGCTACCTTTCTCAATTATTTTACTGATGAATTCATTGTTTCCAATAGGTACCGCAGTTTTTTTATTTGGAATTAACAAAACTCTCTTTTCAGGGTTTTTTGAATAACTGGCTCTTCCGTAATAAGTTGAAAGAAGCATGTATTTTCCATTTTTCAATAGTTCATATAACTGAACATGCAAATCAACATCTTTCTTATTAATTGAGATATTCAGGTTTCCAGAAAAATTACCTGTAAATTCAAATGGTTCTTCAAAAACTACGGTACTGTATACGAGGTCGTTTTTACTGTAGATTTTATCTTTTAAAATTCCATTTTCACTATCCAGAATTTCATTTGCATCACTTCTATCTTTAAAATCAATTTTTAATTTAGAAAATTCTTCTGCATTAGATAACTTTGTAGAAAGTTGCAATTGTTTGTTTTTCTTTTCAAGATAAAATTTCAAACGATGCTCTTCAAACTTATCCATAGAAGAAGTGCTTTTCCATTGATTAGTTCCCATCACTTGGTAGTTTATTTTGTCTTTCAAAAATGAAGGTTTTTCTTTACCTTTCAAAATATAATCAAACCATTCCATACAGATTTCATCTAATTTAATTTCCGAAACGGCATCAATTTTATAGCCAGATAATTCAGATTTAATATTTCCTTGTGCTCCGGCATGATCATAGGGACCTATAATCAAATAATGATTTGCATTCTTATTATATTTATAATGATTTTTGAAGTAATATAAAGCACCCAATTGATCTGCGTCATAGTATCCTGTAGTCGTTAATACTGGAATAGTGATTTTAGAAAATTCATCTTTGTAGGGAATCATCCTTTGCCAAAACGCATCATAAGTTGGATGTTGCAACCAACGTTGAAATATTTCATTTTCATTTCCACTTATAGAATCCAATTTATTAAAAGGCAATCCGCTTTCATACCATTGTTTATATACAGAATTCCATTTTTTTACATCTCTGAAACTTTTAGTATCCGTGGTTTTATTGTTTGTTACATAATTTAACCATCTTAAAACATAGGATTGAAATACATTATTATTCATTGGAAAATCAATAGTTCCAATACCAACTGATGCTTGTGGGATAATAGTTTTCAATGCAGGATGTAGTTTTTTTGTTGCAGCCCATTGGCTAAAACCTAGATAACTACCGCCAATCATTCCCACTTTTCCATTGCTCCAAGGTTGTTTTATAATCCAGTCTATTACCTCATTGATGTCATCTTGCTCATGTTCAAAAGGTTCAATTTTATCGTTGCTTAAATTTTTTCCTCTTGTATAAATATAAACACAATTGTAGCCATCACTTGTTTTTACTTTGGCATCATTGATATCGTCTTCATCTGCATAGATATTATTAACAATTATGGTAGATTCCGGTTTCTTGATTTTGTTATTTAGTATTACTCGAATTGATATTTCATTTCCTGTTTTTGTTTTAATTAGAACACTGTCTTTTACGGTAAAGTTTTCATTATCAAATTCTTTTAAATATTGATTTGCAAGATGAAGAGATTTATTAATAATAAGAAATCCGTTATAATTTCTACACAACTCCAAAGCTGTAGTTATACTAATACTATCCTTTCCCATAAACTCTTTCTTCAACAGATCAACAATATTTTTCTTAAATTCTTCACTATCTCCTTTAAAATAAAGAGGTAATACAATCTTCGATTTAATAGGAAGAGAATTGTAAATATTGTTAAATTCACTTTCATACACTGTTTCGAAATCGTTTTTAGAATTTGGATGCAACATTGTTTTAATATAAATCTCGTGTTGTACGCCGATAATTCTGGCACTTAAAGGATTACTTTTAGAATAAATATTTCTTAAAGAATCCAATTGCTTCATAGCTAAATCATATTTCCCTGCAACCGTATTTATCCGGAAAATATTATCGAAGTATGTACTTTTGTCTTTTTCAACATATTTCTGAGGTATTTCTGCAGATAGATATCGTACCAAGCTTTCAATATTATCAAAATCAATTTTTTCAAATTGTTTTATTGAGATATTTTGAGAAAAAGATAGTGAATAGATAAATACTAAAAGGGCGGAGAAATATGTTTTCATGTGGATGTATTAAACAAAAAAAATCAGTAATTTATATTTCAAAATTACTGATTATTTAAATTATTGATATTTTAATTTACAAGAAATATAATAGTTACAAATTTTCTACTTCCCTTCCGCACAAAAAATATTATAGGGAACGCTAACGGCACTTTTGAATTCACCGCGGATACTCTTTAAATCGGAAGCGGCACTGCTTTTCGTGAAATAACTGCCAGCTAAAATTTTATAATTTGGTCTCAGAGAAGCGTCTGTTTCTACTTTCAATCTAGGAAATCTTCTGCGGAAATAGGCTTTTACTTCATTGGCTTCGTCATTACTCTTCACAACAGCAATTTGAATCTTATACCCAGCAATTCTAGGATTGTTTCTACAAATTTCCGCATTGGTTAATGCTCGATCTGCAACATAAATTTTCTTTTTTGTAGTTCCCGAAGAAATATTTTTTGATAAAGTATTGGAAGAAGCCTTCTCGCAAAAATCTTCTAATTTATCAAAATCGCTCACTAATTTTTGATCCATAGAGATTTTTAATTCTGTACCAGACAGCGTATCAACTTTCATAACTTGCTGAGCAAAGGTTGAATAAGAAAATAAAATAGTGCAGATAAGTATTGCTTTATGTAGGGAATTCATTGTATATTTATTTACTGCAAATTTAAGATAAATTAAAATTAAGGCAAGCACTATTATTTAGAATTATTACAAATTAGCCAATATGACAATTTGCAGTTACATTTGGTTGTTAACTTTATGTTAAAAATCTTATTTTTGCTCAAAATATAGGTGTTCTGATTCTCTTCAGAAAATTTTATTCACATAAGTATATATAAATGATAAGTTGGAAAAAGCATTTTAAACAGGGATTGATAACAATAGCACTATTGTTAGTTTCCACTGCTCCTATCTACGCTCAAGGAGATGCCAAAAACGGAGAAAAACTCTTTAAGGCAAACTGTACAGCATGTCACGCATTAGATAAACAGCTAGTAGGACCAGCTTTGGGTGGTGTAGTTGCGCGTCTAAAAGCGGATCAAAATTTAGATACGGACTGGATACACAAATGGGTAAAGAATAACAAAGAATTAAGAGCTTCTGGCGATAAATATGCCAACGAAGTTTTTGAAAAATTCAATAAAACGGAAATGCAATTGTTTCCGAATCTTCAAGATAAAGACATTGATGATATTCTTGAATATACTACCAATCCACCACCACCAGAACCAGATCCAGTAGCTACACCAGTTGATGGTGCTGCAGCAGGAGCTTCCGGAGAAGATAGTTCTACTTCAAAAATAATTCTAGTATCTCTATTAGCTATAGCTGGTTTACTAATAGCTTTAATGTTCAAAATTGGACAGTTGGTGAAGCTTCAGCAAAGTGAAGAGTTAACCGCTGCAAATGCTAGAAATGCAAAATCTTTTGCTCAAATCTACGAGAAGTACAGCGTTGTTGGTAAAATTATATTAGGTGCTTTAGCAGTATTTGCATTCTATGGCTTTTGGAACTGGCTAATGTGGATAGGTGTTTACAAAGGTTATAAACCAGAACAGCCAATATATTTTTCCCACAATATTCATGCTGGTGTTAACAAAATTGATTGTCAGCTTTGTCACTCATCTGCGAAATATGGAAAAGTATCAGAAATACCTTCTATGAATGTATGTATGAACTGCCACAAAATGATACCAGAATACAAAGGAAAATATCTTGAGCCAGGAAAAGATAGAGATTTCTACACAGGAGAGATTAAAAAAATCTATGAAGCAACTGGTTGGGATGAAGCATCTCAAAGTTATACAGGAAAAACGAAACCTGTACAATGGACAAGAATACACAATATGCCAGATTTTGTTTACTTTAATCATGCGCAACACGTTGTAGCTGGTGAACAAGCAATTATCAGCTCGCACAATAAGAAAAATCCTGACAATAAAATTGACGTAGTTTGTAAAGCATGTCATGGTAAAATTGATACCATGAATGTAGTACAAATGGCAAATGATTTCACGATGGGATGGTGTATAGAATGCCACAGAACTACTGAAGTAGATATGACGAATGGCTACAATCAAGCATATTTTTCAGGTTTACATGATAAATTGAAGAAGCAATATCCTAGTTCCAATGGTAAAATTACGGTAAGTGCTATCGGTGGAATGGAGTGTGGTAAATGTCACTATTAATAATTTTTAATTAAATAAGAAGTATAAATGGCTTCCAATAAAATACAATTCAGAAGTATCCAAGAACTCAAAAACCCAGGCTTGAACAAGCAACTGGCAGAAAAAGAGTTTCAAAATGAAATTCCTGTGGAAGAGTTTCTAGGCAATACTGAGAAATTAAACAACGGTTCTACTTCCAGAAGAAATTTCTTGAAATTGATGGGCTTTTCTACTGCTGCTGTTACTTTAGCAGCTTGTGAAGCACCAGTAATTAAGAGTATTCCTTATGTCGTGAAACCTCACAACATAATCCCTGGGATTTCAAATTATTTCGCATCATCTTTTTATGATGGATATGATTTCGCTAGTGTTTTGGTAAGAACAAGAGAAGGTAGACCTATCAAAATAGAACCGAATCCTCTTGCAAATCAATTAGGAAAAACACACGCAAGAACACAAGCAAGTATTTTGTCTTTATATGATAATGACAAAATAAAGCAACCAAAACTTGATAAAAAAGATGCAACTTTTTCTGATGTAGATGATTATACATTAAAAGTATTATCTGAAGCGAAAAACGCCGGAAAAAAAATTGTTTTGCTTTCTCATTCTTATGCTTCTCCAACTTTCAAAAAATTATTTGGAGATTTTAAATCTAAATATCCAACTGCAGAACTAGTAACTTATGATGCTATACCTTATTCAGCAGCATTGGATGCAGCGGAAGAAGTATTTGGACAAAGAGCTTTGCCAGTTTATGATTTAAGTAAAACTCAATTAGTAGTTTCTTTCGGAGCAGATTTCTTGAATGATTATAATGGAAGCAATCTAGATTCTTCCTACGCTGAAGCAAGAAAACCTGGTGAAAACATGTTGCGCCACATACAAGTAGAAGCAAACATGTCTCTTACAGGTGCTAATGCAGATACAAGAATTAGCCTTAAACCAAGTGCAGCAAACAAAACTCTAGTTGATGTTTACAATGCATTAAATGGAGGTGCAACAAATAATAAAGCAGCTGCAGAAATTGCAAAAGAATTGCAAGCAAAAGGAGCAAATGCAGTAGTATTTGCAGATGGATCAAAAGCTGCACATGTAATTGCACATGCTATTAATCAAAAATTAGGATCAACTGCCTTTACAGGAAAAGCAAATCTTCTAAAAGAATTTAACGCAAAAAGATATCAAGAATTTTTGGGTTGGATGAATGCAGGACAGGTTCATGTTATAATTTCCAATAATGTAAATCCACTATATTCAGGTCAAAAAGCTGAAGATTTTGGTAAATTATTAAAAAAAGTTCCGAATGTAATAGCTGTTGCTGATAAGAAAAACGGAATGTATCAAGCTGCTAATGCTGCAATTCCTGTAGCAAATTGGCTAGAATCTTGGGGAGATATTACACCGCAAACTGGAGTATATTCTCTAATACAACCTACTATTCAAAAAATATTTAAATCCAGACAAATTGAAGAATCTCTTTTAGTTTGGACGAATGGTAAAAATAATACAAATAACAATTATTACGATTATTTAAAAGCAAATGCAACTGCCTATCTTGGTGGTAAATCTTTTAATGAAGCATTGTATAATGGATTTGTAGAAAACGAAAATGGTGGAAATTTATCTTATTCAGGTGGAAATCTAGCACAAGCAATTTCAGAATTAGGACAATTTAAAGAAGGAAAATTAGAATTAGTATTGTATACAAAATCTTCCATGGGAGATGGTACACAAGCAAATAATCCTTGGTTGCAAGAACTTCCAGATCCAATCACAAGATTATCCTGGGATAACTATGTAAGTATTTCTCCAAAAGATGCAGAAGAATTAGGTTTCGAAAACGATCTAAATGGTAGAATGCAATTGGATGGTTCTTTGGCAAACATAACCGTAAACGGAGTAAAATTAGAAAATGTACCTGTATATATTCAGCCAGGACAAGCAAAAGGTTCTTTGGGATTAGCGCTTGGATATGGTAAAAAAGATTCAGGTAAAACAGCAGATACAGGTATAAACGCTTATCCTATTTTTGATGGGACCAATTTAGCACTTACCAATGTAAATTTAGAAAAAGTCTCTGGTGAGCATGAGTTTGCAGGTATCCAATTACAAAATACATTAATGGGTAGATATGAAATAGCAAAGGAAGTTCCTTTAGCAGAATTCATTAATGTACCTTTTGATGACCATAAGCATGGATGGAATAAACCGTTGGAATATCAAACCATTAATGGTGATATGCCAGCTGGAAAAATAGATCTTTGGGGAATGTTTGATGATCAAGATGGTCCACATTTCAATTTATCTGTAGATTTAAATTCTTGTACTGGTTGTGGAGCATGTGTTGTAGCTTGTCAAGCAGAAAATAACGTTGCCGTTGTAGGGAAAGAAGAAGTAAGAATGTCTAGAGATATGTACTGGTTGCGTATAGATAGATACTACTCTGCAAAAGAAAAAATTGAAACAAAGGAACAGGTTGAAAGAAATTTAAACGTTCCAGAGTTATATGATATTTTGATAGAGCCAGCAGAAAATCCAGATGTGATTTTCCAACCGGTAATGTGTCAACATTGTAACCACGCACCTTGCGAAACAGTTTGTCCAGTTGCGGCTACTTCACATGGTAAGCAAGGTCAAAATCAAATGGCTTACAACAGATGTATTGGTACAAGATATTGTGCAAACAACTGTCCATATAAAGTAAGAAGATTCAATTGGTTTAACTACCAATTAAATGATAAATTTGATTACACAATGAATAATGACTACAGCAGAATGGTATTAAATCCAGACGTTGTAGTAAGAACAAGAGGTGTAATGGAAAAATGTTCAATGTGTATACAAAGAACGCAATTCACTATTTTGGAAGCTAAAAAAGACGGTAGAGTTGTACCGGATGGAGAATTCAATACTGCCTGCGCACAAGCTTGTCCTACTAATGCTCTACAATTTGGAGATATGAATGATAAAGCTTCGGGAGTTAGAAAACTTTATGCAAGCAATAGAAGATATACTTTGCTAGAAGAGATAGGTACAAAACCAAACGTTTTCTACCACACCAAAGTAAGAAATAGAACAGAAGAAAAAGAAGTTTAAAAAATAATAATAAGGTAACAGATGTCACATTACGAAGCCCCGATAAGGGAACCTTTAATTATTGGTCACAAAACATATCACGATATTACAGAGGATATAGCAAGACCTATAGAAGAAAGAGCAGGAAAACTATGGTGGGTTTCACTATATATTGCTTTAGCCCTTTTTATCTACGGTTTTGGCTGTATAGCCTACACTATCGGTACAGGTATTGGAGCTTGGGGTCTTAATAGAACCATCAACTGGGGATGGGATATCACCAATTTCGTTTGGTGGGTAGGTATTGGTCATGCCGGTACACTAATATCCGCTGTATTATTACTATTCAGACAAAGATGGAGAATGTCTGTAAACAGATCTGCAGAAGCAATGACTATTTTTGCAGTTGTGCAAGCAGCTATCTTTCCAGTAATACACATGGGTAGAGTTTGGGTAGGATATTGGGTTTTCCCATTACCAAACCAATTTGGTTCTTTATGGACGAATTTTAACTCACCACTTCTTTGGGATGTATTTGCAATTTCTACCTACTTTTCCGTATCAACCGTTTTCTGGTTTATGGGATTGATTCCAGATTTTGCTATGATCCGAGACAGAGCGAAAACACCGTGGACAAGACAAATCTATACGTTTCTAGCATTTGGCTGGGGAGGAAAGGCAAAACACTGGCAAAGATTTGAAGAACTTTCTTTAGTTCTTGCAGGCTTGGCTACACCACTTGTATTCTCTGTACATACCACAGTATCTTTTGACTTTGCTACATCCGTGATAAAAGGATGGCACTCCACGATATATCCACCATACTTTGTAGCTGGAGCTATCTTTTCAGGATTTGCAATGGTTCAAACTTTACTTTTAATAGCGAGAAAAGTTTGTCACCTAGAAGAATATATCACAATATACCATATCGAAATTATGAACATCGTAATCATCCTTACAGGTGGTATGGTAACTGTAGCCTATGGTTGTGAATATTTTATCGCTTGGTATTCTGGAAGTAGATTTGAAGATTTTGCATACCTTACTCCAGGAGCAGCAACAGGACCTTACTGGTGGGCATTCTGGGCATTAATTTCTTGTAACTTAATATTCCCAGCTCTATTTTGGTTCAAGAAAGTAAGAACAAACATTATTGCAACATTTATATTGGCATTAATTATAAACATAGGAATGTGGTTTGAAAGATTTGATATTATTGTTATCAATCTTTCTAGAGATTATCTACCAAGTTCTTGGACAATGTTTATGCCGTCTATTATAGATGTAGGAGTATTTTTAGGAACTATAGGATTCTTTTCTGTATTATTCCTACTATATGCAAGAACATTCCCTGTAATAGCACAGGCAGAATTGAAGACTATTTTGAAAATGTCAGGAGAAACTTATAAAGCAAAAGAAGGAGATGAACACCACTAAAATTATATACGGCCTATATGCCGACGATGATGATTTGATGAACGGAGTAAAAGCTTTCAATGATAAGGGTATATCCATCAATGAAGTTTATACACCATTCCCAGTGCATGGTCTAGACAAAGCTTTAGGACTAAAGAAAACAAGAATTTCAGATGCCGCTTTTATTTATGCAGTATATGGAGTCACCGTAGGAAGTTTGATTACTTTTTATACAATGAATCACGATTGGGCACAAAATATTGGTGGAAAACCATCATTTGATTGGTTTCACAATATGCCAGCTTTCGTAGTTCCAATGTTTGAATTAATGGTATTTTGCGCAGCACACATGATGTCTCTTACTTTTTTAGCAAGAAACAAAATGTATCCTGGTGCAGCACCACAAAATCCAGATCCAAGAACTACCGATGATAAATTTATGATGGAATTTATATCTGATGATGTAGAAAGCATTAAACAAGTTTTGATAGACACAGGAGTAGAAGAAATAACCGTAAAAGATGCGTAAAATGAAGAACAGTATTATAAAACTTACAGCACTCTTTAGTATTACAGTAATGGTATTAAATTCTTGTGGACCCAATCAAAATCCACCATTAGTTTATTTTCCAGATATGTATTTCCCAGTAGCTTATGATCCTTTGATGAAAGCTGAAGATGCGTACTCAAAACATGAAAATGAAATTCCAGCATTTGTAAGAAACGATGGTGCTACTGGACTCGGACCTATTGATGGTACCGTTTCTAGAAACAAAGATGGGGTAATAGAGGATAGTAATGACAAAGCACTTACACCAGATCAATATAATGGTGGCTATGATATTGCAAAAACAATTACAAATTCTCCATTAGATCCTAAAAATTTCGCTAAAGATATCGAAAGAGGAAAAGGACTATATGAAAAAACATGTAGTGCTTGCCACGGTGTTGGTGGAAATGGACAAGGTCCTATCGTAACAAGCGGTGCCTATTCTGGAGTTCCAGCTTATGCAGATAGAGATATAACCGTAGCATCTGTACACTATGTAATGATGAATGGAAGAAATGCAATGGGAAGTTATGCAGGAATGTTGAATGCAGGAGATAGATGGAGAGTTGCAATGTATGTAATGAATGCGTTTAAGAAAAATGCAGCAGCTCCAGCAAATGCAGCAGTAGCAACGACAGCCACAGAAACACCTGCAGTTAAATAATTAAAAAGAAGTAAAAATGTATCAATTTTCATCTAAATTAAAATTAGTTTCTATAGCACTCCTCGTTGCAGGTTTGGTGCTGTTTGCTGTTGGTTATTTTATGAATCATAGCATAGATGATGTAAAAGTAGAACACATGATGGAAGCAGTTCATACCGCTGGTCATACATCTGCTCTTAATTCTAGCGAACTAGTTGGTCCACAAGATCACGAAGCTCACTTGGAACATGCAAAAATGCAAATTCACAACCAACCATTAGCTGCAATTCACTTGGTAGCAGTTTTCTTCTTCGGATTAAGCTGTGCTGCAATGTTTTTTTACAGTATACAACACGTTTCACACGCTGGTTGGTCTATTATTATCACTAGAGTAATGGAAGCTATAAGTGGATATATTCCTTATGGTGGTGCCATATTAATTATCTTAATGATTCTTAATGCTACGCACAACGGACATTTATTTCACTGGATGGATCCTGCGTTAACAGATCCAAATTCAGATCATTTTGATGTGATTTTATTTGAAAAAAAGAAATTCTTAAACATACCATTCTACGCTTTTAGAACAATTTTTTATGTAGTCGGAGCATCTTTCCTTACCTGGAAATTGAGAAGACAATCAAAATTAGTAGATCAAACTAAAAGCCTAAGAGATTATCAAATACTATACAGATGGGCAGTTGGATATTTAGTATTTTTCGGTTTCTGTTCTGCAGCTTGGGCATGGGATTGGTTGATGTCTATAGATCCTCACTGGTATTCTACTATGTATATTTGGTATTCTATGGTAAGTTGTCTTACAAGTGGAGTTGCTGCAATTATCTTGATAAGTGTTTATCTTAAAAAGAAAGGATTCTTACCACAATTTAATGATAATCATTTACATGATTTAGGAGTTTTCCTTTTTGCAACAAGTATGCTTTGGACATACACTTGGTTCGCGCAATTCATGTTGTATTGGTATGCAAATGTACCTGAAGAAGTAAACTATTTCATGGCAAGATTTGAACATTATTACTGGGTTTATCTTCCAATGTTAATTCCAAATTTCTTCTTACCATTATTGGTATTGGTTAGTTCTAGCATCAAAAGAAATTACAAAGTGGTTTGTACTATCGCGGTAATTGTAATTCTAGGTCACATCTTAGATTACTTCAATATGGTAATGCCGGGAACAGTTGGAGCATACTGGAAAACACCAGAAGTACTAATTTTAACAATAGGTTCTGTTCTTTTCTTCATAGGATTATTTACATTCATCGTGATGACAACATTATCTAAATTGAAATTAATTCCAACAGGAAATCCATACTTGAAGGAATCAGAGATATATGAATATCCTTTCTAATCTATTTTAGAAATCTATAAATAAAAAGACTGTTAATTAATTTTAACAGTCTTTTTTCATTATTAAATGATTTTTCAGACAACCATCTACAGAAAAAATTGTCTAATAATTAGAACAAAATTAAAAATCCTCATTCTATGAAAACCATACTTACGATCCTGCTGATAATATTTTTCAACATTTTGAATGCTCAAACCATTCAATTTATTTCTAAAACTACCAATCAGCCATTACCAAAAGTATCTGTTTTTGGTAAAGATGGAAGTATTTTAGCATATTCTGATATTGAAGGAAAAATTGATAAAAATCTAATCACAAAAGATCAAGCAGAATATCAACTCATTTATGAAAACGAATCCATTGCAAAACTTCCCTACTCCGCTTTCGAAAATTCTATCATAAAATTAAATGATAGAATAAGAGAAATAGAAACTGTAGTTATAAAAAAAGGAGATCAAGCAAAATACATCATTGTTACAGGAAACTTTACTTCATATGTTACTTTAAACAATAGACTAAACTGCTATGCAGATGGCATTGTAAGTTATGTTTTTGAAAGAGAAAATGGCAAATTAAAAAGTACAAATGTATTGCAATACAGAATTTATACTCTAGACATTGCTGAAAATATTCATAAAAAAACCTCATTATGGGACTATAAAAATTTTATGGAAACACCAGATTTAAAAAAAATAACAAATCTGGATGACTATAAAAACAATAAAGCACAAATAGCAGAATTAAAATTAGGAGAAAAAGATGTGATGCAAGTAAGTGGTTCTTCTTTGAAAGAAAAAGAATTGTCTTTTCTAGGTTATCGCTTATATGATTTCAATACCGTTTTAAATTTATCTTTCGAAAAAAATTCCAAAAAACAATTGCGAGACATTATAGATTTTAGTTCCATCACAGATTTGAAATTGAAACACAAAACGGAGGATGATTATAATCAAATAATAATTTACAACAATTTCCACGCTACAGAAATAGATTTCGGAAATAACAAAAAAATAGAAGACGTAAAATTTTCAAAAAGCAAAAGTAATTACAAAGAAAAATATTGGGAGAAAATAGACTTCCCTAATTTGCAAATCATTTTCAGCCAATATTTTAAAGAAGATCTTAAAGAAAAAGCAAATTGACATTTCCAGCCAACTACAAGATGTAGACATTCAACAGAAAGGAAAAAATTGTCTATCATAAAAGGCAAGCGCATCGTATAAATTCCTTAAAATAAAATATTAAATCTATTATACACCTACTAAACAATCTCAAATCTACGATACAAGCTATCTCCTGTTAAAAATTTATGATAAATTATTAAAGGTTGATGAAGAGTAAATCTTGAAATCAGAACTACTTTATTGGCTAATAAAAAAAAATGAGCGCTTCCAAAGAAGTGCTCATTTTTATTAGATAAAAACACTTATTAAAGTGTTTAAATAAATATTACCATGCAGAAGCTAAATAAGGGAATGAAGTCAAAAATGGTTTATCATTTGAGTTTACATTATCTTTCGTTAAGCCAGGATTTGAAGTACCTCCTGGTCCACCAAAAATTAGTAATAATTCTGTATCAATTACATCATCAGCAAGTGCACGACCAGTTAAAACATTGGTACCATCAAAAAATGTAGTTGGTGCAACTTTTGAAACTCCTAATACATCTGTAGCTAATAAACCTGTGAACTGCGCTGCAGTTTGGCCAAGAGCATTTGTAGTATAGGCAGGGTTCAAATTCATCAATCTAGTTTGAAAAACTGACTGATATGCTGCTCCCATTGCAGATGGAATGGTCGTATTAAAAGTATTTTTAGGAGCTCCAGATGCTATGAATACTGTATTTATTGCAGGGCGACCCATTTGATCAGCTTGTACAAATGTACCAGAAAAATCAGTTTGCTGTGATATGAATTCATCATTATCATTACAACTGGTAAAAACTGCCGTTGCCATAAGTGATAATGCCAAGATCTTGAATATATTATTTTTCATAAATTTAGATTTAAAGTGTATGTGTAGATTATTGTTTTTGTTTAGTTTCTGCCCAAACATTAATAGTTGAAGAAGATCCCAACAAAGATTTTGGTACTTCTATTACAGTTGCTAAAACATTTGTACCTGCAAAAGTATCAGTTCCAGGATTGTTGAAACTCGTAGCAGAACCACCTAGAATTGCAGTAAACCTTGTGAAATCAAAGAAAAACGGATCGTCTCTTGGTCCAGCGAAAAATTTCATTCCATTTGTTGCTGTTGCAATACTTGGCGCAGCACCATAAGCAGAAATATCTACACTACCAGAAGGAGATCCAGTTTTAATAGTACTAGATGTTCCAGTAGTTCCAGGAGCAACTGGTCCGAAGAAATACATTTTATTCCCTTTTCTAATAGCTTGGATAACAAGATCTTCTACATTATCACCGTTGTTATCAATGTTTATTTCAGTTAAAACATTTTCACTAAAGCTAGCAGAAGCAGAAGCACTTGGAGAAAGTAACCCTTGCTCATTTACTACAAATACCAAATTGTTGGAATCTGCTCCTTGAAAAGCATAGACATCTGTGATATCATTTGCACTTCCCGTTACAGCTGGAGCATCGATGTGATCTGCAGACATAAAGATCAGGCCCGAAATCGCTACTAGCGATAAACCTAAAATAATTTTTGTTTTTTTCATGTTTAAAAATTTATTGTTGTTAATATTAGCATTTACGAATACATCTTTCCATTGGTTTTATTAATTGTGATTAAAGTTTCAGAAGTTTAATCTTTATTAAAATTATCCCCAATAAAAAATATTTTTTACCTATACAATTTGCAATATAATAAATTAATTATATTACGATATTCTACTTATTAGTTGTTAAATTAAGCTATTCAAATTTTTTAAGAAATATTTTTAAACTTTTTCTAAAATTATAACTCTTTCTAGATTGGCAAAAATTTCTCAATTTCTATTCCTAAACATTATGCTAAATTAAAAATCCTTGGAAATAAAAATAAAATCTAGAATATGTAATGGATTTAGTAAATTTGTATAAACAATTTGCTATGAAAAAATTTCTACTTTTATTTATAATATTTGCTACTTGCACCATTAGTTGCAAAAAGGATAGCGTAGACCCAAGTTCTACACAAAATTTTCGTGCTAGTATCAATGATATGACGTCTAGTCTCAACACATTGCAGCAAACAAAATTTAATGAAGCACTTTATATTTTAAAAACTCTAGGTGTACAAGCAGAAGGAGAGGAAGCACAAATGAAATCTCTTCGAGAACTTCTTGCTGGCAAAAAAGTACCAGAAATATTCGCACTTGCAGACCAAGTTGCTCTTCAAAATAATTTCCTTTGGACAAGTTCTGGTCCACCATCTTTAGGTGTTCTTAATATATTTGAAGATATAAAAGCAATAGAAAAGGATCCAAACGAAATTATTGCTTCTGCATTAAGCGTTACAACCAGACCTAGCGCTATAGACAGCATTCTAGGACCACGGGTTTTACAGATAATTCCGAGGTTGGTAGATAATACGGGAAATCCAGTAGATTTCAAAGGTGCAGCTTTAGAAACAACAATGGTTGTTACAAGCAATGGATCTCAAGTTTTGAGTTCAAAAAATTTAATGATTGATAATAATTTTCAAGGCTTTACTATCAAATTTGCAAATTTGCCTGCAGATAAAATATATGATGATAGAATAGATGTAACAGTGACAGTAAAAACAGCAAAGAAAACCTATAAAATGACGAAGGTTGGTGTTGCCGTAAATTCTAGAGCCATGCAAAGAATTCAAATAATTGACGAAGATCCCGTAGAAGTTACCAACCCAGAAAATCCCACAAGTACAACCGTAGAAAATCCTATTGACAATACAACCGTACCGAAAGACCCAGCGAAACCTAAAACTGCTGGCGAACCAAAAACTACAGTACAAAACTTCTTGAATAATTTGAGCAGTCAAAATTTGAAAAACGCTTACGACACGTCTGCAAATCCAAGTTGGGGAACATTTGAAAATTTCTCTAATGCAAATAGTGGTTTCGGTAATGTGAAAAAATTAAATGTAAAAAACATTAAAACAAACTCCACGTCAGCAAACGCATCTAGCGTAAATGCAACATATGACGTGACAGATAAAAACGGAAAAACTACAGCACTACAAGTAACCTTCGGGCTAAAAAACGTGAATGGCGAATGGAAAATATCCAGCTACAAGATCAATTAAATATGGAAAAAACAACATTAATTTCAAAATTAAAAGAGACAATCATCAATGTTCCAGATTTTCCTATTGAGGGAATTCAATTTAAAGACATTACGCCTATATTTTTAAATCCAAAATTGTACGAGGAGGTAATCGAAGATTTAGCAAATTTCAGTCGTGGGAAAGTAGATGCAGTGGTAGGCATTGAAAGTAGAGGCTACCTTTTCGGAATTGGTATTGCAATCGCTTTAGACGTTCCATTCATATTAATAAGAAAAAAAGGCAAACTTCCACCACCATTTGTATCCGAAAAATATGATCTAGAATATGGTACCTCCGAAATAGAAATGCGAGAAGGCCAAATAAAACCTGGTCAAAAAATTCTAATACATGATGATCTTCTTGCAACTGGCGGCACTACAGAAGCTGCCTCAAGATTAGTAGAGAAACAAGGCGCAATTGTGAGTCAATTTAGTTTTCTTATTGGTTTAAAAGATTTAGAAGGTCAGAAAAAACTAGAGCAATTTGGAGCCGAAATTTACGAAGTTTTACAATTTTAAAATTTAAAATTTCTAAATAGTATATACACACATTTAAATAAAGAAAGGAGGATTCCAATGAATTATCTAGTACCAAAAATAATGTTTTGTATATACCAAAGAAACCATTAAATTTGCAAAATCATTTATAAAAGATTATGAGCAAGAAAAATAAAGAAATAGAAGGAAAGGAAACGGTAGAGTTTTTTCAAGAATTGGACAAAGACGCGCTAAAAACCGAAAAATTTGTAGAAAGAAATGCCAAACTTTTAGGTATTATATTCGGTGCTTTGGTGCTTGGTGTTTTAGGCTATTTCGTTTATCAACAGTATGTTGTAGCTCCTAAAAATGAAGAGGCGATGAAAAGTTATTTCTCTGCACAGAAGAATCTTACGGCTGGAAAAGACACTTTAGCTTTAGGTGGTAAATCTGCTGCAAACCCAGGATTTCTTGGTACTTATGAAAAATATTCTGGCACAAACGTGGGAAAATTATCTGCATATAATGCTGGCTTATTAAAATTTAAAGAAGGAAAATTTCAAGAATCTTATGATCTCTTAGATAAATTTTCTTCTGGAAATGGAATTCTTATGGCTTTAAAATATGGAGCAATGGCAGATGCACAATCCAATTTAAACAAAAGCGAAGAGGCAATGTCTCTTATTGATAAAGCTGTTTCTGCTTCAGATGATATGTACACCCAATATTATTTCAGCAGAAAAGGTGGAATACTCGCTTTAGCGTTGAACAAAAAAGATGTTGCCAAAAAGTATTTCTCAAGTATTGGAGAAAAATATCAGGAATATGACAATGGCACTTCTGATGCTTACGTAGAAATGGTAAAATATTATTAAATAAAATAAAAATGGCTACAGTTAATCTATCCGATTATCGCCCTTTAAAAATTTCCAATGCCGATGATTTTACCATCGGCATTGTGGTTTCAGAATGGAATGGTTTCGTTACCAACAACCTTCGAGATGCCGCTTTAGAAATTTTAGAAAAAGAAGGCGTAAATTCTAAAAACATAACAGTACATGCAGTTCCTGGCGCTTTTGAATTGTGTTTTGCAAGCATGCAACTTTGCAAATCTAAAAAATACGATGCTGTAATTGCAATCGGTTGCGTCATTCGTGGCGAAACACCTCATTTTGAATTTGTTTGCTCTGCAGTTGCACAAGGCATCAAAGATTGTAATATTCTTACAGATATTCCCGCAATTTTTTGTGTGCTTACAGATGATAAAAAAGAACATTCTATTGCAAGAAGTGGCGGCGATTTGGGCAACAAAGGTGTAGAAGCTGCCGTAACTGCTTTGCATATGATAGATTTTAAAAGAAAATTAACAAAGTAACAGCTTGTATTCTTTTCAAATTTTTCAATAATTTTCGAGTGTCTAATTTTTAATTTTTAAAGAAAATCATGATGAAAAATTTATTCCTACAAAAAACAAAACCTTTCCTCTATCTCGGAGTTTTTTATCTAATTCTTTCTTTTATTTTAAGAATTGTCTTCATATTCCATCCTATTACTTCTGCAAATTTTAGTGTGTTAGAAACTTTGCAAATTCTTTTTGTAGGCTTATTGAGTGATGTTTTTGTTTTCGCGATAGGAAGTGTGATTCTTGCACTATATATGCTTTTCTTATCAAATGGAAAATACAAAAATCCGCTTGGAGCGATTGTTTTTGCAGTATTTTTATCTATATTTCTTTACGTTTGGTTGGTCCCAAATAATATTTTTAGGCAATATGGAGGCTCCATTTGGGAAATAGCAATGGCATTTATTGGGTTGAAAACCTTTCTTTTTGGTTTGATGTATTTCGCTAAAAACCATCGCACAAAAATTAGAAACATCCTATACTTTATCACACTGTTTCTATGCGTATTCGTAATAACACAAAATGCGGTAAGCGAATATTTTTTTTGGAATGAATTCGGAGTTCGATACAATTTCATAGCGGTAGATTATTTAATTTACACCAATGAAGTCATCGGAAACATAATGGAGAGTTATCCTGTGATTCCTCTATTTTCAATTATTGGTATTTTCACCATTGCAATTACAATTTTCATCTATAAAAAAACAGTAGAACAATTAGAAAATCTACCAAGCATACCACAGAAAATAATACTTTTGGTTTCTTATACAGCATTATTTATAATCAGTTTATTTGTTATTCCAAAATTTGCAACTATAAAAACAACAAACAATTTCGCTACAGAAATTCAGGCAAATGGATTGCCAAAATTTTACAACGCATTCACGAACAATCAATTAGATTTTTTTCAATTCTATCCAGTTATTGATCAAAAGTTAGCAGAATCAACTTTTCTTGAGGATTTTCAACCTTCTACTTTGCAAAGAAACATTGTCTCTGATTCTACAGAAATAAAGAAAAATGTAGTCTTAATTTCTATAGAAAGTCTTTCCGCAGAATTTCTAGAGCATTATGGAAATGACCAGAAAATAACCCCATTTTTAGATAGTCTTGCAGATAAATCTTTGATGTTTACCAATCTGTATGCAACCGGAAACAGAACAGTGCGAGGTTTGGAAGCTTTGACGCTTTGTATTCCACCAACTGCGGGAGAAAGCATCGTGAAAAGGAAAAACAATAAAAATAAATTTACCACAGGAAGTATTTTTAAAGAAAAAGGATATTCTACAAAATTCCTTTACGGTGGTTATAGTTATTTTGATAATATGAAGGACTTTTTCCAAGGAAATGGTTATGATATTGTAGATAGAGACAATTTTAAAGAAGAAGAAATCACTTTTGCAAATGTATGGGGTGTTTGTGATGAAGATATGGCGAATAAAGCTATACAAACGATGAATGAAGAAGCCAAAACTGGGAAACCATTTTTCAACCATTGGATGACGGTTTCTAATCATAGACCATACACTTATCCGGAAGGGAAAATAGACATCCCGCCTTCCACAAAAAGCAGAGGAGGTGGTGTGAAATATACTGATTATGCTTTGCGGAAATTTTTTGAAATGGCAAAAAAACAGCCTTGGTATAGCAATACAGTTTTCGTAATTATTTCAGATCATTGCGCTTCTAGTGCAGGTAGTACAGAACTTCCGATGGATAAATACAGAATACCTGCGATGGTTTTTTCCGAAGGTTTTGTAAAACCTCAAAAATTTTCTACTTTGATGTCTCAAATAGATGTGATGCCTACTCTATTTTCTTTGTTAAATTTTAATTACACCACAAAATTTTTAGGCCAAAATGTATTTGACATAAATTACAAACCGCGTGCATATATCGCAACCTATCAAGATCTTGGTTTAATAAAAGACGATAGATTGACAATTATTTCGCCTACCAGAAAAATAAAACAATACCAATTATCATTAAAAGATTCTAATCTTCCGCAAGATTTTAAACTGATTTATGATGAAACTTTATTAAAAGATAAAAATGAAAATTTAGTTCAAAAAACGGTTGCAACCTATCAAAGTGTTTCTTATTGGCTAGAAAATAATAAATTGAATCAAAAGAAATAAGGCTATTAAATATTATAAAATCTCTACGAAATTAATTTAATTAGCTTTTAATTTAATTTTGTACTTTTAAAATTCAAAAAATAAAAAACTAGATATGAAATGGACAAATGATTCTGGCGGAAACGTGGAAGATAGAAGAGGAACTGGAAGCGGAGGCGGAAAGCTTGTTGGTGGCGGATTGGGAACTTTAATAGTTGCAGCCATCATATTTTTTCTTGGCGGAGATCCTTCTGCTTTAATTTCTAGTGGAATGCAACAACAGTCTGCACAGACAGAACAAAGAGATTTAACTTCAGAAGAGCAGCAAATTTATAAATTTGTGGACATGCTTGCCAAAGAAAATATAGAAACTTGGACTGCAGAATTTCAAAAAATGGGAATGCAATACCGAGAACCAAAAGTAGTCATTTTTGAAAACGGAACGCAATCTGGATGCGGACCAGCAGCGTCTTCTATGGGACCATTTTATTGCCCAGCAGACGAAACCATCTATATGGACATGAGTTTTTTTGGCGAACTTCAACGTAAATTTGGTGCAAAAGTTACAGAATTTTCCATCGCTTATGTGCTTGCTCACGAGGTTGGTCATCATGTACAAACCGTATTAGGAACCTCGGGAAAAGTAGATCAATTGAGAAGAAGTGGCAAATATTCTGAGGCAAAGATGAACAGAGTATCTGTAGCTACAGAATTGCAAGCAGATTTCTACGCCGGAGTTTGGGCAAAAAAAACAGATCAGCGAGAAAATTTTCTCGAGCCAGGAGATATCCAAAGTGCTATGGAAGCAGCGGCTGCAGTTGGAGATGATAATATTCAGAAACGTTCGCAAGGTTACGTAAACCAAGAAGGTTTCACACACGGAAGTTCTGCGCAAAGGCAAGAATGGTTCATGAAAGGCTACAATACTGGAGATATAAGACAGGGAGATACTTTTAATGCTCTGCTGAAATAATTCAAAAATAAATCCATTTAAACTAAATTTCGCGTAAATTAAATTTTATGCGATTTTTTTTGGGAAATTTTACAAAATCTTCGTTATAATTTTAAGAATTAATTATATAAAGAAAATAAATGTAAACTTATTATCTTTGTGCCAAATAAACTTCATTTGAAAATAAACGGAAAAAAAATAGCGAAAATTACGGGCATCGCGGTAGCAAGCATTATTGTTTTGCTTATTTTACTCGTATTAAGTCTCCAAATTCCTGCAGTGCAAAATTTTGCAAAAGGAAAATTGGTTAATTATCTAGAAGATAAAATAAAAACGGACGTTAGTTTAGAAAGAATTTATATTGATTTTCCATCCAGCTTGGTGATGGAAAAATTGTATTTGAAAGGGCAAAAACAAGATACTCTTCTTTATGTAAAAAAATTAGATGTAGGTATAGATTTACTTCAATTAGTTAATAGTAAAGCAGATATTACCTCTATAGATTTAGAAACTGTGAGAGCAAATGTGGTTCGAGATAAAAGCGGAAAATTTAATTTTGATTATATTCTAGATGCTTTTGCGACCAAAGATGAGGAGGAAAGCACTTCCAAACCTTTCATAATTTCTTTAGACAAAATAAAAATTAAAGATTTAGGAGTTAATTTCACCGACAATCAAGCTAGAAATGATATTAAATTCTACGTGAAATCTTTTGATACGCGTGTACAAAAATTTGATCTAGATAAAAATAATTTCGCGGTAAACAATATTAATGTAGACGGGCTAAAATTAAAACTAAAGCAGGACTTGGTAGAAGAAATAGCCAAAAAAACTGAAAAGACAGTGGATTCTATGGCCGCCGAAAATCCGTTTAAAATCGCGTTGAATAGAATAAAATTAACCAACTTCGATATAGATTATGGAGATGATATTTCTAAAACCTACTCTACTATTAAATTTCAAGAATTAAGTACAAAAATAAATCAATTAGATTTAGAAAATAGCCAATTTAATGTAGACAATGTATTGCTAAAAGGTGCAAATATTGATGCTAAATTATTTTTAGCAGCCACCAAAAAAGCCAATACAGAAAATATTTCTTCACCTAAAACCGAAAGCAAACCTATGCAAATAAGCTTAAGGAAATTGCTTTTTGAGGATGTGAAATTAGTATACAACAATACTGCAGAGCCAATTGCACCTGCTGGAATGGATTTCAATCATCTCAATTTTTCTAAAATGAATGTAGAAGTTCGCAATTTCAAAATGATTGAGGGAACTTTTGCAGGAACTGTAAATAGCGCAGAAATTCAAGAATCTCGTGGTTTGAATATTCAAAAATTTAATACAGATTTTGTGTATGAGGATAAACAAGCTTATTTAAAAGATCTCTATCTGCAAACACCGCAAACCGTATTAAAAGATGAATTGGTTTTGAATTATAATTCCATCGAGCAACTTTCTGCAAAACCTGGGAAAGTAGAAATAATGGCAAACATCGCCAATTCAAAAATTGGTTTCAAAGATATTCTTTTGTTTGCGCCAGATTTAAGAAAGCAAGCGCCTTTTAATAAATATCCCAACGGAATTTTGAATGTGGATGCTCGTTTGAAAGGTTTTATTAATGATTTAACCATCGATAATCTGCAAGTTTCTGGTCTGGATAAAATGAAATTAGCACTATCTGGAAAGATAAAAAATGCTACAGATCCCAGCAAATTATTCTACAATTTAAATATTAGAGAATTTTCTACTTCTGCAAGAACGATTTTTAATGTAGTGCCAAAAGGAACAATTCCAACAAATATTGCTTTGCCTTCTTCCATTAGTTTGAATGGTGTTGCAAAAGGAACTACACAAGTTGTGAATACCAATATGAAACTCACTTCCACGCTTGGAAATGCAAAAATTGATGCGAAATTGGATATGCGCAAAAAAAACGCAGAGCAATATAATGTGATCGCTGATCTTCAAAATCTTCAAATCGGAAAAATAATTCAGAATAAAGATTTAGGAATTATCACAGGGAAAATAGTTGCAAACGGAACTGGTTTTGATCCAAATAAAGGTATTGCAGACGTAAAAGGAAATATTGCAGCGGTAGATTATAATAAATACCGCTACAGAAATATGAACCTAAAAGCAAAGGTGAATCGTGGAAATTATATCATCAATTTAGATTCCAA
The DNA here is from genome assembly GCF_013294015.1 of Frigoriflavimonas asaccharolytica. Lineage (GTDB taxonomy): Bacteria > Bacteroidota > Bacteroidia > Flavobacteriales > Weeksellaceae > Frigoriflavimonas > Frigoriflavimonas asaccharolytica. The sequence goes on from NZ_JABSNO010000001.1 coordinate 122,581, forward strand.
AGATCCAAACGCCAACCTTGCTATAAATGCTTCTGGAAGATTGACGGATAAAGATCCATCGGTAAAAGTTGCGGGAAATATTATTAAATTAGACCTTAATAAATTAGGTTTTTATGCAGAACCAATGATACTTGCGGGGAAATTAGATGGTGATTTTCAAAGTCTAAATCCAGATGCATTGAATGGCGAATTAACGTTGCAAAATTTTGCAATTTCGGATACAAAAACGGTATTTCCTGTTCAAGAGGTCTATTTAAAAGCCGTTTCTACAGAAAGTTCAAACAGTATTTCCCTTCAATCTCAAATTGCAGATTTAGAAATGAACGGAAAATTTAAACTTTCAGAAATTTTTGGCTCGCTTTCTAATACCATTAATGAATATTACCATTTTCAAAAAGCGGGTAAAAAAGCGAAAATAACTGCAGGACAATTTTTCACCGTTCAAGCGCAAATAAAAGACGATGATTTATTAAGAAAATTTGTACCAGAATTAACAAGTTTCGACAATATAGATTTAACCGCAAATTACGATGCCGATTCTCAAAAACTCATCGTTAATGGTACCATTCCAAAAGTTGTGTATGGTGGAAACACGATTGAAAATGGAACGCTCAACATTAATAATGAAAATAATGCTTTGCAATATGATGTTACTTTGGGCAAATTTGCCACTGAAAGTTTGGCTTTAAATAAGGTAAAACTCAACGGAAATTTGGCAGAAGATGTTATTTCTTATAATTTGACTACTCAAGATCAAAAAGATGTAGAACAATTTTTAATAGCAGGAACTGCGAAAACCTTTAATGATATTACAGAAATTTCTCTGAATCCAGATGGTTTAAAATTAAATTATGATAATTGGGCAGTTTCACCAAACAACAAATTACAAATAAGCAGCAAAGGTTTTTATGCAGATCAATTTACTTTGTCTAATGCAGGTAGCGAAATCAGTTTGCAATCGGAAAGCACGCAAGCAAACAGCCCGATGAATGTGAGCATCAAAGATTTCAAGATAGAAACCATCACAGAAATGCTGAAAAAAGATTCTCTTTTGGCAAAAGGAACTGTGAATGGAACTGCACAATTGCGAAATATCACCAAAAAATTAAATTTTGATGCCAATATCGACGTTGCAGATTTAGAAGTATTTGGAAATCCCGCAGGAAATTTAAATCTTAAAGCCAACAACAAAACTGCAGACGTCATCAATACAAATATTGCTTTGACAGGATTTAATAATGATGTGAAAATTATTGGGGATTACAATACTGCAACATCTAGAATTGATGCAGATTTGGTGATGAACCGTTTAGAAATGCAAACTTTGCAAGGATTCACAGCAAATGCGATAGAAAATACGGAAGGTTATCTAAATGGAAATTTAAAAATAAATGGAACTGCGGATGCGCCAAATATTTTGGGGCAAATAAAATTCAATAATGTTGGTTTAGAAATCGTAAAAATTGGCAGCAATTTTAGAAATTTAAACGATCCTATTTTGTTTACGAATAAAGGAATAAAATTCAATGATTTTAAAGTAAATGATCCTTCTGGAAACTCACTCGTTTTTGATGGTAATATCCTGACCACCAATTATAAAGATTATGCATTTGATTTAGATTTGAACGCGAAAGATTTCAACGTGGTAGATTCCGAAGAAAATAAAGACAACATTATGTATGGAAAGCTTGCGATAGATGCAGCTTTAAAAATACGCGGAGATATGAATTTGCCAAAGGTAAATGGAGACTTAAGCGTGGTTGATAATACAGATTTTACCTTCATTTTGCCAAGCTCTTCACCTTCTTTGCAAGATAGAGATGGCGTTGTAGAATTTATAGATCAAGATCAAGTTGCCTTGAATGGTACGATAAAGCAAGATTCCATCAACGCAGATACAGGTTTGAAAGGTTTGGATGTGAATGTGAATATTGCCGTGAGCAAAGAAGCAAAAATGTCTATCATTATAGATAAAGCCAACGGAGATTTTGTAGCACTACAAGGTACCGCAAATTTAAACGGTGGAATAGATCCAAGTGGAAAAACAACTTTAACCGGAGTATATGAAGTTGAAAAAGGATCGTACGAAATGTCTGTAAGTTTATTAAAAAGAAAATTCGATATTCAAAAAGGTAGTACCATTACTTGGACAGGAGAACCAACTTCTGCACAAATGGATATAACCGCGATATATAAAACCGATGCTGCACCTTTAGATTTGCTACAACAGCAACTTTCTGAGGGAGATTTGAATCAATATAAACAAAGAATTCCATTTGAAACTTTATTAATTTTAAAAGGTGAACTTTTGAAACCAGAAATTAGTTTTGATATCACTACCAACAAAACAAATAGTTCCGTCTCTAGCCAAGTATTAGAAAACACGGAGGCAAAATTGGCGCAATTGCGAACAGAGCCATCAGAATTAAACAAACAGGTATTTGCGCTGCTTTTATTGAATAGATTTATTGGCGAAGATCCTTTTAGCAGTAGTACTGGTCTTTCTGGAGCTACACTAGCCAAGCAAAGTGTAAGTAGAATTTTGTCGGAACAATTAAACAATTTAGCATCCGATTTAATAGGCGGAGTAGAATTGAATTTCGATCTGGAATCCAGCGAAGATTATTCTACTGGAACTAGAAATGAAAGAACAGATTTAAATGTTGGCATCAGCAAAAGATTATTAAATGATAGATTAACAGTGTCTGTTGGTAGTAATTTTGGTGTAGAAGGAGAAGCACGCGCAAATGAAAAAACTTCAAGTATCGCGGGAGATGTAACGATAGATTATGCTTTATCAAAAGATGGAAGGTATAAATTGCGTGCATACAGAAAAAATCAATACCAGGTTTCTTTGCAAGGTCAAGTTATAGAAACTGGAGTTGGTTTTATTCTAACTATAGATTACAATAAATTTCGCGAAATTTTTCAAAGATCGAAAGTAGAAAAAGAAAATAAAAAAATAGAAAAAACCTCATCTTCTAAATAATTTCTAGATTAATTATGAGTATTAAATCAATAAAAAAAACTTCCCTGTCCATCATTTGTGGCGTATTTCTACTGTCAGGTATCAACTCCTGTAGTAATATGAAATATTTAAAAGAGGGAGAATATCTATATACAGGTGCAGATATTAAAATTGCGAACGACACAATTTCTAAAAAGGAAAGTTCTACTTTAAAAGGTAGATTAGAAGAAAACTTAACGCCAAAACCAAATTCTTCTTTTCTTGGTTTAAGACCGAGATTGTACATCTACAATATCACCAAAGAACCAAAAGTGAAAGGCAAAGGTTTGAGGAATTGGTTGAAATATAAAATTGGAGAAGAACCAGTTCTTTTAAGCGATGTTGATAGAGAATTTAATGCAAAAATTTTAAAGAATTATTCCGAAAATAAAGGCTATTTCAACACAAAAACTTCTTATGATACCATTGTAAAAAATAAAAAAGCAGAGGTAGAATATGAAGTGAAAACTGGAAGCAGATATTTGATGAGCGATGTTCATTTTGTACCAGATTCCACCGCAATTAGCGATTATGTGCAAAATATTGCATCTAAATCTGTTCTAAAAAAAGGCAGACCTTTTGATTTGGACGTGATAAAATTTGAGCGAGAAAGGATTAATAATCATTTAAAAGAAAACGGATTTTATTACTTTAGTCCAGATAATATCATCGTACAAGCAGACAGCACAGTTACCAATAAAAATAAGGTAGAAATGTTTGTGAAATTGAAAGACAATACGCCAAATCTATCTAAACAACAATTTACAATAGATAAAGTTGTCGTTTTTCCAGATTATAATATCGAAGATGTGAAAGGCGGAAAATACAACATTCCATACAACACAGATTCTTTGGAAATTGTTGATAATCTTTACATCGTAGATCCTAAAAATAGATTTAATCCCAAAATATTTGATAGAGCATTGTATTTCAACCGTGGAGATTTATACAATAGAACAGATCACAATTTATCGCTAAATAGACTCATAAGTCTAGGAGTATTTAAATTTGTGAAAAATGAATTCAAAATTTCAGATTCTGCCAACAATAAATTCGACACCTATTATTTACTTACGCCAAGACCTTTCAAATCACTAAGATTGGAAGCTCTAGCAAAGCAAAACTCTGCAAATTATGCAGGAAGCGAAGTGAATTTAAATTGGATTCATAGAAACGCTTTCAAAGGTGCAGAACAATTTAAAATGTCCGTTTATGGAGCTTTTGATGTAGCAGTTGGCGGACAAAGAGATGCCAACAACATCATAAGAGTAGGTGCAAAAGCAGAACTTTCTATCCCTAGAATTATTGCTCCGTTTCAGTTCAATACTTCTAGCGCATTTGTACCAAGAACCAATGCATCTCTTAGTTATGAATTTCAAAACAGGACGCAACTCTACACTTTACAAAATTTGAATGCTAGTTTCGGCTACCTTTGGAAAGAAAATGAGCGCAAAGAGCACGAGCTAAAAGTGATGGATATTACTTATGTTGCACCTGCAAATATTACAGAAAAATACCAAGAACAAATAGATAAAAACCCAAGTTTGGGCAGAGTTACAGAAAAACAATTAATCTTCGGACCTACCTATTCCTACACATACACCAATACTGCTTCTCAAAAAACCAACACTTACTACTACAAAGGTTTTCTAGATTTGGCAGGAAATGTAACCGGATTGGTAACTGGAGCGGATGTAAAAAACGGCAATGAAAAATTAATAGGTGGAATTCCTTTCAGCCAATTTTTGAAAACGGAACATGACCTTAGATACTATAGAAAAATTGGAGAAAATAGTTCTATCGCAACCAGATTAATTGGTGGAGTTGCGATACCATATGGTAATTCTGAATTAATTCCATTCTCTCGTCAATTTTCTGTGGGAGGTGGGAATAGCATTCGTGCTTTCCGAGCCAGAAATTTAGGACCAGGAAGTTATGACCCAAGAACAGAAGATACAGATTTCTTTTTTGATCAAGCCGCAGATATAAAACTAGAGGCAAATCTTGAATATAGAGCCAATATTTATAAATTTTTAAACGCCGCAGTTTTTGCTGATGCCGGAAATATTTGGCTAGTAAATGAAGATGCTCAAAGACCAGGTGGAAAATTTTCTAAAGATTGGGTGAAAGAAATTGCCGTTGGAGCAGGAGTTGGTTTGCGTTTAGATTTTAATATTTTATTATTAAGATTAGATCTTGCAATGCCACTCAGAGTTCCGTATTATGAAGAAGGCGAAAGATGGAGGTTAAACCAAATAGATTTTGGCAGTAAAGAATGGAGGCAAGATAATTTAATCTTAAATATCGCAATCGGATATCCTTTCTAAAACAAAAATTGATAAAAATAATAAAACAATAAATTTTTTTTGGGCAGCTTAATCCGCCTTCCGTTCCCATTCTTTTTTTGCAAAAAAGGAATTCCACTCAAGTCGGGCTGCAAAATAGCAAGTTTCTCTACGAAACGAAGTGATATTGAGAAACATAAAATATTCAAAATAAGATAAAAAAATTTTGCGAGCTTTGCATGAAAAAATTAATTATCATTGATGATCCTCTGCAAAACGAAGTGGCTCTGCGAAACAATTTACGCAAAGAAAATAAATAAACTCTGCGTTCGAAAAGAAAAAACAGAAAAAATAAAAACGCATTCCTCTGCAAAACGAAGTGGCTCTGCGAAACAATTTACACAAAGAAAATTAAAAAATTCTGCGTTCAAAAACTACCAAAATGATCAAAAAATTAAAATTTTCCTGGGAAGTCATCAAAGAAGCATTTGGAGAGTTCAATAGATCTGCAGCAATAAAAGATTCTGCGGCCATCTCCTACTATTCAATTTTCTCAATTCCAGGTTTGTTGATCATCATTATTTGGGTTGCCGGAAATTTCTTCGGCGAAGAAGCAATTCGCGGACAGATAACCTCCCAAATTGGTGGAATGATGGGAAAAGACACTGCAAAAAGTGTACAAGATTTAATTGCAAGCGCGTTGATAGATAAAGAAAATTTCATCATGAAAGCAGTTGGAGTCGGTTCTTTGTTATTTGCAGCTACTACCCTATTTTTTCAATTGCAACAATCTTTAAATCAACTTTGGGATGTAGAAGCAGCACCAAAAAAAGCATGGCTTAAATTTATATTAGACCGCGCAAATTCACTAGGAATGATCTTAGTAATAGGATTTTTAATGATTTCCACAATGCTGATGTCTACAATAATCTCCCTTTTTAATGATTATATTACAAAACAATTAGGATTTGGAACCTACGTTTTAGTAGATGTCCTCAATTATGTAATCGGTTTTGGGATGGTGGTTTTGCTATTTGCATTAATGTTTAAAGTATTGCCAGATATAAAAATTACGTGGAAATCCGTTTGGATGGGTGCCCTTTTTACTTCAATATTATTTACTTTAGGTAAATTTTTGCTTTCATTTTATTTTGCACAATTCAAACCCACATCTGCATTTGGACAGGCCGGAACAATAATTTTAATTATGCTTTGGATCAATTATACCTGTTCTCTTATATTTTTTGGCGCAGAACTAACGAAAGTTTACACCTACAAGAAAGGTCTACCCGTAAAACTTGCCAATCACTCAAAATGGAGAGTTGTAGAATTGTATAAGAACAAAGTAGCGGAGGAAAAAGGAGAATTAACTTTAGATGAAAACAAATCTAAAAAACCAAAAGACACATTGATTTGAAAAAAATAATATTCGTAGGTGGTGGAGCATCAGCTTTCTTTTGCGCCGCAAATTTGGATGATACAAAATACAAAATTATCATTTTAGAGCAAAATGCAGATGTTTTGCAAAAAGTAAAAATTTCTGGCGGCGGTAGATGCAACGTTTCTCACGCTTGTTTTAATCCAAAAGAATTGGTGCAATTTTATCCAAGAGGAAGCCGAGAATTGCTGAGTGTATTTACAAAATTTCAACCTGGAGATACGATGGAATGGTTTGAAAGTAGAAATGTACCCTTGAAAATTGAAGAAGATGGCAGAATTTTTCCAGAATCCAATTCGTCCCAATCCATCATAGATTGTATGCAAAAAGAAATTTCTGCAAAAAATATAGAGGTGAAAACGCAATCTGTAGTAAAGCAGATTATAACAACTGAAAATGGCTACAAAATCATCACAAAAGAGGGAGAGTTTGATGCAGATTTTGTAGTTTTTACCCCAGGAAGTTCGCCAAAAACTTTAAAAATTATTGAAGAATTGGGACATTCCACCATTCCTGCAGTTCCTTCTTTGTTCACATTCAATATTAAAGATGAATTGATTTCAGATCTGCCCGGAACTTCATTTTTAAATGCAGAAGTTGCCATACCAAAATTAAAAACCGACGAAAGCGGACCATTATTAATCACACATTGGGGACTTTCTGGACCTGCGATTCTCAAAATTTCCGCATGGAAAGCCCGAGAATTAGCCGACTTAAAATATCAATTTGAAATCAAGGTGAATTTTCTTGGCATTGATAAAGAAGATGCAGAAGATTTGTTTAATGATTACAAAAATGTAAACACAAAAAAAACAATCGGAAGTTCTAGAATTTTTGACATTACCAATAGATTTTGGCACCGTATTTTATGGTTGAGCAAGATAGATTTAGAAAAAAACATATCTCAACTTACCAAATCCGAAATTCAAAACTTATTAGAAAATCTATGCAATAGAAAACTAAAAGTGACTGGGAAATCTACCTATAAAGATGAATTTGTGACTGCAGGTGGTGTAAATTTGAAAGAAATAAATTTTAAAAATATGCAAAGTAAAATTCTTCCTAATTTTTATTTGGCAGGAGAAGTTTTAAATATTGATGCGGTAACTGGAGGTTATAATTTTCAAGCCTGCTGGAGCGAAGCATGGTTAATTGCACAGGATTTGAATAGCTTGTAAAGATGGAAATAAAATTTTTGAGTATAATGAGACATTATCATAACTCCTCGAAAAAAATAAATTGATTATGAAAAAATTATTGATTGTACTGTTTGCCATTCACAGCAGTTTTGCCCTTAGTCAAGAAAAAAAGAAAACCACAGATTTTCCACCAAAACAAGCTGCAGTGGAACCTAAAGCAATTGAAATTAATGAAAGTAATTCTGCAGAGAAGTTGCCGATATTTCCAGGAGGAGTAATGAAATTCCGGGATAAGCTAGCAGAAAAAATTGATCCCAATAAAATTATTGGTAGTGGTAAATTAAGAGCAGTATTGGTTTTTGATGTAGACACTGAGGGAGAAATTGCAGATATAAAAGTAAATGGGCAAAACACCAGTTTTAATGCAGAGATTCAAAAAGCTGTATTAAGAATTAATGGAAAATGGATACCCGCAGAAATGAAAGGAAAGAAAGTAAAATATAAGTATACAATCCCAGTAATAATGATGTTTGAGTCCTAGTTGAGCCAAAATGAGCTGCTTCTAAAAATAAAACAGAACCTCTTCTACTCTATTTTTAATCAACTTTGTACAGGTTTAAATTAATAGGATTATTATTTTGCACTAATTGTTTTTGTGCGTTAATTTTCTCTTCTCTTTTGCTTTGCGAATAATCAATTTCTTTCCCATTTAGGTCAAATCTCTGACCACTAAAAACCCCAGGATTCATATTCATAAATTGTTCCATAGCTCCAATTGGATTTTTATAAAATTCCTTCCACTTTTTGTTAAATTGATCAGCACTTACTTCATAAGACTTAAAAAATTGCTTATCAGAAATGTAGCTTTCTGTATTATCAGTTTTAAAATTTTCTGTTAAAATAAATGAATAATGCTTCTTAGAATCGTTCATCTCAATAATTAATCCCGGCAGATTAGAAAAAATGTAGGGACCATCTTGAAACGGAATTTCCTGAGTAAACCACGCTTCCCAAATTCGCCCGCCAAATTCTAAAGTTGCTTTCTGACAGATATATTTTTGAATTGTTTTGGTTTCATTAGTAAGTTTCCAATTTACGATTGGCTTTTGAACAACTTTATAAGGTTGAATTCCCACAAACTCTATAGAATATTGCAAGTTCCTACTTTTATAAACATTATTTTTAAAATTACCTTTTGTAAGAGTCACCGTTTCTGGGCCTTTGTTATTTTTGGCAGCGGATATCATGGCAGAATCATACTTCACTGTTGAATTACTTACAAACTCAGAATGATCTTTGAAAATTTCTAATATCGTTTCTTCCGTTAGAATACTATCTATTTTTGTAGAATCTGGTAAATATTTGTACGAATACATAAATCTGTGATTTTGAGAAAATAAAAATATTGAGGCTAAAAAGATTATTAACGTGAAGGTTTTAACCATAACTTATTATAAATTTTTGAAATTCATTTTATCTTTTTCTGTAGTTTAATATCTATCAACCAAACAATTGCAGCGCCAATTACATAGCACAAAATATCTATCCAGCTGAAAGAATTGCCCAAAACAATCATCGCAATTTTATTTTTCCCGAAACCTAAAACCTCGGCAAAATGAAAATATTGCAGAAATTCTATCACAAAAGAGAAGATTAAAACTCCGCTAATGGTTTTCGTTTTATCAACATCAAAAAAACTGAGGATAAAAGTATAGATAAAAGCCACCACCAAAACATCTCCAAAATAAGCCCGCAACCAAAATATTTCTTTGAAAACGGTTGCAATCAAAAACTCTACGATGAAAATTATGATTGTGACGATGAAATATTTAATATTAAATTTCATTTAATTAAATTACATTTGACAAAAATAACAAATAAACAATGAAAAAAATTTTTTCTTTTTTGGTCTTACTTTCTTTATTTTCTTGTACTACAACTTTGGTTTCCCAAAGAAAACCTTTTCAAAAAGAAAACTTTAAAATAGGAAAATACCATCAATTCAAAACTGAAAATAAAGAATATTACGGAAAAATAGATTCCATATCTCAAGAAAAGGTCTATCTATCTTACAAAAGTAACCCAAAAGAAGTCGTAGAAATTAGCCAAATTCAAAAAGCAAAAAAATATTCAGTTGGGAAAACTCTTGCCTATCCAATTATAGGTTATGCAGTATTAGCAACTACAGCAATTATAATATTAACACAAGGAATTTCAGAATAAACGATGTAAAAGACTTTACGCACTAATTATTTTCTAAGTAGAATTACCTTCATAAAAGCTAAATCTCTTTAAATTAAATGATGACAACAATCAATGTTGCAATACATCCAAAATCTAAAGCACATTTTGATAAATTTAAGAAAGCTCTTGAACTTATAGAATTGAAATTTGAATTAAAAAAAGACTCTCATCAAGAATACAGCGAAGATATTATCCAAGAAATCGAGGAAGCGGAGGGAGAATTAAAAAGAGGTGATTCTATTCGCGTAAAAAGTAAGGAAGAATTAAAATCATTTCTTGCATCATTATGAAATTTGAATTAGAATTCTCTAAAAAAGCAACCAAACAGATACACGTTTACAAAAGTCTGACGCTCAAAGTTATAAGAAGGTTTTGATTCTTTTAGATGAAATAAGTGAAAATCCTGAATTTGGGACAGGAGAACCAGAGCAATTAAAAGGTAGTTTATCGGGATATTGGTCTCGGAGAATTAACAAAAAAGATCGGTTAATTTATAGAATTAATGATGTTGAAATCATCATTTTCATCCTTTCTGCAAAAGGGCATTACGATGATAAATAAGTATTTATGAAGAAATTTATTTTATTATATTTTCTAATCTTAGGTTGTCTTTTTTCAGCACAAATTAATCAAAACGAAGTTTTCGAGAGAGAGTTGATAAGGTTGCAACATTTCCAAATGGATTAGTCGCATTGAGAGATTCAATATCTAAGAATTTTAATTCTAAAAATGTTAAGGAATTAGGAAAAATATCTTGTCAATTTTCATTTGTAATTGAAAAAGACGGAATTTTCACAGATGTCAAATCTATAGGGAAAAATGAAAGTTTTAATCGTGAAATAATTAGAACGATTAAAGGCATTAACGTAAAATGGATTCCAGCACAAAAAGATGGAAGAATCGTTAAATATCTTTTTATATGTCCCTTGACTATGTTTTTAAGATAGAATTAGTTATTATTTCCCAATCATCTTCTTAATAGAATTCAACTTCATCAAAGCTTCAATTGGAGTCAAAGTATTGATGTCTATTTTGGTTAATTCTTCGCGGATATTTTCCAAAACTGGATCATCTAATTGGAAGAAAGAGAGTTGCATGCTTTCTTCGGTCACTTTTTTCACCCCTTTTTTAGAACTGTTATTTGGTCGGCTATCTTCCAAAGTTTTTAGAATTTCTTTGGCTCGGTTTAATACTGCAGCAGGCATTCCCGCCAATTTCGCAACGTGAATTCCAAAACTGTGTTCACTTCCGCCAGTTATTAATTTTCTTAAAAAAATAATGTTGTCTTTATTTTCCTGTATCGCCACATGAAAATTCTTGATTCTATCGAAAGACAAAGTCATTTCATTCAATTCATGATAATGCGTTGCGAAAAGTGTTTTCGCTTTTGTAGGATGTGCGTGCAGATATTCGCCAATTGCCCAAGCTATAGAAACACCGTCATACGTGGAAGTTCCGCGACCAATTTCGTCCAAAAGAATCAAACTTCTATCCGAAATATTATTTAAAATACTTGCCGCTTCATTCATTTCTACCATGAAAGTAGATTCTCCCGTAGAAATATTGTCTGATGCGCCAACTCTGGTGAAAATCTTATCTAAAATCCCAATTTCTGCATGTTTTGCGGGCACAAAACTTCCTATTTGAGCGAGCAAACAAACCAATGCAGTTTGCCGAAGTATGGCAGATTTTCCCGCCATGTTTGGCCCCGTAATCATGATGACTTGCTGAGAATCTTTGTCCAAATACAAATCATTTGGAATGTACTTTTCGCCTAAATTTAAGGCTTTTTCTATGATGGGATGCCGCGCTTCTTTTAAATCTATAGCAAAACCATCGTTCAAAATTGGTTTGGTGTAAGATTCTGCTACAGAAAGTTCAGAAAGACCAACAGCGACATCTATTTGCGCAATAATTGCGGCATTTTCTTGAATTAAATCGATATAATTCATCACATTGTCGCAGCAATTTCTGTATAATTGATGTTCTAAAACGGAAATTTTATCTTCTGCGCCAAAAATTTGATCTTCATATTCCTTCAATTCTGCCGTGATGTAGCGTTCTGCATTCACCAAAGTTTGCTTGCGAATCCATTCTGGTGGAACCTTGTCTTTATGAGAATTTCTTACCTCAATATAATATCCAAAAACACCATTAAAACTAATTTTCAAACTAGAAATTCCGGTGCGTTCTGTTTCTCTTTCGCACATTTCGTCTAGAAAACCTTTTCCTGTATTTTGTATATTTCGAAGTTGATCTAGTTCTTTAGATATTTCAGCTTTGATTACATTTCCCTTACTGATGTTTACGGGAAGTTCCTCGTTTAGATGGTTTTCTAGAAATTCTATGAGTTCAGAAAGGTCATTCAAAGGTTCTATCCAAGTGAGAACATCGTGGTATTTTGCGAGTTCGGTTTTAATTTCTTTGATGCTTTTCAAACTTTCCCGAAGGTAACCGAGTTCTTTCGGTGAGATTTTTTCGGAGGCGAGTTTTCCCATCAATCGGTCTAAATCTGAGATGGATTTTAGATGATTTATTAATGAAAATTTTAGCGTTTCTTCTTTATTAAAAAATTCTACCAAGGCCAATCTTCGGTTTATTTCGGCAACTGATTTTAAGGGTAAAATAATTCTACGTCTCATCAATCTTCCTCCCATTGCGGTAGAAGTTTTATCGATAATATCCAACAGAGATTTTCCGCCAGCCGAACTTGGATATACTATTTCTAGATTTCTCAATGTGAATTGGTCCATCATCAAGTAATCTTCTTGTGGAATTTTAGAAATTTTGGTGATGTGTTTCAGCAAAGCGTGATGCGTATCTTCTACCAAATAGGCAAAAATTGCTCCTGCAGCTGTAATTGCCAGTTGCAAATCTTCAATTCCAAAACCTTTCAGAGAATTGGTGTTAAAGTGATTTTGCAATTTTTCTTGCGCATAAGTAAATTGGTAAGCCCAATCTTCTAGTTTAAATGCGTTTTTATTTTTTAATTGTGTAGGAAGTTCTTTATTTCTTTGATAAATGATTTCGCTGGGATCAAAAGTATTCACAACGTGCAGTAATTTCTGCAAATTTCCTTCGCAAACCAACAGTTCTCCAGTGGAAATATCTACCAAAGCCAATCCGTATTTTTCTTTTTCTTTGTGAATGGAAAGTAGAAAATTGTTCTTTTTTGAATTTAAAACTTGATCGTTAAACGTAACTCCAGGAGTTATCAATTCTGTAACGCCCCGTTTTACAATACCTTTCACAGATTTTGGATCTTCCAATTGGTCGCAAATGGCAACTCGAAGTCCAGCTCTTACCAATTTTGGCAAATAGGAATCTACAGAATGATGCGGAAAACCTGCCAATTCTATAAAACCTTCGCCATTTCTTCTTTTGGTGAGCACAATTCCCAAAATTTGGGAAGTTCTGATGGCATCTGTCCCAAAAGTTTCGTAAAAATCTCCCACACGAAACAGCAAAAGTGCATCCGGATATTTCGCCTTGATGGTGTTGTATTGTTTCATTAAAGGAGTTTCCGAAGTAGATTTTGCCATAGAATTTTTAGTAAAAATGATAAAGGCCAAAATTACGAAAATGATTGTTGTTTCAGGAAAAAGATTACAAACTCATGCAATATGCTGCATCTTGAGAATAAAAAATAATTTTTGTTTCAAATCGGTATATTTGCAAAATATTTTTAGAATTTATGCGCGTTTATAACACAAGAAACTTCATCAAGATACTTTTTAGTTTACATAAAAGCGATACGTTGAAGGTTTTGTTTCCAACAATGGTTTTAGTAGGTGTTTATTCTTATGGTATCTATTTTTTGGAAGTAGAATATTTGCATCTTACTTCAAAATCTGGAGTTGGAAGCGTGAGTTTGCTTCATTCTTTACTAGGTTTCGTTTTGTCTTTATTGCTGGTTTTTCGTACGAATTCTGCCTATGATCGATGGTGGGAAGGCAGAAAGTTATGGGGCAAACTCGTAAATGACAGCCGAAATATTTCCATTAAAATTGTAAATTTACTATCTAAAGAAACTTACGAAAATGAAAGAAATCAATTGGAGAAATATTTGAAGTTTTTTCCTCATTTTTTGGCAAAACATCTTTCTAAAGAATCTACCAGATTATCTTTGGATGCGGATTTTGTAGATTTAGAAGCTTCTTTGAAGCACCATTCTCCGTCAGAATTAGTATTTTTATTAAATAGAAAGATTATTAAATTAAGGCAATCTGGTGCTATTTCAGATTTTGATGTCATTTATTTAGATAAAGAATTGTCTGGTTTATTAGATGTTTGTGGTGGATGCGAGCGCATAAAAAACACACCAATTCCATATTCCTATTCTTCTTTTATCAAAAAATTTATTGTATTATACGTTCTCGCTTTGCCAATTGCTTATGTTGTTAGCATTGGATACTTTATGATTCCATTAACGGTTTTTATCTACTATGTTCTTATGAGTTTAGAAATTATTGCAGAGGAAATTGAAGATCCATTTAATAATGAAGAAAATGATATTCCGATGGAATCTATTGCACAAAATATTGAAAAGAACATAGAGCTAATTTTTAAAAAATAGTAAACTGATGAAAAAATTAAAACTCGAAGAATTAGGACGAATAGACATTCCTACCTTTAAAAAAACGGAGAAAATCCCTTTAGTTATCGTTTTGGATAATGTAAGAAGCATGCATAATGTGGGCGCAATTTTCCGCACTGGAGATGCATTTTTAATAGAAAAAATAGTGCTATGTGGCATCACTCCTATTCCACCGCATCGCGAAATACACAAAGCAGCTCTTGGCGCAACGGAAAGTGTAGAGTGGATTTATGAGAAAAATATAGACGATGCTCTGATTAAATTGAGCAAAGAAAATTTTCAAATAATTGGAATTGAACAAACTACGAACAGCAAAAAATTAAACGATTTCACAATTGAAAATCATTATAAATACGCTTTAGTTTTAGGAAATGAAGTTGATGGCTTGAGCGAAAATGCCCTCAATTTGTACGATGAATTTCTAGAAATTCCACAATTGGGAACCAAACACTCTCTCAATGTTTCCGTTTGTGGTGGCATTGTGATGTGGGAATTTTTTAAAAATTTATCTTAATATCAGCTTTTTTAAAAACTTATTTATCCGTAGGTTATCATTAGTATAATTTATTTCCTAAATTAGCATCATGTTTATCCGAGACTACATTTCCAAAGATTACCCTGCTTTTAATATCGAAGATTCTATAGACGACGCTTCAGAAATGGCCAAAGAATTTGGTTATTCCCACGTTTTTATAACTAAAAATGGAGAATTGATGGGAGCATTAAGTCAAGAATTTTTAGAAGAAAGTCCGGCGGGAAATTTAGAAAGCCTGGAGATTCATTTTGAAAGATTTGCCATCTTAGACGATGGAAATGTGTTGGATAGTATTAAATTATTCTACACCTTTAATGCGAACATTGTCCCAATTATTAATTTAAATGAAAATTATCTCGGTTATATTTCTTGCGAAGATGTTTTTAGTGAGTTTAATAAATATCCGCTTTTTAGCGAAAGTGGGGCAGTTTTGACAATTCAAACGCAAGATTTGCATTATTCCTTATCAGAAATCACACGATTGATAGAAAGTAATAATTCCAAGATTTATGGAATTTATGTGAGTACCATCAATAAAGACAACGTAGAAATTACGATGAAAATCAGCCATGAAAATCTTACATCAATAGATGAAACTTTAGAAAGATATGGCTATACAATTGTGCACAAACATTATGCAGACGAAAAAGAAGAACTTATGAAAGACAGATTTGGATTTTTTCAAAAATATTTAGAAGTTTAGATGATGACAGTTGCTATTTATACTCAAAAAAAAGATTTAGATACATTTTTGTATTTAAGCAAATTTATAACAGAAATGGAGCGCAGAAATATCCGCTGCATTCTCTATGGAGAAATGATCCAAACGATGAAGTTTTCTTCAGAATTTGAAACCTTTTCCAATAAACAAGATCTTCAAGAAAAAAAGGTGGAATTATTTTTTACTTTTGGAGGTGATGGCACTATTGTAACGTCGTTATTATATGTTCAAAATACAAATATTCCCATTGTAGGAGTAAATACTGGAAGATTAGGTTTTCTTTCTAGCTTCACAAAAGAAGAAGTTTTTTTAGAATTAGATGATATTTTAAATGGGAACACTACAATATCGGAGCGAACGGTAATGCAGATAGTTTCTCCCAAATTTGGCGTGTTTTTCCCCTATGCTTTAAATGATGTTACGATTTCCCGAAAAGAAACAACATCAATGATAACCGTAGAATCGTATATCAACAACGAGTTTCTAAATGTTTTCTGGGGAGATGGTGTTATTATTTCTACCCCAACTGGTTCTACAGCATATGCTTTAAGCTGTGGAGGACCTATAATTTCGCCAGAAAGCAACAATTTTGGAGTTACCCCAATTGCGCCCCACAATTTAAATGTGCGACCATTAGTCGTTTGTGATTCTGTAGAATTTCGCTTAAAAGTAGAAAGCAGACATCCACAATACACATTATCTTTAGATTCCAGGTTGATACACATGAATACCGATGTAGAAATTGTAATTAAAAAAGCAGATTTCAAAATTTCTTTGGTACAACCGAACAATATTAACTTTTATGAAACCATTCGACAAAAATTATTGTGGGGAAAAGATAAAAGGAATTAATTGATGATAATACAGTATCTAAAGTAAATATAATTGTGGAGAATTACAAGTATAAAGTTTTAGATAAAATAACGTACACTGAACTTGTGTATGGAAGAATAAATAAAAAATTAAATTTAAATTATTCTAAAGAAAAAATTCAAGAATTGATTTCAAAGATAGTTTTTGAAACTCATGAAAGCCATTTTGTGAAAAAAGGAAAAAATATTTATATCACAAATCATGAAAAGAATATAGTTTTGACAATTAATATAAATACCAATAGAATAATAACCGCAACCACTATTAATATTTAAATTTAAAATATTTGATTCCCTATTTATTTTTGATATTCAAACTGAAAATTCTAGGATAGACATTAAACATTCTATTTACTATATAAAATTCCCTAACTTTACGACATTAAACTTTTAATTAAATACATACATTATGAGCAGAAAATTTCCAGCTGGTGTTGCCACAGGACAAATGGTAACCGATATTTTTGATTTCGCAAAAGAAAATAAATTTGCACTTCCCGCAGTAAATGTGATCGGATCTAGCAACGTGAACGCAACTATGGAAACTGCTGCAAAATTAAATGCTCCAGTTATAATACAGTTTTCTAATGGTGGTGCAGCTTTCAACGCTGGAAAAGGCTTAAGCAATGATGGCCAAAAAGCCGCAATTCTTGGAGGAATTGCTGGTGCAAAACATATTCATACTTTAGCTGAAGCTTATGGAGCAACCGTTATTCTTCACACAGATCATTGCGCAAAAAAATTGCTACCATGGATTGACGGATTGATGGATGCCAACGAAGCTTACCACAAACAATACGGAAAATCTCTTTATTCTTCTCACATGCTGGATCTTTCTGAAGAGCCAATAGAAGAAAACATGGAAATTTCTGCAAGATATTTCGAAAGAATGGCAAAAATTGGAATGACTTTAGAAATAGAACTAGGAATTACTGGTGGTGAAGAAGATGGCGTAGATAATTCTGATGTAGATTCTTCCAAATTATATACACAACCAGATGAAGTTGCTTACGCTTACGAAAAACTAAAAGCAATTTCGCCAAACTTCACAATTGCTGCCGCTTTTGGTAACGTTCATGGTGTATACAAACCAGGAAACGTAAAACTAACACCAAAAATTCTTGATAATTCTCAAAAATTTGTAGAAGAAAAATTTGGTCTTGGAGCAAAACCAATTAATTTCGTTTTCCACGGCGGTTCTGGTTCTACAGAAGCAGAAATAAAAGAAGCAATCGGATATGGTGTAATTAAAATGAATATTGATACTGATTTACAATTCGCTTATACAGAAGGAATTAGAGATTACATGAATGAAAATTTAGACTATCTGAAATCTCAAATAGGAAATCCTGATGGAGCAGAGAAACCAAACAAAAAATATTACGACCCAAGAGGTTGGATAAGAAAAGGCGAGGAAACTTTCAGCGCAAGATTAGAAAAAGCGTTTGAAGATCTGAACAATATAAATACACTTTAATATAAATAATAATTGATGAGAGAAAATTGATTTTCTCTCTCATCATTTATCAATAATCATTTATCAATTATAATATATGGCATTCGAATGGTTTAAAAGAAAGGCTCAAAATATTACAACGAGTACAGACGATAAAAAAGATGTACCAAAAGGGCTTTGGCATCAAACTCCATCAGGAAAAGTTGTAGAGCATGATGAACTTAAAAAAAACAATTATGTTTCTCCAGAAGATGGTTTTCATGTAAGAATAGGAAGTGCAGAATTTTACAATATGCTTTTTGATGATTCTAAATTCAAAGAATTAGATGCAAAAGTAGAAAGTGTAGATATGCTAAATTTTGTAGATACCAAACCTTACGTAGATCGTTTGAAAGAAGTAAAAGCAAAAACTAAATTGACGGATTCTATCAGAAATGCTGTTGGAAAAGTGAACGGCACCGAGATGGTAATCTCATGTATGGATTTCTCATTCATCGGCGGATCTTTGGGTTCTGTAATGGGAGAGAAAATAAAAAGAGCTGTAGACTATTGCATTAAACATAAATTGCCTTATATGATTATTTGTCAATCTGGTGGAGCAAGAATGCAAGAAGCTACGTTTTCCTTAATGCAATTGGCGAAGGTGCAAAGTAAGTTGGCTCAGCTTTCAGAAGCTAAATTACCTTACATCGCATACTTGTGCGATCCTACTTTTGGGGGTATTACTGCATCTTTTGCAATGACGGCAGACATCATCATGGCAGAACCAAGTGCTTTGATAGGTTTTGCAGGACCGCGTGTAATCCGTGAAACAATAGGTAGAGATTTACCAGAAGGTTTTCAAACATCGGAATTTTTGCAAGAAAAAGGCTTTTTAGATTTTATCGTAAAGCGTACAGAAATAAAAGACAAGGTATCCAAAACGGTTGAAATGTTGATGGCATAAATTGTGATCTGAGCTAGAAGCTTAATACACTTAATATTAGTATAACAAATCTCATCTTTGGATGAGATTTTCTTTATGAAAAAAGCATTTACCATATTTGTAAACACCATTAGAACCCTTACTTTTAAAAAGTTAGGTCTACTTTTAGGTACAACAATTCCAAATCCTTTATTTACTGCAATAAGTTTTTATGCTACTCTGAAAGCATTTGTATTGGCAAAAAAATATTTCCCAAAAACCAATTCTTCCGACGGAATAGGCAATGCTTTTCGCCATGCACTTTGGACGAGTTTAATTCTCATGTACTATTGTAAAATATCCTCCCCAAAAAAAGCCTTAAAATGGTGTAAAAAAATTACAGATTTACACGAAGAATTATTCCCAAATGAAGCGCTCCAAAAGCAAATGGATCTGCACAACAACAAGGTAGGCATGGATCTTTTCATGGAGATGGTACCAGGAATTCACCGACAGTTTTTTGAAAGTAGTTTTTTAATAGATGAACTATTTAAAAAAGTAAAAACGGCAAAAATTCTTACTAAAAATACAATCATTGCTGAAGCTGAATTAGTTTATTTGAAGTAATTTTTTCTTTAAAAATCTACAACGTCCTATTTTTTAATTACATTTAACAAAATTTTTAAAAATGGCATTAAGCAGAATCTGGGCGTCTTTTATTTTGGTAGCTATATTGGTAGCAAGCATCAAGTTTTTGTTTTTCCCAAACTATCAGGATATCTACAATGATATGGTGGTAGGAAGTGGCGGAGATACAGTGCAAATTGCTACAAAACCAATAGGAAATCTATCTCCAGAAATTCAGAAAAATTTAGCTTTAAGTTCTGATTATAAAGCAGATAGAATACAATACAAAGCAGACGCGAAAAAGAAAGAAGTTGCAGTATACAGAATACAAGAAACAGATGGCGTAATAGGAACCAGCAATACAGCAGTGAAAATTTGTATCGGTTTAATTGGTATTATGACGCTCTTTATGGGTTTCATGAGCATCGCCGAAAAAGCTGGAGGCATCAATTTATTATCGAGATTAATTCAACCATTTTTCTCAAAATTATTTCCAGAAATTCCAAAAAACCATCCCGCATTTGGTCACATGATGCTCAATTTCTCCGCAAATCTTCTCGGATTAGACAATGCTGCTACGCCTTTTGGCTTGAAAGCGATGGATAGTTTGCAAACCTTAAATCCTTCCAAAGATGAAGCTAGCAATTCCCAAATTATGTTTCTCTGTTTGCATGCAAGTGGTCTCACGCTGATTCCCGTTTCCATCATCGCCATTCGTGCTTCATTAAATGCGAGCAATCCTACGGATATTTTCTTGCCTTGTATGATTGCTACTTTTACCGCAACAATTGCATCCATGACGATCGTTTCCATCAAACAAAAAATAAATCTTTTTCAACCAATCATTCTTGCTTACGTCGGTGGTATTTCAGCCATTATCGCCTTATTAGTTGTTTATCTCGTTCAATTAAGTCGTGGCGAATTAGAAGTTTTTTCCAAAGTACTGAGCAACGGAATGATACTTTTTATCTTTTTAGCCATTATTCTAGGCGCGATTTATAAAAAAATAGACATTTTTGGGTCATTTATAGAAGGAGCAAAAGAAGGATTTAATGTTTCTGTGAAAATTATTCCTTATTTGGTGGGTATGCTTATTGCGATTTCATTGCTAAGAACATCAGGAGTTTTTGATGTTTTGATAGACGGAATGAAATGGCTTGCGATAACGCTCAACATGGACACTCGTTTTGTAGATGGACTACCAACTGCGCTCATCAAACCACTTTCTGGTTCTGGCGCGCGTGGAATGATGGTAGATACGATGACAACTTTTGGCGCAGATAGTTTCGCCGGCAAACTTTCTGGTGTATTACAAGGAAGTTCAGATACTACTTTCTATGTGATCGCCGTTTATTTTGGAGCTGTGGGTATTAAAAACACCAGATATACTGTTGGCGCAATGTTGATGGCAGATTTGGTTGGCATAATCACTGCGGTTACTTTGGCGTATTTATTTTTTGGGTAGAATTTTTTGGGCAGCAATATGACTTTGTCGAATATCTATTTTTTACTTTTTTTGGCAGACATTTCCACCTTCCGTTCTCAATCTTTTTATTGGAGGTTTCGACAAGCTCAACCACCAATAAAAAGGATTTCCACTCAAGTCGGGCTGCAAAGTTTCGCTTTATATTAAATTTATTTATCAATGGAAAACGATGTTAAAGATGATAAGATGATAAAAAAAATTCAATATCCTTGATAAAAACAAACGTCGTTTATTTATTAAAAAACTGCAATTAATACATACTTAAAAGCCTTAATGTTTAAAGCACTGATAGAGCTGTAAGCTTTAACAAGGCTGCAAAACCAAATTTTTTTTGAAACAAAACAAAACCCTCTTTAACAAGTTTAAACAAAAATTCCCCCAATGATCCAAGACAAAGATTTTCTCATCCGTCAAATACAGCAGTTTACAGCCTTACTTTCAAAATTATTGCTAGGAAAAAACGAAGGCAAACCAGAAGAGATAGAATTGGTAATAGAAACCCAGTTGAAAGATATTTTCAAAACCACATTTCCAGATTTGCTGCAACTATCTTTAGAAGAAATTGTAGAAAAGGTAGAAGTTTTCAAACCTCATCAACAACCAGAATTATACGAAATGCTCGGACATCTTTTCTATTTTAAAAACAAAGAAAATTTTAGCGAAAAGTTGGCTAAATATTCCATTTATTTCTACGAAATTTGGATTGCAAAAGCTCAAATCTATTCAATTCCTGTAAATGCGAGAATCGCAGAATTAAAAGAAAAGTTGACATAAATTTCCTGCAATTGGAATTGCAAAAACTATGTAAAAACAGCTCTCTTAATTTAGAAAATTTATAAGCTAATTTAGCTAATTCTCAACAGAATAAAAAAGGCATCCAGATCAAGTTTTTCTAGATTAATTAACTTTAGCTAAAAGAATAATTTGGCAAAAGCCGATTGAAATTTAATGTAAAAAATGAATAAACCCATTCATCGCAAATTATATGCGAGAATAAATAAGATTCGTCGTTAATAATTTTAGATTCAAAGTTGAAAATTCATTAGAACGTAATTTTATAACTTCCTGTAGAACTGGTGTTTGCACGTTCCGCTTTCACGTATTTTTTTACCCAAGCCACAGAAGTTGAAGCTACGCAAGCATCAGAAATTCCGCTAGATCGTCTTGCAGAAACTACGTTTCCGGCTTTGTCTACTGTAAAAGAAATATTAATAGTTCCACTTGCAGTGCAATTATTAGCTGGTTGATTCCCACCTCTACCCATTGTACCAGGGATAAAATCTACCAACTTTCTGTCAATACCTATTTTACTATCGCCATTGCCATCGCCACCAAGTGGATCTCCATCATTACCTACAGTTCCGTTTGTACCTTGTGAACCAGGATTTTGACCTCTACCTTTTAGTAAATTTCCAATGGCCGCATTTCCTTTTCCATCACCAGATTTTTTGGTAGTTGTAGATTTGGTAGCAGTTGCAGATTTTTGAGAATTTTTTGAAGTTTCAGCTTTAGAATTTGTCTTTTTTTCTATGCTTTTTGGAGTAGAAATTTTGGTGTTATTTCCAGAAATTAGTTTCTCAGTAGAAGAATTTGCCGGCTGAGAAAATTGTTCTTGCGGTGTAACCATTTCACTAGCAGCAATACTACCTTCTTGGTTAGCTGGTTCTTCCACTTGGTTTCCATTCCTATTATCTCCAAAATTAATAAGCATTGTAGTTACTGCTTCTGGTTCTACATCTGGTGTTTTTGAAAAAGTGTAAAAATAGATCAACAAAAATACCAGCAAAGAAACCAATGCCGTAATGATGGCGCTTTTTCTTTGATCTTCCGTTTCTTTTTGATTATTTTCTACAGCGTAATTCATTATTCTTGTTCTGTTGTTGCTATTGCAAGATTAAATTTGTGTGTTTCTGCAATTCCCATTGCAAAAATTACATCTTTATGTTTTGTATTCTCATCTGCTCGGATGGTAAATGTAGGATTTTGAACGCCTTTCAATTCATTTACTAAGTAATTTTCAAGGTTTTCCTTTGCAATTTCTTTATCGTTAACAAAATATTTGCCATCTTCGGTAATGCTTACAGAAGTAGGATCTTGCACATTCGGATCTCCAGCTGCAGATTGAGGCAATTTCACTTCGATCGCGCTTTGGCTGATTGCCGAACTCGTGATCATAAAAAATATAAGCAACAAGAAAATAATGTCCGTCATAGAAGACATGCTAAATTCTGCGCTTACTTTATTTCTTCTTTTCAGTTCCATATTATGTTAGATTATACTCAACTATTTATTTATATACTTTAAAATCAAAAATTTGTGAACCAAATGAAAAGCAAAATTATCCATTGACAAGCAATTGGAATTAAAATTATTTTTCTATCTGGTGCCGAAATATCTTGTAAACCTAGGTGCGTTTTTACTTTAATAATTTCAGCAAAATTCTGATTTTGATCACTAAAATCTACATCGTCTAGCTTTATTTTTTTCAGTCCAAACACAAGAACTCTTCTCAACCATTTGTTTTCGTTCTTTGCATTTTTTAATCCATGAATTATTCTTAATTGAGCTAGCGCAAAATCACCAGAGTTTCTCACGGTTTCTGTTTGCTTTTCTTGAAACTTTGCCAATATTCTATCCAAAAGTGGATTTAATAATTTTTCAGATTTATCGGTTATTAATTTGTTCGCAATTTTCGAAATAATATACTTATTTCCAAGCGAAAAAAACAATATAGGACTTACGATTGCGCTTATATACCACAAAATAGAGCCTATTGGTCTTGACAAAAACATCGTTACTAAAAACGGACTTGCACTTGCGTGTCCAGAGCTTCCTGCATCTATATCTTTTGACAATAGAAAAAATTCAATAATGAAAACCAACACAGTAGAAACTGATGCCAGAATATTTATTTTTACAAAACTCGCAAATGCACTGCCAGATAATTTTGCAAAATACTTGAAGTTTTCATTTTGGGAAGTCTTTTTCAATGTTCTATACTGGCTTATTCAATGCATCCAAAAATTCGTTGGTATGCGTTTGTATTTTCAAAACTAGGCGATCTACTTTTGTTACGATAATATTATAAAAGAAATAAGCAGGAATTCCTACAAACAAACCAGCTGCAGTTGTTGCCATTGCTGTATAAATTCCAGAAGCCAAAAGTTTCGGACTAACGGCACCTGTCACGTTGGATATTTCAAAAAATGCCATGATCATACCGATTACAGTTCCTAAAAAGCCCAACATTGGTGCAGCTCCAGAAGCAGATGCCAATAAATTTAGATTTTTTTCTAGTTTTGAAACTTCTAATTGACCTTGATTTTGCATTGCATTAGATATATCAGAAATTGGCCTTCCAATTCTTGCCAATCCTTTTTCTATCATCCTTGCTTCCGGAGAATCTATGGTTTTACAATAGTCTATCCCTGTATCTATTTTGCCATCTTGCACAAAATCTTTTATGTTTTCTAAAAAATTAGGCGTCAATTTAGAGGCTCTTTTAATGAAAAAATATCTTTCTAAAAAAATATAAAGCGCCAAAATACCGAGTAGAAAAATGGCAACCATAATGATATTGCTTACCAAACCACCACCAAAGAGAATTTCCCAAAGTGAGAATATTTGTTTTTCTGGGACAATTTTTGTGGAATTTATAGCACTTTGTGCAGTTTGAAGACTGTCTTGCATAGTATTTTATTAATAGTGTATAACGCAAAAAGACCATTTTTAGTATGGCTTTTTGCAATTTTTAGATATTTTTATATTGAAAATTAATCCTCGTCAATTTCAATTTCGTCGGGTTGAAAATGGCACTTCAACTTAAAACGAATTGGCTCTTCATTGTGAGTATAAAAATCGTCAACTTCGCCCTCCCATATTAGTTCTAACTCTCCTTTTTCGTCTTGGGAGAATGTTAATTTATTATGATGAAGATAAGCATCTTCATCATCATGCACATCTATTTCTGTATATTCTGTTTCGCTAGAATCATTAATAATAAATGTTTTTCCTGCTAATTCCGCAGAATCTACGGGAAAATCTACTATGTGAAAAGATAATTGCGGAAAATTGTAGTGCAAAGAATCATCATCTATATGATCTAGGTTTTCATCGGTATCAATTTCTAATTCGAGCAGATATTCCTCGTTCAAGTATACGGATTTGCAATAAGAATGTTGAATTTGGTATTTCAAAGTCTCCTCTGGATGATATATTTTTAAGATGCCTTTCATGATGAGAATTTTGTAAATATTAAATTATAGAAAATTCTAGATTCATGATGAATAAGATTATTTTCACAATTGGTGAGATTCATTTTATTTAAAATTGTTAAATATTAAAATTTAAAACTGTCCCTACAAAGATAAAAAATAGATTGATTGTAGAAAATTTTTAAAAAATAATTTAAAACTATTTAATTCATAGAGATAACATCAACTTTCATCACAATTTATTCCGTATTTTTGTGAGAATACTTAAACATATGAAAAATAAATTCATTCCCTTTTCAGTAATAATATCATTATTATTTCTAATATTCTCTTGTAAAAAAGAGAGTACCGTTAATATTGAAGAAATAAAATCTTCTGCAGTCCTGGATAGTATTGCGTCTAAATATTATAATCAATATTTGCAGTTTTATCCCCTAGAAGCAACTGCACAAGGTGAAAATAAGTATAATGATTTGCTTACGAATACTATTGATTCAAACTTCATTTCTAAAGAAATTTCCTTCTACAAGAGTATTCAAGAAGAATTGAAAAATTTGAATTACAACCAATTACCAGAAGATGATAAAGTGGTTTATGATGTTTTAGATTATACTTTGAAGGATAAAATTGAAAGATACACCTTCCATCCAGAATATATTCCGTTCACGCAATTTGGTGGTTTGCCTCTAGATTTTCCACTTTTGGGAAGTGGAGATGGCAATCAACCTTTTAAAAATGATAAAGATTACGACAATTGGTTGCGAAGAATGGAGAAATTCCCAGACTGGATGGATACTGCGATTGCAAACTTTAAAATTGGAATTCAAAATAAGCAGGTGCTTCCAAAAAAACTGGTGGTGAAAATGATTGCACAAATGAAAGGCGAAGAAATCATTAATAAAAATCTATCTAAAAATATTTTCTACGGCCCAATTAGAAATTTATCTAGCAATCTTACTGTAGCTCAAAAAGAAAATTACAGAACATTGTACAAAGACGCCATCAACAATAAAATTATACCATCTTATACTAAAATGGCGGAATTTCTTGAAAAAGAATATTTACCAAACGCAAGAGACACAGATGGAATCGGAGCTTTACCAAATGGAAAGGATGCCTACAATTACTATGCGAAAAGTTGGACAACTACCAATACAAATGTAGAAGACATCAACAAAATTGGTGTGCAGCAGGTGAATATGTTGCGTGCAGAAATGGAAAAAGTGAAAGAAACTGTCGGTTTTAAAGGTACTTTGGAAGAATTTCTAACGGATGTAAAAACCAACCCAAAAGCGATGCCTTACAAAACTGCAAAAGAGGTGATAGATTCTTTTAATGGAATTTTGAAAACAATAGATCCAAAATTAAAAACCATGTTTAGCGTGACGCCAAAAACAGGATTTGAAATTCGACAAACAGAAAAATTTCGGGAAGCTACAGCAAGTGCAGAGTACATTCCAGGAACACCAGATGGAAAACGCAAAGGTATTTTCTACATTCCAATCCCAGATCCTACGAAAATAAATGTAACCAGCGGAATGGAATCTCTCTTTTTGCACGAGGCAATTCCGGGACATCATTATCAAGTTTCTTTGCAACAAGAGAACACAAAAATTCCGAAATTCATGCGCTTTGGTTGGTTTGGAGCATATGGAGAAGGTTGGGCGCACTATTGCGAAACTTTGGGTCCAGAATTGGGATTGTACACAGATCCTTACCAAAAAATGGGCTATTTGAGCGATCAAATGCTTCGTGCAGTACGTTTGGTAATAGATACTGGTTTGCATACCGGAACGATGAACAGAGAAGAAGCGATAAAATATTTCTTAAACAATGTTGCCTACGATGAAGCGGGTGCAACTGCAGAAGTTGAAAGATACATGGCAATGCCAGGACAAGCTTTGGGATATAAAATTGGAGCATTAAAAATACGTGAATTGCGCGAAAAATATTCTAAAGATTTAGGCAAAAAATTTAATCTTGCAGAATTTCATGATGAAATATTGAGTCAGGGTTGTCTTCCACTTTCAGTTTTAGAAAGAAAAATGACGCTTTGGGCGAAAAGTAAGGAGTAGAAAAAGTTGGAAGTTGGAAGTTGGAAGAAAGCAATCTCGTTCTAAAAATTTTGTAGCTTTGTTCTATGATTTTTATCTTAATTTAATAAATTAACAATATGACTACTTTTAATGTGAGCATACCAGAAAATAAAATTCCTTTTTTTAAAGAGTTTTTAAATCTTTTAGGGGCAGATTACGAAGAAAAAAATGAAATTTTTGAATTATCAAATCAACAAAAACAAATTCTTGACGAAAGACTAAAAGCAGATAAAAAAGATTTTATCCCTGCAAGAGAAGCACTTAATAAACTTCGCCAAAAATATGAGTTATAAACTCGTTATTCTTGCTAGAGCACAAGAAGAAATAGATGAAGCTTATGAATATTATGAAAAGATTTCCCAATCTGTAATGCAAACTTTCGATGGTCAATTAGAAGTAGTTTACAATGCTTTAGAAACAAATCCATTTTTCCAATTTCGTTACAAAAATTTAAGAGCACTACCATTTAAATCTTTTCCTTACATGGCATTTTTTGACATTGACGAACAAGAAAAAATGGTGTACATTTATTCAGTTTTTAATACTTACCAAGATCCTGAAAAATATCCCAATCTTTAAGATTTAAAAAAAAAAAATAGAACTTTGGGCGACGAGTATGGAGTAGAAAATTTTACATTACATAATATTAGAAAATGGCAGATAAAATTATTTTAAAAATTAGTAGTATTTTTTCAATAGATATGGACTTTGCAATTGAGGACTTAAATAATGTATTGAAATTACAACTAAAAACACTTGATAAAATAGTTAATTATGAAGAATATGATGATAAAGTAGAACTGATTCTTGATAAAATGATAATTTCAGCAAAGAATAATATACCATATTTAAATGCTGCTAAAGAACTTAATGATTTATGTTCGAAACATTATCAATGGGATACTTTCGAGTTGGAATTAGATAAAACTAAAAATCAAGAATTTGTAGAGCTTTTCAATTCGTTCATAAAATATAAATACGAAAATTCGAGGAAAAAAGAAAAGTTACGAAACAGATTGATTTTAGATGGCTCTACAATATCTTTAATTACATATTTTAATTTAAAGGAAAAAAGATTTGCAATAGAATCGCCGAATCAGAAATCTCATCCAAAATTGGTTAGAATTTTAAAAGAATTAATGCAACATTTTAATGCAAATTTTTCTATAAATTCAAAAAAAATGTGATTGAATTTTAATTTGTTATCAAAGTTATGAATAGAGCTATTTATTTTCTAATTCTATTTTCATTTTTGGTTTCCTGCAAAAAAGACGAAACCAAAACACTAGAATTTAAAGATTGTGTAGTGGAATATCCAAGCTATGGAAGCGGTGAAAAAGAACTTTATGCCGGCCATTCGATTTCAAACAAATGGGAAATTGAATCTGCAAATCGCAAATTAGCATTGTGTTTAAGTGAAAAGTATCTTGAAAAACCTGACCAAGAAATTAAACTTAAAATATTGGAAATTTATAATAGTAAAGAAGAATATTTTGAACACAATTCTCCAAAAAACATCGAATTTAATACAATTCTGAAAAATCGAAATGAAATTTTCGATCCAAATATTTTAATTGAATAAGTTTTAATGAATTGAAAGAAGCCGAAGATTTAATTAGACAAAATTATCTTGAAAGTTTAGGCATCATCTTTTTTCGTATTTCTGATTTAGATGTAAAAATAAATTTAGATTCAGTGATGCAGAATTTGGAGGATTTTATTATTCAAAAGTTTGCATTTGGATTGTAAAACGATCCCACCTTTTTTACTTCAGAAAAAATCTACCATTTCAAAGAAAAGGAATTTTGTAAAATATTTTAGCCAAACAAAATCCCATCTTGGCTTCCTCTATTTAAAAAAATTGCACTGTTTCTTAAATAATTACCATTAATCCATTACATCTAAATTTACCTTCACTTTTTGACAAATATCAAAGGATTCTATTTTCACATATTTTACCTTTGTAGCTACAAATAAGTAATAAAATGAAAACTTTTAGAAATTACCTTGTCAGATTAATGATCTTTTTACCATTGGTTTTTTCAGCGCAACAAGCACCAAGTTTGCAAGAATTAATTAATGCCGCAATGCAAAATGATGGAACTTTAACTCAACAAAATCTAGAAAATAAATTTACCAAATTGGATGATGAAAAATTGAAAGATATTTTTCTTCCAAAAGTAGATATTTCAGGTAAAGCTGGGTATTTATATACTTCTGCGCATCTCACATCACCAGAAATCACCTTACCAGCAATTCCATCTTTATTTGCAGGAATTACAATTCCCGAAGGTTCATTCTCTAATACGCTAAATATTTCTGGGCTTTCCACATCTGCGAAAGCGGAAGCAAGTATTTTGCTTTATTCCGGTGGAAAAGTAAAATATCTGAAGGAAGCCAACCGCGAAAAAAACATTTCAGAAAATTTATTAATGCAAAAAACGCGCGACGAAATCATCACAGAAATTTCTAAAGCGTATGATCAAATGGCTTTGGTGCAAGAATCTAAAAAAGTATTAGATGAAGCAAAAAAACGATTAGACATTAATAAAAAAACCGCGGATAAAGCTTTGGGTTATGGATTGATAACGCCTTATGATAGAAAAAAGATTGAACTAGCACAAGCTATTTTAGATTCCAAAATCGTAGAGTATGAAGGAAAAAAGGAATTGCTCATTACTCAAATTCATCTTTTAACGGAAATAGATCGGGATAGAATTGCTTTGATTAAACCTCAACTAGAAACTATTTCTTATGAAGTTTTAGATCAAAATATAGAAAATCGTGTGGAAATACAAGCATTGAATCATGGAATTTATGCCACAGATTTTAAAATTAAAGCCGAAGAAAGATGGTGGATTCCCAAAGTTCAGGCGCAAACTTCATTGAGTTATTTCGGTCTTTTTAACAATAGCATTAGTACATCCAAAGATATAATTCCCAATTCTGGAAAAAAATTAGATTTAAATCCTTCCAGCATCAATATTTTTCCACTTTTTCAAGCGGGAGTTGGTTTTAAATGGGATGTTTTCGATGGAAATGAAGGGAAACATAAAGTAGAAACGGCAAAAATTGAAAAAGAAATTTTAGAAAATAAAAAAAGCGATGCTTCTAAGAAATTGAACCTCAATCTAGCCAACAATCAAACCAATTATACCATTGCAAATTCCCAAATAGCCTTAAAGAAAAAAGCGCTGGATATTGCAAAAGAAGGTTTGGGCCAAGTGGAAAATGAATTTAGATATGGCACCAAAACTTCCGCCGCTTTGATAGAAGCAGAAAATGATTTGCAAAATGCAGAATTAGAATATCAAACCGCTGTTTTTAACCAAAGAAGAAGCGCCATCGAACTGATGAAATCTACACAAGATTTGCAAGTGGAAAGACTTTAAATAAATAAAAAAATTATTTTATAATAGACATAAGAACCGGAGATAAAAGTAAAATTCTGCTTCGTTTCACACAAAAAAACAAACAAAATGAAAAATTCAATAATTAAATTTTTAGCAATACTTCTTGCATTTACGTTTTTCAGTTGCAAAAAGTCTGAAACAGAATCTGCAATTGGTGGAAAAACCAAGAAGGAAATCGTTTCGTTTTCACCCAAATTATCTGGTAGAATTTTAAATATTTATGTAGAAGAAGGTCAAACCGTGAAAACAGGAGATACTTTAGCCGTTCTAGATATTCCCGAAGTTTCTGCAAAAATAGCACAGGCAAAAGGCGCAACATCTTCTGCAATTGCACAAGTAGAAATGGCAAAAAACGGCGCAACAGGAAACCAACTCAATCAACTGAAAGCCAAACAAAAAGGTTTGCAAGAGCAATTTAATTTTGCTCAAAAATCTTTCAATAGAGCCAAAAATATGTACAATGACCAATTGCTTTCACCGCAAAATTATGATGAATATTTTGCAAAATACCAAGGTGCAAAAGCACAATTAGATGCTGTGAATGCAGAACTTCGTGAAGTGCAAATGGGAACTCGTGTAGAAAAAATTGAAATGGCTCAAGGTCAAGAAAATCAGGCGAGAGGAGTATTGCAAGAAGCAAATGTTGCCTTTTCCGAGAGATACATTATCGCTACAAATGACATGGAAATAGAGACAATTGCTTTAAATAAAGGAGAATTGGCAACTGCAGGTTATCCGCTTTTTTCAGGATATATTCCTGCTTCGTCTTATTTCCGTTTCACAATTCCAGAAACAAAAATAGGAAAATACCAAAAAGGAATGCAAGTAACATTGGTTGTAAACTACAGTAAAAAGGAAATTAAAGGAAAAATTGTGGCTATAAAACAACTAGCAAAATACGCAGATATCACCTCTGCATTCCCGGATTATGAACCAGAAGAAGCGATTTATGAAATAAAAGTAGTTCCGGAAAATCAAAATTTAGCAAAAGATATTTTGGTGAATTCTAATGTGACTTTAAAATAGCAGAAAGCATAACTACAAATTTACAAAATGAAACAAATTAGATATTTATTAAAAAGGGAGTTTAAGCTGTTTTTAACCAACAGAACTTTATTATCGGTTTTCTTTGTGGCGCCTATTTTCTATGCATTGCTTATTGGGTTTACCTACCAAGCTGGGAAAGTAGAGCATATTCCCGTGATTGTAGTAAACCATGATAACACACCTCTATCTAACCAGGTTTTGGAGATGCTGCAAGATAGCAAATCTTTGAAGGTGTTGAGCTACATCCACGAACCTGCTAATTTAAAAGATGAAACCATCAAAACAGAAGCGGCTGCAGTAATTATAATTCCAGAACGTTTTGAAGCGATGATGCTGCAAAAAAAATATCCAGAAGTAAATGTTTATGTGAATACTTCTAATGTTTTGACGGCAAATTTTGCAACAAAAGCCATTCAGCAAACTTTAGGAACATTTTCTGCAGGTGCAGAAATTAAAGCTTTGCAAAAGAAAGGATTGAGCTTGGATATTGCGAAAACTCAATATGAACCATTTAAAGCTAATTACATCACGCTTTTTAATACTACCAGTAATTACCTTGTTTTTATGTGGCCTGCAATGATGGCGGTTGTTCTGCAACAGGTAATTCTTCTGGCAATGGCAGTTTCATTTTCGGAAGAATTTAAACGAAAATCTTTCTTAAAAGATTTTGCGGGCAAAGAAAAATATGCCGTTTTTGTGATGGCTATCAAATGTTTGCCAATTTGGGTTTTTGCAAATTTGAATATATTATTTTTCTATTTTTGCAGCCTTTACTTCAAAATTCCCGTTCCAGATAATGTTTGGAATTTCTTTCTTATCACTGCAGCATTTGTAGTTGCAGCTACCAACTTAGGGGTTTTGGTAAGTATTTTAATTCCAGATGCTCTAAAGGCAACGCAAGTTTTGATGGTCATTGCTTCACCTGCATTCATCATTAGTGGATTTACGTGGCCTACTTATGCAATGCCAGCATTTATTAAAAGTTTTACGTCTATTATCCCATTAACACCCTATTTGGAAGCATTAAAAATTATGGTTGTACAAAATGGTTCCGATCTTTTAACCAAAAAATATTTTGTGCATCTGCTCATTTTAGGCTTTATCTACTTTATTTTAGCTTGGATTGCTTTAAAGATTAAAATTCATTTTCTTTTCAAAAAATTTAAAATTTCACAAGACATAGAGGAAATAGAATTGGCTAAAATAATCTCTTCGGAAGAATAAGAAATTAATTTTTTTGAAAAATCTTTCAAATGATGGAAGCGTCTTTATATTAAATTAAAGACGCTTTCGTATGTTTTTGGCATAAATTCAGGTTTTCCGTTTAGTCCTCTTTTTTAATATAGATTCATGTAGAACCTGCTGTAAAGAGGTTTGCCGCTCCGAGATTTTATAATTTGAATTGCTTTTTAAAATTCCAGTTTCTTTAAGTATTTTTGTAAAAACAAAAGTGTGAAACTCCTCGAAAAAATTTCTAAATACAGCATCATAGACGAAGTAACGGAAGACTTTTTTCGCAACGAAACCCAAACAAAAACTTTTCAGAAAGGCGAATTGCTAAGTCAGCAAAATACCTACAACCGAAATGTATACTATATGGAAAAGGGTTTGGCGCGCACTTTCTATTTTGAAAAAGGCAAAGACATCACCACCAATTTTTATTCGGAAGAGAAATCTTTTGCCAATATTGATACAGTATTTAATAATGTTCCTTCTTATTACAATATAGAAACTTTGGAAGAAAGCATTGTTACCTTTTGCGATTACAAAAAATTGGAAGAATTATGTTCTATTTCTTTACCATCGGCCAACTTTAGCAGATTTCTACTTGGGAATTTGATGACGCAAATGACGAAACGCATCAATTCTCTGCAACACATGACGGCAAAAGAAAAATACATTCAGCTTTTAGAAGAAAATCCCAATATTATTCTTCGCGCACCTTTAGGAATGATTGCTACCTATCTCGGAATTTCACAAGAAACTTTGAGCAGAATTCGGAGTGAAATTTAATTCAAAAAAAAAATTTAGCTCTTTTTTAGAAAATTTACCCAAACAACATCCCCGTGATATAATCTCCATCTTGATTTCCTCTCGCAGGAGAATATTCTCTTCCATAATAGATAATTTGCAAATGCAATTTGTTCCAAGATTCTTTTGGGAACAGATTTTTGGCGTCTTTTTCAGTTTCTTCTACGTTTTTTCCTTTCGTTAGTTTCCACTGCTTCATCAATCTGTGAATGTGCGTATCTACAGGAAAAGCGGGAACTCCAAATGCTTGGCTCATCACTACAGACGCAGTTTTGTGCCCAACTCCGGGAAGTGCTTCCAATTCTTCAAAGGTTTGGGGTACAATTCCGTTATGATTTTCAACCAAAAGCTCCGCCATTTTCTTTAAATTTTTAGATTTGACGTTGGATAGTCCAATCTGTTTGATGAGTTCTTTTATTTCAAAATCTTCCAATTTTGCCATAAGAAAAGCACTTGGAGCTTTTGCAAATAATTCTGGAGAAATTTCATTCACTTTCTTATCTGTTGTTTGTGCAGAAAGCGCAACTGCCACCAAAAGTTGAAATGGATTTTGATGATCCAAGGGAATTCCTACAGTTGGATAGCATTTTTCTAATTCTTCAAAAACTATTTTCGCTCTTTGCTTTTTCGTCATTTTATGATTAAATTTATACAAAAATAAACATTATGCTAAACGTAGGCGATTCTTTACCAAAATTTGATAGTTTAAACCAAGATGGAATTTCTGTTTCTTCCAAGGATTTCCAAGGAAAGAAATTGGTGATTTTCTTTTATCCAAAAGCGAATACACCTGGTTGTACCGCAGAAGCTTGTGACATCAATAATAACATAAGTGAATTGAATAAGGCAGGTTTTGAAATTTTAGGAATATCTGCAGATTCTGTAGAAAAGCAAAAGAAATTTCATGAAAAATTTTCTTTCAAATATGATTTACTAGCAGACGAAAACCATGACATTTTGGAGAAATTTAACGTTTGGCAATTGAAGAAATTTATGGGAAAAGAATATATGGGAATTGTGAGATCCACTTTTATCTTTGATGAAAAAGGAATTTGCACCAGAGTAATAGAAAAAGTGAAAACTAAAGAAGCTGCGGCGCAAATCCTCGAATAGGAGTAGAAGATTATCTTCTATTCATGCTCTTTTGCAATTTTTTTTTCGCTTGTTCCCTAGCATCCTTGCTATCTATCGCATCTTGAACTTTTTTTGCTTCGGCATCTTTCATTTGCTTTTCTATAACGGCATTGTGCGGATTGTTTGTGCAGGTCTTATCATAGATTTCATTATAAGCACCATTATCTTTAGTAGAAATTATATTTCCAGTTTTTTTATCAATAATCAGTTCATAATGATTTTTCGCGAGCGGGCAATTTGTAGTTGTTATTTTTGCCAATTCTACAATATAATTATCTTTATTGATGATGTAATTTCCAGCTAAATTTTTAAATTCTAAATCCATAAAATAACCACCCAAAATTCCAACAATAGCAGCTTCTTCGGGAGTATTTATCGTTCCTAAAAAAGATTTTAACTCTCTAGAATCCTTAATGTATTTCGTAGAATTCCCGGCTAGATAAGCGATGTAATAAAATTGATCTTCATTTTTTATTAGCTGAAAGCCAAACTCTTGCGGTTCAAAATCAATTTTTTTTCCGTAAGATTTTACTGTGGAAGATCTTCCATATTCGTTAGAAATCAACATCCATGAAGTGATATTTTTCTCAGGTTTTATTTCTTT
This sequence comes from Frigoriflavimonas asaccharolytica, assembly GCF_013294015.1. GTDB lineage: Bacteria > Bacteroidota > Bacteroidia > Flavobacteriales > Weeksellaceae > Frigoriflavimonas > Frigoriflavimonas asaccharolytica. Next base: position 158,431 of record NZ_JABSNO010000001.1, read on the forward strand.
TAAAAGAGATTCGCTATCTGCAAAAGTAGTTTTTTGTTGTCCAATAGCATTCGCAAAGAAAATTAGGCTTAGAAAAAGCAATATATTTTTCATAAAATTTTTAATGATTTTTATAGGGGTTGCAAAAATTCCGCCATTCAAGAAAAATATAATTCTAAAAGATCTACATAAATTGATCTCCGTTCTTTTGAACTTTCAGATCTTGGATATATTCTTTGATTAATTGATCATTTTCTTTCGGACAAATAAGCAGAGCATTGTCCGTATCTACCACTATATAATCTTGCAGCCCATCTATTACAATTGCTTTATGTTTGTTTTGAACTCTTACAATTGTACCAGTAGAATTGTATTGCATTACGTATTTAGACTTTATTGCGTTTGCATTATCGTCCTTTTCAGCATTTTCATATACGGAAGTCCAAGTTCCAAGATCGCTCCAACCCAAATCTGCAGGAATTACGAATACATTTTTTGCTTTTTCTAAAATTCCATTATCTATAGAAATTTTCGCAACTTTCGGATAGATGCGGGCAATACAAGATGTTTCTCCCTCTTCGTTGTAGGTACATTCTTCAAATTCTTTGTGCATATCTGGCAAAAATTTTGAGAAAGCTTTTTGTACAGTTTTTAAATTCCAGATAAAAATTCCAGCGTTCCAAAGAAAATCTCCACTATCTAAAAAAGTTTGCGCAATTTCTAAACTAGGTTTCTCGGTGAAAGTTTTTACTTGAAAAATTTCTGTATCTTCTTTGTTAATATATTGAATATAACCATATCCCGTATCTGGTCTGGTTGGTTCTATGCCAAGCGTAATCAAATAATCATTTTCCGCGGCCAATTGGAACCCAAAATCTACTTTACTCAAAAACGCTTCTTCCTTCATTATCAAATGATCTGCTGGCAAAATAACGACATTTGCATTTGCATCTAGATTTGCAATTTTATTAGTCATATACAAAATACAAGCAGCAGTATTTTTCATCATCGGTTCTCCAACGATGTTTCCTGCCGGTATATTTGGCAATTGTTCTTGAGATAGTTGTATATACTCAACATTTGTGATTACAAATATTTGGCTATCTGGAATCAATTTGCTTATTCTATCATAGGTTTGCCGTATCATCGTTCTACCAGTACCTAGAATATCCTGAAATTGTTTTGGGAATTTTTGCGTGCTCATTGGCCAAAATCTACTTCCAATTCCACCTGCCATTATTACGCAGTAATTTTTTGATTTTGTAATCATTAACTTATTTTTTTTACTTTTATTAATGGTGGAAATATATAAGATTTTCCATTTTGCTCACTAAGACAAAGATAATTAATTCTTCTCTTCTTTTCTAATTTGTAGTTGATATTATCATGTGAAAATTTATCTCCAATTACCAAATCTTGTACAAAAGCCAATTCACTTTTTTGCAAATTACCTGATTCTCCAATGGATGAAAATTCACTTTGTATTACCTTTTCAACTTTTACCAACGGACGAAAAATATATTCTTGCCCCGTTAATATTTTGGAGCAAAGAAAGTTTTTTCGTCTTTTACTTTGCAATTTATATTGAATTTCTCTGAAATGAAAAACCTCACCTATCTGCAAGTTCTCTATAAATGTTTCATTTTCTGATAAAAAATCAGGATAAAAATGCCTCTTTAATCCTGTACTTGCCGCAAAGTTTGCTTTTGGATTTATAGCATACTCCAAAATTAAATGTTGTACGTTTTCAGAATAGATAGAAATAGTTTCTAGCAAAAGCTTCCGAAATGTATCTTTCCATTCTTTACCGTGTGGCGCTATTCTCCTTCCAAATCTTTCAAATGCTAAAAGATGAGCCATTTCATGCGTGAAAACGAAAAAGAAAAGTTCTGGTTGCAAATTATAATTAATGGTGATAATGAATTTATTATCCCCAACTTTTTGATAATCACCTAACTTTGAACTTCTATCCCTAGTAATTTTTATATGAATGACGTACTTTCCAAACCAAGTTTTTATTGGTGGCAGAGCGTTTTCTGGAAGGTATTTTTCTAATATATCTAACTGCATTACAAACTAAAAGGTATGCCTGCGTAGAAATTCATCAATTTTAAACTAAAAAGATAGTTGTATTTAGTTTGCGCTACAGAACCTTGCGCATTCGCTAAATTATTTCGGGCAATATTCACTTCGTAAATTGTACTTCTACCAGCTGCGTAGCTTTTTTCTGCAAAATCTAGGGATAGTCTACTGCTATTTTCTACTTCTAGCGCTGTTGTATAATTTTGATAATTGCTTTCTGCATCAAATTGCGCTCGTTGTACATTTTGTAGAACAGTTTGCTTTTGTATTTCTAAATTATTTTTAGCTACATCTTCGTTTATTTTAGATTGCTGCACTTGCAATCTCGTAATACCCTTATTAAAAATAGGAATACTTGCTGTTAAGCCTACTTGCTGTCCAAAATTGTCTTTATATTGTGTAAAAAATCCTCTTTCACTTGTTCCATTTCCAAAGGCGTCTACTCCACCGAAATTTGTAGTTAAAGAGTTGAAATAATTTGTGCCAAAACCAGCAGTCGCAGAAATAGAAGGCCAAAATGCAGTTTTAGTGATTTCGGTTTGCGCTTCTGCAGCGTGAATTCTATATTCTGCAGCTTTCAAAACTGGTTGAAACGCGAACACTGTTTCCAAAATATCTTCCGCAGATTGCAACGGTGGTGTAATTTCCGAATCTACTTGCACAGCAACCACATCAAAAGTTTTGTAATCTTCTAAACGTAACAATTGAGCTAAAGTGAAGATGCTTCTATCTGTATTTATTTTGGCATTGGTTACATTTTGCTTTTCTCTAGCAACAGTTGCTTCTGCTTCTGCTAAAATTGTGCGGGCTGTTGTACCAACGGTTGTGGTTATTTTCGCTCTGTTATATTGTTTTTGGGCATTATCCAAAGCACTATTAGCTATAATCTGTATTTCTTTGTTCAATAATATTTGTAGATATTGCTGTGCAACTTGTAAAGAAATATCATTTTTTATTTGTTCCAAATCTTGTTCATTGGCTTGCAAATCAAAATTACTTCTTTTGATGGTTTTATCTAATCTCCCATAATTAAAAAGCAACATGTTTGCTCCAATATTGGCATTATTACTGAAATTATCATTTCTTCTTGCTGTACCAAATACATCTAAACCTTGACCAAAAGAGGAATTGGTATTAAAATTTCCCACAACGGAAGGAAGATATTCTCGCTTAGCAATTTCAAGATTATTTTGTTGAGTTTTGGTATTGTATTGTGAGCTAATAATTTGCAAGTTATTCTGTACAGCATAATCCACGGCTTCTCGCAAAGTCCATTGTTTTTGAGCTTGAATCTGAATTAATAAAAATCCTGATAGAAGAATCAGTAGTTTTTTCATTGGAACGTTTAGAAATATTAGACGATTAATTTTATTAAAAGTTACAAAAATCTGATTTATTTAATGGAAAATATAAAAGTTTTACAGAATTTTGCTTTATGACAAAAGAGAGATATAAAAAAGCTGTGGAATGGTTGTTTGTACAAAATCCAAATTATCAGGTACAAGGTTTAAAAGCTTATAAACCGGGACTAGATAATATAACAGCGCTTTGCAAATATTTTGGAAATCCACAGGATAAAATCAAAACTATCCATATTGGAGGCACAAATGGAAAAGGATCTACATGCAATATGCTTGCTTCTATTCTGCAAGAATCTGGGCTTAAAGTTGGCTTATATACATCTCCGCATCTTATAGACTTCACAGAAAGGATAAAAATAAATGGCAAAAACGCTGATGAAGACTTTGTATATAATTTCATTTCAAAATTAAAAAATTTACCTGAGAATATTCGCCCCTCTTTTTTCGAATTTACCACCATTATGGCATTTGAATATTTTTATCAAAATAAAGTTGATATTGCCATCATAGAGGTTGGTTTGGGCGGCAGATTAGATTCCACGAATATCATTAATCCAATAATTAGCGCTATCACCAATGTAGATTTGGATCATCAAAACATTTTAGGAAATACCTTGGAAGAAATTTCTTTTGAAAAAGCAGGTATTATAAAAAATAATATAACCGTTGTTTCTGGTGAAGAAAAACCATTGGTGAAAAACATTTTTATAAACAAAGCAAAAGAAATTGACGCTCCTTTTTTAGACGCCACAATTTTTGATATAAAGTTAAGCACGGATCTGAAAGGAAATTATCAGAAAAAAAATCTAAAAGTTGTTTTGGGTCTAGTACAACAATTGCAAATTTTAAATTTTGCAATATCAAATGAAAATATAGAGACTGGTCTATTGAATGTTCAGAACAACACCAATTTCATGGGAAGATGGCAACAAATTTCTGAAAACCCACTGATAATTTGCGACACAGCTCACAATTTAGCAGGTATGGAGATTGTGCTATCTCAATTAAAAGAAATTGACAGACCAAAACATTTGCTTTTGGGTTTCGTAGAAGACAAAGAATTAGATGGTCTATTAAGAATTCTACCGAAGGAATATTTCTACTATTTCGTGAAACCAAACGTGGAACGCGGCAGAAATCCTGAAGAATATGAAGTAGATTTAAAAAAATATAAAATAAATTACAAATTTTTTAAATCTGCAACAGAAGGATATCTATCTGTAAAACAATCTCTTAAAAAAGATGAAATGCTTTTTTTTGGTGGAAGCAATTTTATTGTTGGAGAAATTTTGCAAAATATTTTGGAGATGTGAAATATTGCTGTATATTTGCACCACGAAAAAAGGGGTTTTTAGCTCAGTTGGTTCAGAGCATCTCGTTTACACCGAGAGGGTCGGGGGTTCGAATCCCTCAAGACCCACCATTTTTTACAAAATCTCACAGCAATGTGAGATTTTTTTTGTTTACCCAGTTTTACACTTTTCATTCTTTTTTTACGCTCAAGAATTTTGAAAAATTTGTAATTGGAAGTAATCCCTAATTAAAGGAATTTGTAGAAAGTCAATTGCAAAAGCGATGGATTGAGAAATATAAGTTTAAGAAGAATTAGACGCTTTAATTTAAGCGCTTATTCATGAGAAAAAAAAATTGGTGAAGTAAAACTAGAAACAAATATTAAATTGGCTTCAGGTTGGTTAGATCAAGAGCAACCTGGTGTAAAATGGGAAGTGCTGTGGTTTTAATTTCTCAACACCCACAATCTTCTAAAATTTGAGAGCAATTCGAGATTTTTATTTGTTATAAAACTTTTAAGAAAGTGCTTTTTCAACTTTCTCTAAAATCTCTTGTATTCTTATTTCATGCAAACAAGCCCAATCTCCACGATAGCATTCCTTATCGCCAAAAACAGAGCATGGTCTGCACGTTAAATCTTTTACCTGCACAACATCTTCCAGTTTTTGTCCGTAACCGAGAAACCCCGCAAATGGATGTGTAGAGCCCCAAATTGAAACGCATCTTGTTCCCATCAAACTGGCGAGATGCATATTTGCAGAATCCATAGAAATCATTAATTTTAATTCAGAAATTAACTCCAGTTCTGCTTTTAAAGAAAGTTTACCTGCAACACTTTGAGAATTAGGAATCAGTTCTTCCCAATCTTTCAATATTTCAACTTCGCTTTCTCCTCCTCCAAAGAAATAGAGAGCATGATTTTCTGATAGTTTTTGGGCAAGTTCAAAAGATTTTTCTAGCGGAAGCATTTTACCAAAATGTTGAGCAAATGGGGCAATACCAATTCCAGCTTTTTGAGCACTTTTCGGTCTTAACAAATGCGATAACTCAAGATTAAGGCCCATGCTCCGAAAAACATCTGCATATCTTTCTACAGTACGTTTTAACTGTTTTTTATCTAAATTCCAAACATCAGTAAGTACAGCCTTTTCTTCTTTATCTTTATCAATCTTAAAAACAGAATAACCTTTTGATTTGAAGATTTTATTCAAAATTTTAGTTCGAATTACATCATGAAAATCTGCAATATGCGTCGGTTGGTACTTTGCAATGAGTTGATTTGCTAACTTCCTCATCCCGAAAAACCCTTTGTACTGATCTAAATCTACACCAACGAAATCTACATTTTCAATATCTGAAAACAGGTCTGAAAAATTCTCGCGAGAAACGATGATAATTTTCACCTCAGGATTCTGCTCCAGAAACTCTCTGAAGACGGGCGCCAACATTGCGACATCTCCAAAAGCCGAAAATCGATATGCAAGTATGGTCATCAAGATTTTAGTTGATAAGCAACAGCATAAAATTTTATTTGTTTCGTCATTGCCATCAAACCATTGGCTCTAGAAGGCGAAAGAAATTCTTGCAAACCAATTTCTGAAATAAAATCAAAATCAGATTTTAAAATTTCGTCTGTAGAATGTCCGCTATATATAGAAACAAGAAGCGAAACGATGCCCTTTGGTAAAATACCATCAGAATCTGCGACAAAAAATAGTTTTCCATCTTTAAATTCAGAGTCAATCCAAACTTTAGATTGGCAACCTTTTATAAGATTTGCATCGGTTTTCACTTCTTCAGAAAGTGGTGGTAATTGTTTGCCGAGATCTATGATGTACTCATATTTTTGCTCCCAATCTTCCAAAAATGCAAATTCGCTTACTATTTCGTCTTGTTTTTCTTTAATCGTCATAGCACAAAGTTAAGAATTTTCCGACTAAGAATTTTCTTTTACAACTTTTTCAAAAAGTTCTTTTATTTTTAATTCTTCTTCTTCCCAGCACAATTTCTTTCCCGCATTTTCTAAATCCAGTTTGTAGTATTTTCTGCCATTTTTCAATACCGTTTCTATTTTTTCCGCAATATTTTTTGGTTCGTGATTTTCTACAATTTCTCCAACATTAAATTCATTTTTGATGCGCATCATTTCGGGGAAATTAATCATCACCAAAGGAACTTTTGCCTGAATATAATCCGATACCTTATTGGGAAGAGAATAAAGATAACTTACTCCTCCATTTTCTTCCAGACTTAAACCAACATCTGCGGTTTTAGTCACTTTTCGCATATCTTCGGGTAACATTTGCCCCAGAAACTGAACTTTTTTTTCTAGATTTTTACTCAAGACCAAACCCTCAAATTCCTTGCGTTTTGGGCCGTCTCCTATTATTTTGAAAACAACATTCTCCAAATATTTCATCGCTTCTATAGCTTGTGGCAAACCACGTGATTGATTAATAACACCTTGATAAAGAATAACTTTAGGCCTATTTTCTGGAAATACTATATCATCAATAATTCTTTTTGGAATATTTCTAACAACAATTGGTTTTATTTGATACTTTTCTTGAAACCATTCGGAATAACTTTCGCTTTCCGTCATCATATATTTAATTTTCGGCAAATATTTTCTTTCTAATAAACGCCAAATTTTTTGTGTAAATCTTCCCTGTATTGCTGGCATTTCCGTAAAAATTTCGTGGCTATCAAATACTAAAGGAATATTTAATTTTTTGGAAACGAGGAAATTTGGAACTAATATATCTAGATCATTCGCCAGAAGAATCGTTTTTTTATCAGCAGATTTTAATAAATATTTGTAAAGTTTTACGTTAAATTCTAAGTAAGCTGTTTTTAAAGATGTAGATTTTAAGGAAAGCCTTTTCGTAGGATAATCTCTCTTCAAAAACGGCAATCCATTCCAATTGTTGCCAACCAATTCTACTTGATAACCATGATCCATTAATGTTTTGCAAACCTTTTCTACACGCTGATCCGTAGATAGATTATTAAAAACACTTACTAAAACTTTCATAAATAAAATTTAAAAATATTATTTTAATTGTTCACAAATTTACAATTAAAGTTTTCTGCCAGAACGTCATTATTTCTTTTTTGGTAAAGTATTTGTTAAATTATCTGTAGATAAGGATAAAAAACTTACCTTTATCTTAATAACGAGACTTTTTTAATATGGATTATAAATTTTCAAAAGGCTTGGACGATGTTTTTAAACAAAGTAAAAGCGAAGCAAAAAAACTAAACAGCGAATTTCTGAATACAGAGCATTTGCTTTTAGGCATTATAAAAACACAAAATTCTGCAAAAGACATGTTGGTCAATTTACAAGTGGACCTTACACAAATTCGTAGAAAGATAGAAACTCTTAGTGCTGTAAATTTAAATATATTTAATGATAAAGCATTGAGCATTTCTTTCACAAAAATGGCAGATCAAGCAGTGAAACGTTCTGAATTGGAATGCAGACAATACAAAGGCACAGAAATAAACACTGTCCATTTACTTTTAGGAATTCTTTATAAATACGAAGATCCTACATCCAATATTTTAGGTGCTTACGAAGTAGATTATGAAAGAATTTCTAGAGAATACCAAAATATGCTGAAAAATTCTGGGCAACTACCAACAATGAGTGCCTACGAAGACGATGAGGAAAGAGAAGATTTTGGACAGATGAAAAAACCGCCATCCAACGTTGGAAGTGGCAAAAGCAAAACGCCAACTTTAGATAATTTCGGAAGAGATTTAACGCTTCTTGCAAAAGATGGAAAACTAGATCCTGTAATAGGACGAGAAAAAGAAATTGAAAGAGTTTCTCAAATTTTATCTCGTAGAAAAAAGAACAATCCGCTATTAATTGGAGAACCAGGAGTTGGTAAATCTGCAATTGCGGAAGGTTTGGCTTTAAGAATTCATCAGAAAAAAGTTTCTAGAGTTTTATTCGGCAAAAGAGTAATAACGCTAGACCTTGCAAGTTTGGTTGCGGGTACAAAATACCGTGGACAGTTTGAAGAGCGCATGAAAGCCATCATGACAGAACTAGAAAAAAGCCGAGATGTAATTTTATTTATAGATGAATTGCACACCATTGTTGGTGCAGGAAGTTCTACAGGAAGTTTAGATGCTTCCAATATGTTCAAACCAGCTTTGGCACGTGGAGAAATACAATGTATTGGTGCTACAACTTTGGATGAATACAGACAATACATAGAAAAAGATGGCGCGCTAGAAAGACGTTTCCAAAAGGTGATGGTAGAACCAACTTCTATTGAAGAAACAGTGCAAATTCTACAACAAATAAAAGATAAATACGAAGATCATCACAACGTAACATATACAGACGAAGCACTTTTAGCTTGTGTAAATCTTACAGCAAGATACATTACAGATCGATTTTTACCAGACAAAGCAATTGATGCAATGGACGAATCTGGAGCAAGAGTGTACATCAAAAACATGAAAGTTCCGACGGAAATCATCGATTATGAAAATAAAATTGAAGAAATAAAATCTCTAAAACAGAAAGCTGTAAAAGCACAAGATTATCTAGAAGCGAGAAAGTTGAAAGATGAGGAAGAACGTTTTCAAAAAGAATTGTCTTCTTACCAAGAAACTTGGGACAAAGATGTGAAAGAGAAAAAAGAAGTAGTAACGGAAGAAAGCGTTGCCGAAGTAGTATCTATGATGAGCGGAATTCCTGTAACCAAAGTTGGTAAAAACGAATTGGATAAGCTCGCACACATGGACGAGAAACTAAACGGAAAAGTGATCGGACAAGAAGAAGCTGTGAAAAAAGTGGTGAAAGCCATCCAAAGAAATCGTGCCGGATTGAAAGATCCAAACAGACCAATTGGAACATTTATTTTCTTAGGAACTACCGGAGTTGGAAAAACAGAGCTTGCAAAAGTAATGGCAAAACAACTTTTTGATTCCGACGAATCGCTCATCAGAATTGATATGAGTGAATACATGGAAAAATTTGCAATTTCTAGGTTAGTTGGTGCTCCTCCAGGATATGTAGGCTATGAAGAAGGTGGACAATTGACAGAAGCTGTTCGTAGAAAACCTTATGCCGTTGTACTTTTAGACGAAATTGAAAAAGCGCATCCAGATGTTTACAATATTTTGTTGCAGATTTTAGACGAAGGTTTTGTAACTGATTCTTTAGGCAGAAAAATAGATTTTAGAAATACAATCATAATCCTTACTTCCAATATTGGAACCAGAGATTTAAAAGATTTCGGCGACGGTGTAGGTTTCGGAACTGCAACGAAGAAAACAAATACTGATATAAGAGCGAGAAGCACGATAGAAAATGCCTTGAAAAAAGCTTTTGCACCAGAATTTTTGAACAGAATTGATGATATCGTAATATTTAATAATCTAGAAAAAGAACATATCTCGAAAATCATCGATCTAGAGCTAGCAAAATTATACGGAAGACTCAATAAATTAGGTTACACTGTAGAATTAACAGATGAAGCCAAAGATTTCATCGCAGAAAAAGGTTGGGACAAAGATTTTGGAGCCAGACCATTGAAGCGTGCAATTCAAAAATATATAGAAGATTTGCTGGCAGAAATGCTCGTAAATAAAGAATTTGAAGAAGGAGAAACCATCCTTTTAAAAATGAACGAAGAAAAAACTGGTTTGATTGGTGAAGTAGAAAAAACGAAACCAAAAGAAAAAGCAGAATAATTTTCAGAATTTAACAGAAATAAATCAACCCTTTCGATCCAATCGCAAAGGGTTTTTTTTAAATTATTTGGGCGCTTGTATCTGTCTTCCGTTCCCACTTTTTTTCTTTACAAGAAAAAAGAGTTCCACTCAAGCCAGAGCGCAAATTCTCGCAAATTTCCAAATGTTCGCAAGTTTATAATGAATCTAAAAATTTTAATTAAAATTGAAAATATTTGCACAAAAAAAACTTTTATAAAACCTTATCTTTGCTAAAAATAATTATTTATGTCTATTTTTCATTATAAATTTCATGTTCGTTGGAGCGATATAGACGCCAACAAACATTTGGCAAACTCCTCTTATGTAGAATATTGCGCCCAAACTAGAATGGCCTTCATGAATGAAAATCATATGGGTTTAAGAGAATTAAACAGATGGGGAATTGGCCCTGTAATTTTGCACGAGAGTTATTCGTTTTTTAAAGAAATTTTGGCAGATCAAACGGTTTTTGTAACGGCAGAAATCGCAGGAATGTCCGAAGATGCAAGCATATACAGCTTTATTCATAAATTTTATTTTCCAGATGGCACTCATTGCGCTACTGCTGAAGCTACGGGAGTTTGGATAGATATGATGCTGCGAAAATCTACCACTCCACCAGATGACATTTTGGAGGTAATGCAAGAGTTTTCAAACGAAAATACCAAAATTTTAACGCGCCAAGATTTAAAAGATTTACCTTTTAAACCAGAAAATGTAGAAGCCTTTCACAAAAGAAACACTTTTACCTGGAAAAAAGATAAAGACGAGAATAAAGGAGAATAAACTTTGTTTATTCCCTATTTTATTAAAACTAATAAAACATTCACTTTCAAAAGGTTGAGTTTATTTAAATTTATTTTTAATAAAACGCTCAATGACCTTAATTACTTAAAAACCTTACTATTGAAAATTCACAATTCAATTTTAAACAATCTTAAATTTTAATAAAAAATGCTCGAAGATAAATCTCAAAAACTAACATCCGTAGAACAACTTGGCGAATTTGGCTTGATAAAACACATCACTCAAAATTTTGGAATTAAAAATTCTACCACAGAATTAGGAATTGGCGATGATGCCACCATCATTAATCCAGAAAATAAAAAAGTAGTCATTTCTACAGATATTCTAGCAGAAGGTGTGCATTTTAATTTGGGCTATGTTCCGCTAAAACATCTTGGATATAAAGCAGTAACCGTGAATTTAAGCGATATTGCCGCCATGAACGCAACACCAACGCAAATTTTGGTTTCTATTGCGGCATCCAACAGATTTCCGGTGGAAGCTTTTGAAGAAATTTATGATGGAATTGCTCTTGCTTGCGATAAATATAAAGTAGATTTGGTAGGTGGAGATACCACCAGTTCGCAAAGTGGCTTGTTGATTTCCATCACGGCGATTGGAATAGAAAATTCTGAAAATTTAGTAAAAAGAAGCACTGCAAAACCGAATGATTTACTGGTAGTTACCGGAGATTTGGGTGGAGCTTATGCAGGTTTGCAAATTTTGGAAAGAGAACATACCGTATTTTTGGCAGACCCAAATATGCAACCAGAAATGGAAGGTTATGATTATATTTTGGAACGTCAATTAAAACCAGAAGCAAGAACAGACATCAAAGCAATTTTGGAAGAATTGGCCATAAAACCAACATCTATGATTGATGTTTCCGATGGTTTGGCTTCGGAAATTTTGCATCTTTCAGATCAATCCAAATGTGGATTTAGATTGTATGAAGAAAAAATACCGATGGATTCTTTGACGATTTCTACAGCCGAAGAATTGAACTTAAATCCTGTAATGTGTGCATTAAACGGTGGCGAAGATTACGAATTGCTTTTCACTATTGCTCCAGAAGATTTTGAAAAAATAAAAAACCATCCAGATTTCACGATCATCGGTCATGCAACAGATTTGGACCAGGGAAATATGATGGTTGCAAGAGGAAGCGGAGAATTGATCACTTTGCGAGCGCAAGGTTGGGATGCTTTTTTGAATAGATAAAATTCTTATCTTTGAGTATATAATAATTTTAGCGGTAATTTTCAAGAATCGTTCGTAATCAAAAGTAAACTAATTAATTAAAGCTAAAATGATAAAATTAATTGTCTTAATAATAGCTTTCATTATACTATTTTTACTTTTTGTAACAATTGTAATTTTTGCTTTTATAAAAAAAACTAAAAGATTATTTATACTTTCTATTATTTCATTTGTAATTTTACTTTCAACTGGAATTTACACGTTATATCTTGGTTTGCAAAAAGGAAAGGAAAAAACAATTCAAATTGCAAAAAATATTTTTCCACCTTTTGACAGTGGTACTCCAGACACAGAAGCAAATAAAAAGAATTTTAGGGATTTCATTAAAGTAGATATTACATCAGATGTGAAAAATATTTATTGTTTTGATGATGCAATTGGACAAGATGCTGATTATATGTTTGCATTTAGTTGCGATTCTTTAACAGCTAATAAAATTATTGAAAGACACGAATTAAAAAAAGATAGTGTAATTGGAAATAATCCTGATAATATGCAACACGATTTTTTTTGGTGGGACAAAAAACGAATAAATAAACTTCAAAGTTATTCTTGGGATTCAGATTATGAAAGAAAAAATTTGCACAAACTTTTTTGGTTTGACGAAAAAAATGAAAAAGCCTATTATTTTGAATATGACTTGTAAAAAACAATCGCTAACATCGTTTGGCAATATGCCGGGTTTAGTACTAAATCATACCGATAGCTATCAGGATTTTGCTGTCTTTGAAATTCAGATGTAGTAGAAAGTTTGTGGCTTCTTTAGCAGTCTCATAGCCAAGCTGAAAAATTACATGAGCATCATAACTTTAAATACAGAAAATTCTTAAATGAATAAATCTCTTTTGAAGAAAGTGAAAACCTTACAACTTTTTGATGAAAGCGTTTCAGCTGAAATTATTGGATTTAAGATTGATAAAACGTCAATTTTTGCAGACAAATATCGGAAAGAAATTTTTGAGAGAATTTCCAAAATAAAATCTGGTGGAGTGAAAATTTATACTTCAAAAGAAGTTTTAGATTCTATTTTAAAATAAAAAAACCGCTGCAAATTAAGTTTCGCAACGGTTTTTTTTAAATCTTGATATTTGTCTCTCGATTCTTTATAAATCCTACTTCTTCGCCTGTGCAATATTCACAATCACATGCATCGCTTTCACCATACTTTCCAAAGGTACATATTCATAAGGTCCGTGGAAATTTAAACCTCCAGCGAAAATATTTGGACAAGGTAAACCCATGTAAGAAAGTTGTGCGCCATCTGTTCCACCACGAATTGCTTTGATGTCTGGTTCTATATTCGCATCTTTCATCGCTTGTTCTGCAATGTCTGCAATGTGCATTTTGCCTTCAAACTGCTGTTTCATGTTTCTGTATTGCTCCTTTATTTCTACTTCTGCAACGCCTTCTCCATATTTTTGATTGAATTTTGCAACCGTTTCTCGCATTACATCTTCTCTTTTGGAGAATTTTTCTGCATCGTGATCTCGGATAATGTATTGAATTCTAGCTTCGGAAACATCAGATTTCAAATCTGCTAAATGATAGAATCCTTCAAAACCTTTTGTAGTTGCAGGTGTTTCATTTGCAGGCATCATTTGGATAAATTCTGCAGCCAAAAGACTTGCATTACGCATTTTCCCAAAAGCGTAACCAGGATGAACGCTCAATCCATGAATTTGTACCACTGCTCCAGAAGCATTGAAATTTTCATATTCCAATTCTCCTACAGTTCCGCCATCCATTGTGTAAGCCCATTCTGCACCGAATTTTTTTACATCAAAAAGATGCGCACCACGTCCAATTTCTTCATCTGGTGGAAATCCTACGGCTATTTTAGAGTGATTAATTTCTGGATGTGCTATTAGAAACTCCATTGCGGTTACAATTTCTGCACAACCTGCTTTATCATCTGCACCAAGAAGCGTAGTTCCATCGGTTGTTATCAATGTTTGTCCGATATAATTTTTTAGACTTTCAAATTTATTGGGAGAAAGTATGAAACCGGTTTCTTTATTCAATAATAAATCTTTACCATCATAATTTTCCCAAATTTGTGGTTTCACATTTTCACCCGAGAAATCTGGCGAAGTATCATAATGAGAAATAAAACCAACAACTGGCTGTTCTTCTCCATTATTTGCGGGCAGATTTGCCATCACGTAGCCATTGTCATCAATCGAAACATCTTCTAATCCAATGTTTTTCAAATCTTCTGTGATGAAATTTGCTATTTCCCATTGTCTTTCTGTAGATGGGCAAGTTTCGCTTTCGGCATCGCTGGTGGAATATATTTTTACATAAGAAAGAAAACGATTGAGGAGTTTATCTTTCCATTCTTGGTTGAATTCTATTGATTGCATAAAATGTTTTGTTTAATTACAAATTTAATTATTATTGATGAGGATATAGAAAATTTGGATGCTTATTTATACTCTTCTACTAAAGAAAATTATTACTAATTAAATATTTCTATCCAAACCAAAAAACCCCAACTTAAAAAAAGTTGAGGTAATTTATATAATGAAACGCTTTAATTAAGCGTTTGCTTCAATAGATACGAAAGATCTATCGTTTCTCTTTTTTCTGAAAACTACAGTACCATCAATCAATGCGTGTAAAGTATGGTCTTTTCCCATACCTACATTTTCACCTGGATGATGCGTTGTACCTCTTTGTCTTACGATGATGTTTCCTGCAATAGCAGCTTGTCCACCGAAGATTTTCACGCCCAATCTCTTGGAATGCGATTCTCTACCATTTTTGGAACTACCTACTCCTTTTTTATGTGCCATGACGTTTTATTTTACTTTTAATAATTAATCTGCAGTTTCGATTTCTGGTTTATCTTCAACCTTTTTCTCTACTGCCTCTTTTTTTGCTTTAGGTGCTGCTTTCACAGTTTCCTTTTTTGCAGAATCTTTGCTATCAAACCCGGTAATACCTGTGATTTGAATTTGAGTAAGAGATTGTCTGTGACCATTTTTCTTGGTATAACCTTTTCTTCTCTTCTTTTTGAAAACGATTACCTTATCGGCTTTCAAATGATTTAGGATTTCTACGTCTACTAGGACGTCTTTGATAGCTGGGGCGCCTAGTGTGATTGCTCCGTTCACAGTCATAAGAACTTTATCAAAAGATAATTTGTCTCCTACTTCTCCTTTCAAACGGTTTACAAACAACTTCTGGTCTTGCTCAACTTTATATTGAAGCCCTGCTATTTCTACAATTGCAAACATTGTTTATGTATTTAGTTAATTAATTCGAGGTGCAAAGATAATAATTATTTTTAGATTGTGGATAACTTTGATGAAATTTTTTAGAAGAGTTTTTTGCTATTTTTGATTTCAGAATAAAATAAAATGAAAAGAGACCTCTACATAGATTTTGCCAAAGGATTGGCTACACTTTCTGTGATTTTTATACATACCACTTATTGGTCTGGGCAATTTTACGTGCCTGGAGAACTAAGGATTTTATCTTTGCTTTTTGATGTGGTTTTGTTCTATGCTTTAAGCGGAATTACTTCCAGTGGAAATATAGAAAAAACGATGTATAGATTGCTGAAATTACAAATAACCTACATGATTTTTGTAACTGTACTATTCTTTGCAGACTACTTTTTTAAGGTTTTGGGAATGCAATTTTTTGGACAAAATTGGTTGATGGATTACTATGGAACTTTCGGTGGTAAATTGGTACCGAAATCTATTTCCATGCAACCACAGTGGGAAAATTTGGGCAATTGGTATCTTCATCAATATAGCAATGCAGATACCTTTCCCGTAGTGATGGGAAGTTTTTGGTACCTAAAAGTATATTTTATCTTAGCACTTTTTGGAACTTTGATTGTTAAATTTTTCTCTCAGCATATTCCTCATATCATCGTTTTGTGTTTTGTTTTGTGCGCTATTTTCAATATTTTTCCGCAATATTATCCTTCTGGTCAAGTTGGCTATGTTACATTTTATTTAGCCATTTTTCTAATTGGAAATCAAATGAAAGGCAAGAAAATTCCCGCCAAATGGATTGCTCCTTTTTATCTAGTTGTAATTTCTATATTAGTTGGTCTTTTTTGGTTTTATGATACAGGTCTATTTTACCAATTGAACAAGCAAAAATTTCCACCAAAATGGTCTTATATGCTGTATCTCTCCTTCTGTTTGCTCACTCTTTTTGTGGGCTACAACAGATTAAAAATTGAAAAAAACAGTTTGATTACTTACATTGGAAAGAATGCTATATTTTATTATTTCGCTCAAGGTATTACTTCCTCCCTTATATATTTTGTTGTTGTTCCGTTAAAGGATTCAATGGAATGGTATTTATTATTGCCAATAGTGTTTTCAATTAATTTAATAATGGTAATTCCGTTGGCAGAAGGCTTAAAAAAATTGGATGATATTGTTTGGAAAATTTTGGAATTTTTAAGAAAAAAAACCGTTTCACAGAAAATATGAAACGGTTGATATATTTTTAAAGACTTACAAATACTAGTCTTTTTTACCATTACCTCTCGCAAATAAGGCGATAATGATAATCAAAACAAGGCCACCGATAACCCAGTAAATAGGATTTGTATAAAACTCCTCAGTTTTGGTAGTGGTAGTAGTAGTATTCACAACTTTGCTAGTAGAATCTTGCGCAAAGGAATATACACTCGCTAAAACCATAATTGCCATCAATTTCATTTTCGATAAAGAGCTTTGTAGATAATTTAAATTTTTCATGATACTTTAATTTTGTTCCATTCATATTTTCAAATTAAATGCCAATCTATCATCTTAATCGCATATACCTAGAATATTGAAAAGAATAAGGATAGTGTTGAAATATTTTAAATTTTTGTTTAATAATGTTCAGAATAGCGTAATTTTGTATCATCTCAAATAATATCTGTGGATCCATTTAATTTAGAACAAGCAAAAACCAGAAAAACTGGTTTAGACCGATTTTTCAGCCTCTTTTTCAAATCATTTTTGAAAGGGCTCATCATCATTGGACCTATAGCTGCAACCATTTATGTACTTTATTTTATATTCAATACCTTAGATAATATTATTCCCTTTGATCTTATTTTACCAGAAAATATGAATCTTCATGGTTTGGGACTGATAACTTTAATTGCTTTTATTGCAGGTATTGGTTTTTTCTTTAATAAATTCATGTTTGGTAAATACCTCTTCACAAGTATAGACCAGCTTTTGGAAAAAACACCGGGCGTAAAACATATATATGCTCCAACCAAAGATGTGATGGCATCTTTTGTAGGTGATAAAAAAAAATTTAACCGTCCTGTTTGGGTGAAAACAAATGCGAACCCAGAAATTTGGAGAATAGGATTTCTAACCCAAGATGAAATGGGCGATGTGGAAAAATATAATTATGTAGCCGTTTATTTGCCACATTCTTACGCAATTTCTGGTTGGGTAATCGTAACAGAGGAAACCAATATAAAACCCGTAATTGGTATGACTGCAGCTGCTGCCATGAAGTTTGCAGTGAGTGGTGGTGTTGCAGGATTTCATACAGATGAGCCAATTTTCCGTTCTCAAGAAGAAATTTAAAAGTATCTCGTTTTTCATTTTGTTAATTTTTTTTATATTTGGATTTTAAAATACAATATGAAAAAATTACTACTTTCTACAATTTCCTTATTTGGGATTCTTGCATTTGCTCAACAAAACGGAGATGCGAAAACAGAAGATTCTATCAAAGCGTGGTCTATACGTGGCGAAAATACATTAATGCTCAATCAAGCTTCTTTTTCCAATTGGATTGGTGGTGGTGCGAATAATGTTGGTTTTATAGCGGGGATAAATTACAATATGACGTACGAAAAAGGTGATGATCTTTGGGAAAATATCGTAATTCTTGGCTACGGACAAAACAATACAGAAGGTCTTGGAAATAGAAAAACCCAAGATGCCATCAATCTTTCTACAAATTATGGAAGGAAAATTTCTAAAAATTGGTATGCTTCTGGAGGAGCAAGTTTGCAAACACAATTTGCAGAAGGTTTTGAAGATGGAAACAATCCTTCTGCCTTCAAGTTATCCAATTTTATGGCGCCAGGTTTTGTAAATTTAGGAGCGGGCTTTACCTACAGACCGAACGATAATTTCACGATGACACTTCGCCCAGCCAATGCCAGATGGACTTTTGTACTAGATAAAGATTTGCAATTAGCTGGAAACTACGGTTTGAAAAACAACGGAGATTCATCTCTTTTTCAATTTGGTTTTTTAGGAACAGCTTTGTATAAAGTGCAATTGATGGAAAACATTTCTTTAACTAATACCGCCTCCGTTTTCACAAATTATTTAGATCATCCAGATAGATTGGTGCTTGGTTATGGCGGAATTTTGAATATGAAAATCAATAGATATATTTCTGCAAATATAACGGCAGATGTAATTTATGATCACAATCAAATACAGAAAACGCAAGTGAAGCAAACTTTGGGAATTGGTTTTGCCTATAATATCATTAAGGGAAAAGATCGATCTGAAAATAAAAAAAATCAAATGTGGAAATAATTCATTCTAAAAAATAGCAAAAAAAAAGCGGGATTCAAAAATTTGAATCCCGCTTTCATTAATATCTATTGTATCTTTAAATTACAAATCTAAATTTACTTCTAATTTTTGTGCCAAGAGTTGAGAAACTTTTAATTTTAAAGATTCTATTTTAATATTTTGCATTGCATCATTTGCAAAAGCATACAAAAGCATTGCTTCTGCTTCTTTTTTAGAAATTCCTCTTGCTCTTAAATAAAACAGCGCATCTTCATTTAATCTACCAACTGTACAACCGTGGGAACATTTCACATCGTCTGCAAAGATTTCCAGTTGTGGTTTGGTGTCAATTTTTGCGCCTTCATCTAGCAAAATATTATTATTTTGTTGATAAGCATTTGTTTTTTGCGCAATTTTTTCTACAAAAACTTTTCCGTTAAAAACTCCGTGAGAATTATCTTTATAAATTCCTTTATAGTTTTGATAACTTTCGCAATTAGGCGTTTTGTGGTGAACTGCAGTGTGATGATCTACCAATTGATTTTTAGAAATCATGGTAATTCCATTCATGAAAGAATTGATATTTTCTCCATTGTGAATGAAATCTAGGTTGTTTCTCACCAATTTTCCGCCGAAAGAAAAAGTATTTACGGTTGCCAAACTATCTCTTTCTTGTTTCGCGAAAGTATGATCTACCATATAAGAAGTGTCGCTGTCATTTTGCAATTTGTGCCAATCTGCTTTCGCATTTTGATGTACAAAAATCTCTGTCACAGCATTTGTAAGCACAAAACCGGCATCCAAATTGTGATGTGATTCTATAATTTCTACTTGAGCGCCTTCTTCTGCTATCAATAAATTTCTAATGTTATAAAAAGAGTTAGTTTGTTGATTATCAGAAATATAAAAGATATGAATTGGCTTTGGCAATACTTCATTTTTGCCAACTTTTAAGAAAAATCCTTCTTCAGCAAATGCTAAATTCAAATCTGTAAAAGCAAGATTATTATTGGCTAAAGTATTGAAATATTTTGCAATTATTTCTTGATGAGCATCATCTTTTAATGCATTTTTCATCGTCAGCATTTCTACATTTCTATTAGAAACTGTAGAAAAATCTTTACAGAAAAAACCATTTATAAAGACCATTCTATCAGAATCTTCTTCACCAAGACTTAAATTTTGCAATTTTTCTTCCGTTAGTGAATTATTTTCCGAAGGAAAAAAGTTGTAATCTTTCTCCGTAATTTCTTTCAGATTGGTGTATTTGTACTCTTCATCTTTTTTTGTTGGAAAACCTTTATCTAAAAACTGATTGAGCGCAAATCCTCTTTTATCGTTTAAAAAAATTGAGTTTGCTTGACTAGAAAATTTTGAAAAACCTTCTTGAATATTATCTAATAATGCCATATTTTCTTTGATATACTAATTATAGATTAGTTTTTATTGTGATTGCTTTGATTTTGAATTACCTCTCCTACCTTAATCTCTTTGCAGCCCGACTTGAGTGAAGCTCTTTTTATGATTTTTTGACAAAAAAAGCATAAAAAAGCGGGAACGGAAGGCGGAGATTGCTGCCATAAAAATTAATATTTTGTTTTTCGAAGAGGTTAAATTGCTGCCCAAATCATTTTAATTTGAATATTGTTTTAATTTGGCGCAATTCGTAAATAAATTAATTTAACAACCAATCGTAGCCTTTTTCTTCCAACTCCAACGCAAGAGATTTATCGCCAGTTTTGATGATTTTCCCATCTGCTAAAACGTGTACAAAATCTGGTTCAATATAGTCTAATAGCCTTTGATAGTGGGTAATAAGAAGAACTGCGTTTCCTTCGTTTTTAAAGGTATTTACGCCATCTGCAACAATTCTTAATGCATCAATATCCAATCCAGAATCTGTTTCGTCTAAAATTGCTAACTTTGGATTAAGCATCATCATTTGCAAAATTTCGTTGCGCTTTTTTTCGCCACCAGAAAATCCTTCGTTTAGCGAACGTGCAAGAAATTCTTTTTTAATTTCTAATTTTTCTGTTTTTTCACGTACCAAAGCGAGCATTTCTTTTGCGGGCATACTTTCTTGTCCGTTTGCTTTTCTGGTTTCGTTGATAGCAGCTTTCATAAAATTCATTACAGAAACTCCTGGAATTTCTATAGGATATTGGAAAGACATGAAAATACCTTTGTGCGCTCTATCTTCTGGTGAATCTTCGATGATGTTTTCGCCTTCAAAAAGGATTTCTCCTTCAGTGATTTCGTAATCTTCTTTACCTGCAATCACAGAGGAAAGTGTGGATTTTCCGGCACCATTTGGTCCCATGATTGCGTGTATTTCGCCTGGTTTAATTTCCAGATTGATTCCTTTTAAAATTTCTACGCCTTCTTCAATTTGAGCGTGTAAGTTGTTTATTTTTAACATAATTATGTTTAGTTTAATATAGTTTTATTTGGTTTGAAGTTGTTTTATATTGTTCTAACCGTCTAAAATTTATAATCTTATTTAAATTTATTTCCTTTAAAATCTCTATTTTGAAGATAGGTCATGAAATTTTTAATTTTCACACTTAATATTTCACATCTCAACTTTAAATCTATGAATTCTTCCTCAGTGATAAAGTCATTATCAAAACACCGATAGATTTGTGATCTTACTTCTCCTGCTGACCCTTTGGAAATAGATAAAAATTGTTTGAATTCTGCATTTCCATCCCTTTCAAATCCTTCAGCAATGTTATCCATAATAGATCCAACTGCTCCCTTTATTTGAGTTTTTAATTTATAATCTGTTTTAAAGATGTCACGGTCTGCAATTTTACAAATATCTTTGCTTAAAACTCGCGAAAGTTTCCAGATTTCTAAATCTTCAAACCTAGTTACTGTTGCCATTCTTTAAAAACTATATTAAACAATTTAAAACAAAATCAAACAATTGAATTTTACCCAACACTTCCCTCTAGCGAAATCTCTAACAATTTTTGTGCTTCTATTGCGAATTCCATTGGTAATTTATTCAAAACTTCTTTGCTGAAACCGTTTACAATGAGCGCGATGGCTTTTTCTGTAGAAATTCCTCTTTGGTTGCAATAGAAAATTTGATCTTCTCCAATTTTTGAAGTTGTTGCTTCATGCTCTAGTTGTGCTGTTGGATTTTTAATCTCTATATAAGGAAAGGTGTGTGCTCCACAATCATTCCCCATCAATAATGAATCACATTGAGAAAAATTTCTAGCATTGGTTGCAGATGGCATTACTTTTACCAATCCGCGGTAAGAATTGTTGGATTTTCCCGCAGAAACTCCTTTAGAAATAATAGTAGACTTGGTGTTTTTTCCGATGTGGATCATCTTGGTACCTGTATCTGCATATTGGTGGTTGTTTGTAACCGCTATGCTGTAAAATTCCCCGATAGAATTATCACCTTTCAAGATACAGCTAGGATATTTCCACGTAACGGCAGAACCTGTTTCTACTTGTGTCCAAGAAATTTTTGCATTTCTTTCGCACAAACCTCTTTTGGTTACAAAATTGAAAACACCTCCTTTTCCTTCGTCGTTTCCAGGATACCAATTTTGCACGGTAGAATATTTAATTTCTGCATCATCAAGAGCAATTAATTCCACCACTGCTGCATGCAATTGGTTTTCATCTCTTGCAGGTGCTGTGCAACCTTCGAGATATGAAACGTAGCTTCCTTCGTCTGCAATTACCAAAGTTCTTTCGAATTGACCCGTTCCAGATTGATTTATTCTAAAATAGGTAGAGAGTTCCATTGGACATTTTACACCTTTTGGAATGTAGCAAAAACTTCCATCGGAAAATACGGCAGAATTTAATGCTGCATAATAATTATCTCCACGCGGAACCACTTTTCCCATGTATTTCTTCACCAAATCTGGATATTCTTTTATCGCTTCAGATATTGAACAGAATAAAATTCCTTTTTCCTTTAGAGTTTTTGAAAACGTGGTTTTAACAGAAACGGAATCTATTACGATATCTACGGCAACATTTGCAAGACGTTTTTGCTCTTCTATATTGATACCTAATTTTGCAAATGTGGCTAAAAGATCTGGATCTACCTCATCTAAACTTGCCAATTCTGGTTTTACTTTTGGCGCGGCATAATATTGTAGCGCTTGCAAATCTGGCTTTTCGTAAGAAATATTTGCCCAATCTGGCTCTACCATTTTTTCCCAAATGCGGTAAGATTCCAACCTCCAGTTTGTCATCCATTCTGGCTCTTCTTTCTTCGCAGAAATAGCGCGCACAATATCTTCATTCAATCCAGTAGGGAATTCTTCATATTCCATAATGGTTTCCCAACCGAATTCATATTTCTGGTTTTCTAAATCTACTCTTAAATCGTCTTCTGTATACTTCATTTTCTTTTATTAAAAGATTGACTAAAGAGAAAAACTTTCTCCACATCCGCAAGTTCTGCTTGCGTTTGGATTATTAAAAACAAAGCCTTTCCCATTTAATCCTCCCGAATATTCTAAAATTGTTCCTGCTAAATAAAGAATTGATTTCTTTTCAATAATTACTTTAATGCCATTATCTTCAAAAATTTGATCTCCTTCTAATTTTTCATTATCAAATTTCAAAACGTATTCCAATCCAGAACAACCACCACTTTTCACTCCTACACGAATATAATCTTGTGTAGGATCAAAGCCATCTTCCGTCATTAATTCCATGGCTTTTTGCTTTGCGTAATCTGATACTTTTATCATTATTTTTATTTAGACTGATTTTAGATTACAAAAATACAAACTATATAATTCATATTCAAATTTCAACGGATTATTAACATCACTTTGGCTTAATTTTAGTCTAATAAAGCAATAGATAATAACTATTACATTTAAAGAAAATTATTTATAAAAAATTTGAGAAGAAGATTTAACTTTGAATGAAATTAACAATCCTACCTAAAATTAAACAATTTATCAGAATTTATAAATTATGAAAAAACTTACGCTATTATTTCTCGCAATTGCTTTCCAATTATCTTTTGCACAAACCAATCGATTTATTTATCAAGTGACGATGAAACCAGATGCTAATGATAAAGCTTCTGAATTTACAGAAAAAGCTTATTTAGATATTTCCCCAACAAAATCTATGTTTTATGGAGAAAAAAGGATGCTTCGAGATTCTTTGATAAGCAGGAATATAAAAACTGGGAATTGGGACCGCAGTCAATTTGAAGATTTGAGATCGAAGATTGATTTTTTGGTAATAAAAGATCTTGGAACGCAAAAAACCAGCATCCAACAAAGAATTGCTCGAGATAATTTTGAATATGAAGAAGATCGCAAAATGGTTTGGAAGATTTTGCCAGAAACTACAAAAATTGGAGAATACAAGGTGCAAAAAGCAGAAACAGAATTCGCCGGAAGAACTTGGATAGCCTATTTTGCTCAAGAACTGCCTTATCAAGATGGTCCTTATAAATTTTCTGGACTGCCTGGTTTGATTGTAAAAGTTGAAGATGCAGATGGAGATTACAGTTTTGATTTACAAGAAACGAAAAAAATTGCCCAAATGGCAGAATTTCAAACTTTTGGAAGTACTGTAAAATTAAAAAGGACAGATTTCAAAAAACAATTGGCAAAGTATGAAAAAGACCCAATAGCAACGATTCAATCTCAATCTCAGGGACAAGGCTTTGGAGGAGGCAGAGGTAGAGGAAATGGCGGTGGCGGTGGTGGAAACAGAACACAAGATCCACAGAGACAAAAAGAAACAGAAAAAAGAATGAAAGACGAAATTGCAAAAAATAATAATCCTATAGAAAAAGAATAAAATATTGAGAGAAATCTCAATTCTTTAGAAATATTGCTATCTTTATTATGTTTAAAATTTTAAAAAATGAAAAACATAATTTGGATAGCTTTTTTATTGGTATCAATTTCTTGCAGCAAAAAATCTTTGTACGTATTAGATAAAAATCAACCGATTGTAGATTTACCTACAAATCCTGAGTTTTATAACAAAATGAAATCTTTCAATGCCTCAATGGAAAGGCAAGAGAAACAGACAATATATTTATTTAAAAATAAAGAAATTAAGAAAAATGACATCCAAAAATTATTTGAAAATAAAAAAGTAAACTTAATGGAAATGGAAGTTGATAGCAAAAAAATTGAAAATTTAGGTTTCGATTCAAGTAAAGTAAAAAAGGTTTATATTTTTAAATAAAATTTAATTATTAATGAATTTAGAAACTATTCAATCTCACATTGATGCCTACAAAAGCAATAATCAAATATTAGACGCTGCATCTCATATTATCTCATCTTTTAATCTCGATCATGAAAATTTTGCAGGCTTAGATTTTCGCGAAGAATTATCTGCAAATTCTATTTTACTAACAGCAGAAGGAGCTTTAGGGGAATCTCAAATCGTACGAATTCCAAGAAATCTTTTTGATTTTGATTTAAAATTAGTTTTAAATCTCTTAGCTCACGAAATGTTGCACGTAAGGCAAAAAGCACCAGGAAACTTTATTGTGGAAAGAAATGAACGTGAGTTTCAAGCGTATTACGAAATGCTCTTCCACAAAATTTTTCCACAAATTCCAGATGCATCGCATTTTAGCCAAAAGCAATTTGCTGAAAAAGCTTTAGAATATTACAAAAGAATGGGAGAAAATTCTGACCTACAAATAAAATATGCAGAACAAAAAATTGAGGTAGAAAAGCATTTAGAAAAAATAACGATATAAATTAATACTTTTTGAATAGATGAAAAAAACTCTGGCACTTTTTTGTATTATTTTTCTAATAATCAGTTGCAAAAAAACTGAACAAAAACAAACCACTATTAACGGAAATATTCCAAATCTTCCAGATGGAACTATGTATTTGTGGGAAGAAGGAGGTCCAGTAAACACCATTGATAGTACTACGACAAGCAATGGAAAATTTAAACTAACACATCAATGGGATGAAAATAAAGAACCTGTTTCTATTGGTGTTTACCATCTTGATAAAAAAGGTGTAAAAAGGTTGTTTGCTTTTAAAACAAATGCGACATATAGAAACGCTGGTTGGGGAACTTCTGCCTTTTATTCTGATTCAATAATTACAATTAATGGTGATTTAACTTATGATGAAGACATTCCCGGTTACAAATTATCTGATAATATTAAAAACGTTACTGGTCCTCCTTTAAAAGGCGGAAAACAGACAGAAGCGTATTATGATATCAATGGAGATCTTTTCGAGAAAATTGATAAAAAAACTATAGAAGCTGTTGCACAGAAAATAATAGAATATCCAAATTCCTATCATCTTTTGTATGTGATCGTCCAAAATAAAAATAATTTTACCGCACAAAAAATAGAGGAATTTTTAAAATTATTTAAAGGCGAGATTACACAAAGCACTTCTTACAAAAAATTGTCTGCTTACAATCAAAAGAGATTAACTTCAAAAAAGACATCTTTACCGTTATTGGAAAATGACAAAGGTCTAAAAACAGAAATTCTCGATAAAAAATACAAAAAACATTTGGTGATTTTCTGGCCAAGTTGGTGCCGACCTTGCCGAGCAGAAATTCCTTCATTGAAAAAAACATATGCAAAAGAGAAAGATAATGTAGAGTTTGTTTCAATTTCTATAGATGATGATAAAACAGATTGGAACAAAGCACTAAAAGCAGAAAACATGGAATGGAAGAAACTTCTTGTTGATAGAAAAGACGCAGCTTATGAAGCGCTTCAAATTCAATTAAAACTAAATAGCACCATTTCTTATACGGTTTTAATAGATAATAATTTGAAAATTTTAGCATCTTCTGTTGGTTTATCAAGCGAAGAAGAAATAGTTAAATTAATTCAAGCGAAATAATGCAAAATTTTATATTACAAATATGCTAATTAAATGAAAAACCTTATCTCCTGGCAAGATTTTGAAAAAATAGACATCCGAACAGGAACTATTATTGATGCGCAAGATTTCCCAAAAGCCAAAAAAGCAGCATACCAATTGGAAATAGATTTTGGAATTTTGGGTATTAAAAAATCTTCTGCACAGATAACAGATTTGTACAAAAAAGAAGATTTAATTGGTTTGCAAATTCTTGCCATCGTTAATTTTCCACCAAAACAAATCGCCAATTTTATGAGTGAATGTTTAGTTTTAGGTGTTTATGGAGAAAATAACGAAGTAAGCTTGATTCATCCCGGATTGAAAACAGAAAATGGAAGCAAACTGGGATAAGTAATTTTTCACCAATTAATTGATTATAATCTGCTAAATAAAAAAGTAGACAAATCTGCTAAATAAGCAAGATTATTTTTCCAATATATATTTCAGTGATCAAATAATATCCTTAATTTAATTTTTAATACACACCAATGATTCATAAAATTCCCTTAGAAAAAATATTGTTTTTAGATATAGAAACGGTTCCGCTTGCTTCAGATTGGGCAGCATTAGATGAAACCGAACAAAAATTGTGGGATAAGAAAACTAGATTCCAACGCAAAGATGGGATTTCTGGTGAGGAGTTTTATGAAAGAGCAGGTATAATGGCAGAATTTGGGAAAATAATCTGCATAACCGTAGGTATGGCAGAGAAAAATAATACGCTGAAAATAAAAAGCTTCTATGGAGATGATGAGAAAAAACTACTCTTAGAATTTGGAGAAATTTTCAACAGCCCGCGTTTGCAAGATGTAATGCTATGCGCACACAACGGAAAAGAATTTGATTTCCCTTGGATTGCACGCAGATTTTTAATTAATGGTATGTTGCCACCACTACCCTTTCAACTTTTCGGAAAAAAACCATGGGAAATTCCACATATCGATACCATGGAACTCTGGAAATTTGGAGATTACAAAAGTTTCGTGTCTTTAGAATTACTTGCGCACGTTTTCGGAATTCCCACGCCAAAGGACGATATAGACGGATCTATGGTTGCATCTATCTACTATATAGAGAAAGACTTATTTAGAATTGTTCAATATTGTGAAAAAGATGTCTTAACTTTGGCAAATATCTTTCGAAAGATGCGGCAAGAAGATATATTCACAATTAGCGAATAAGAAAAAATGAATTATACAGACGATCAAATATCAGAAATTGGAGAGAAAATAATTGTAGCTTTAAAAACAATTTACGATCCAGAAATTCCTGTAGACATCTATGAATTAGGCTTAATTTATGACGTGCAAATTTCTGAAATAGGCGAGGTGAAAACCATCATGACTTTAACGACTCCAAACTGCCCTGTTGCAGAAAGTCTACCACAAGAAGTGAAAGAAAAAATTGCAGAAGTAGATGGTGTAAAGGAAGTTGATTTGGAATTAACCTTCGAGCCTAGTTGGAATAAAGATATGATGAGCGAAGAAGCAAAATTTGAATTAGGGATTTTGTTCTAGTTTAATTTTAGAAATGAAAAATATCTTTCGCCAAATTATATGCTCTCTCAAAATGCAATAAATTTTGGCGAATATCGATCTTTTCAAGGCTCATAAAATTAAAAACTTTTTCCGTCGGCATGTTTCCTGTGAGATCATCCGTCGCCAAAGGACAACCACCAATTCCCTTTATAGCACTATCAAAACTACGGCAACCCGCATCATAAGCAGCTTTTAGTTTTGGGTAAGATTCTTCATACTTATTGTGGAAATGAGCACCAAAATTCAACTCTGGAAATTTAGCTAGTAAATCTGTAAAAACCTGCTTTATTTGTGTTGTCGTTGCTGTGCCGGTTGTGTCTGAAATCAAAACATTTTGAATACCAGCATCGTAAAAGCGTTCTGTCCAAAAATCCAATTCTTTTATATCCCAATTTTCGCCATACGGATTTCCAAAGGCCATAGATAAATAAACGTTTAAAGATTTATTTTCATCTTTCGCCAATTGGTTTATTTTCAAAACATCCGCAAAAGCCTCTTCCTGCCCTTTGTTCGTATTTCTCTGCTGGAAAGTTTCTGATATAGAAAACGGAAAACCCATTATATCTACTTGCTCATGCATCATCGCTTTTTCCGCACCACGATAGTTTGCAACTATTACAGATAGTTGTGTATTAGAAAGACTTTTGTCTATATTATCTAGCACTTCGCCAGAATCTGCCATTTGTGGTATTGTTCTGGCAGACACGAAACTACCACAATCTAACACATCAAATTTTACTTCCATCAATGCATTGATGTAGTCTATTTTCTTTGCCGTTGGTATGAAATCATTCCAACCCTGCATCGCGTCTCTAGGACATTCTGTGAGAAACATTTAATTTTGATTTTCGTAAAGATACTATTTTTTTAAATTTAAGAAACTGGAAATAAAAAAGAATTTTAATGCATTAAGCCTCCTTCGCAAACTTCTACAATACCACTCTTTTTAATCTCCAATATGCCTATTGATACCAAAAAGAAGAAAAAGGTTTAATGATTTCAATAAAAATAATGAAATTTAGGCATCTATCTTATCATTTTTTAATGAATTAGATAAAAGACTACAAACCAACAACAATCCCAACATTTGGCACAAAACCACCATTGAAAATAGAGGTTTGCGCATCATATAGCACATTATATTGTGCGCCAATTTGCATATATATTCCATTTCCCAAACTTTGCATATAGCCACCACCAAGATACAAGGCAGATTCTTCGGTAGAATATTTATTGTTTGAAAATTTATCTTTAGAGCTAATAAAATACTGTTGAAATTGAGTGGAAATGTAAGCCGTTCTCGCAAAATAATAATTCGCAAAAGGACCAACACCGATAATGGTAGAAGATACGAATTGAGAATTATTCCAAGAAAGATTTCCTGCCAAACCTGTTTCAAAATTTTCAGAAACCAGATACCCAACTCTTGGCGTTACATAAATATTTGTTCCGCCACCATTTCCAAATGAGCCGCCTAAACCAGCAGAACCACCAAAAGTCCATTTAGAATTTTCGCCGCCCAATCTTGTAGAAGTTCCTATTTGCGCAAAAATAAAACTAGATGCGAAAAGCAATACTGAAATTAATATTTTCATCTTTTTGTTTTTTTAATTATCATCAAAAGTAATTAATTTTGAATAAATAAAATTTTATTAAATATTTAAAGACAAAAAAATTGTACCTTTTTACTCCAAAATAAAAATAAATGTCGTTAATAAATCTTTCAAACGAGCTCGCTTTAGGTATAGATATCGGTGGAACCAATACTAAATTTGGAATTGTAAATCATCGTGGAGAAATACTATCAAAAGAAACTTTGAAAACTACGGATTATGAAGACGTAGAAGATTTTGTAGATGCGCTGCATTCTAAAATAAAACCCCTTTTGAAAAATTTCGAAGTTGGCAAAAATTTTAAAGGAATTGGCATAGGTGCACCAAATGCCAACTTTTATAATGGCACAATAGAGCATGCGCCCAATTTAAACTGGAAGGGTATAATACCATTCGCAGAAATGATTACTAAGAAATTTGGTTACTCTTGCAAAATAACTAATGATGCAAATGCAGCTGCACTTGGAGAAATGATGTACGGAGCTGCCAAAGGAATGCAAGATTTCATCATGATTACCCTTGGAACTGGAGTTGGAAGTGGCATAATAGCAAACGGACAATTAATCTACGGACATGATGGCTTTGCTGGAGAACTTGGACATACCATCGTAAAACCAAATGGAAGAGAACATTGGAGTACGGGATCTCACGGATGTTTAGAAGCATATGCATCTGCAACAGGAATTGCTATTACTGCAAAAAAACTGCGTGCAGAATTCCCAAATTCTATGTTGAATGAATTTCATGAAGACGACATCAGTTCAGCAACAGTTCACCATTGTGCTGTGAAAGGTGATGCAACAGCTATTGAAGTTTTCCGTTATACAGGGCAAATTTTAGGCGAAGCATTGGCAAATTTTGTCATGTTTTCTTCACCAGAAGCTATTTTGCTTTTCGGTGGTGTTATAAAAGCTGGCAATTTTCTAATAGAACCAACAAAAATGCACATGGAACACAATTTGCTACCCATCTTTCGCGGAAAAGTAAAATTAATTTTTAGTGAACTAGATGAAGCAGATGCTGCAATTTTAGGAGCAAGTGCATTGGTTTGGTAAAAATTAATTTTAAAATTTAAAAAATCTTAAAATTTTATTAACAAAAATGAAAAATAATAATATACAAACCGTTGTTTTTGGCGGTGGATGTTTTTGGTGTGTAGAAAGTTGCTTCAATATGTTGAATGGAGTAGAAAAAGCAGTTTCTGGCTATGCTGGAGGATTGACAGAAAATCCTACTTACGAAGAAGTTTGTAGCGGGAATACAGGTCATGCAGAAGTTGTAGAAATAACTTATGATTCAAATGTTATTTCTTACGAGCAATTGATGGAGGTTTTCTATTTCTTACATGATCCTACACAACTCAATAGACAAGGAAATGATATCGGGACACAGTACAGATCTTCAATTTTCTACCAAGATGCCGAAGAAATGGAAAAAGCGGAAGCTGCCATGAAAGCATCTGAAGCAACTGGAAAATGGAACGGGAAATATGTGACGCAAATTTCTAAATTAGATGTGTTCTATCCGGCAGAAACTTATCATCAAGGATATTACGAAGTAAATCCAAACCAACCGTATTGCAGCGCAGTAGTAGGACCAAAAATTCAAAAGTTTAAAAAACATTTTGGTGATTTGGGCTGGTTGAAAGCGGAATAATTCTCGTATAGATTACAAAAAAAAATTCTTGAACAAAATTGTTCAGGAATTTTTTTTATTTAAATTTTAGATAGGTATTTTGTAGATCGTCTCGCTTGAAAATTCATTCTCTAAACATCTCTGTATGCGGCAAATTATCTTCCAAATATTTCTTATCTGTTGCTATAAAGCCAAATTCATTATAAAAAGGAATTAAATAATCCTGAGCAGAAATACGAATTTTTGAAGTATGAAGTCTATTTTCTACAGCTTCAACTGCATATTTCATCATTTGTCTGCCAAGGTTTCTACCTCTGCCAATTTCTGTTGTTAAAACTCTGCCGATAGAACTTTCAGCATATTTTATATTTTCGGGAAAAATTCTACAGTAACAAACTACTTTTCCATTTTCTTCTGCCCAAAGATGCAAAGCAACTTGATCTGCATCATCACAATCTGAGTATGGGCAATTTTGTTCCACTACGAAAACATCAATTCTCGCTTTGATAATTTTGTATAAATCTTCGGTTAATAATTGCTCAAAAGATTTTAATTTCCATAGAATATTACTCATCAAAATGAACTTTATTTTGAGCCAACATTAAATTTGTGTCCGTTATAAAATTCAAGATATCGTCCATTCCTTCCTTTTTTTCAGCAGAAGTAATGTAGGTATCTGGCAATTCGTCCCAGGTTTTTAGAAGTTCTTCATGATAAATTTCTGCATTTTTCAACGCGGTATTTGGTTTCAATTTATCTGCTTTCGTGAAGACAATGCTAAAAGGAACTCCACTTTCACCACACCACTGTATAAATTCCAAATCTATTTTTTGTGGCGCCAATCTAGAATCTACCAACACAAAAAGATTTACCAAATTATTTCTATTTAATATATAATTGGTGATTATCTTCTCAAAGTCTTTCCTTGTACTTTTAGAAACTCTTGCATATCCGTATCCTGGTAAATCTGTGAGAAACCAATGCTCGTTGATTAAAAAGTGATTAATCAACTGTGTTTTTCCGGGTGTTTGTGATGTTTTTGCAAGATATTTAGAATTCATCATCGCATTGATGAGTGAAGATTTTCCTACGTTGGATCTTCCGATGAAAGCATATTCTGGCTTATTTCCTTCCGGACAATCTTGCCATCTTTGGCTGCTTTTCACAAATTCCGTTGTTTTTATGACCATAGAATTTGTTTTAATTTTTAGTTTTTAGCCAGTCGTATAATATTTGATTAAATTCGTCTGGTTTTTCCATCATTGCTGCATGTCCACATTTATCAATCCAGAATAGATCTGAATTTGGAATTAATGCATTCATTTTTGTGGCAACATCTGGAGGTGTTACGTTGTCTTGTTTTCCCCAAATAATGCAGGTAGGAGTTGTAATTTTGTGAAGTTCCTTTTCCATATTATGCTTTACTGCACTTCTTGCAAGCATTACGGTTTTTATTCCTTTCCCTCTATCATTTGCTACAGCAAAAACCTCATCTACCAAATCTTGTGTTGCTACAGAAGGATCGTAAAATACTTCTTCTGCTTTCTTTTGAATATAAGCTCTATCACTTTTCCGTGGGAAACTATCTCCAAAACTTCTTTCATATAAGCCAGAACTTCCTGTAAGTACCATTCGCTTTATCAAATCTGGTCTAGCTAATGTAAGTATCAAACCTACATGACCGCCCATAGAATTTCCTACGATTGTGCACGGTTCTTCTACAATTTCTTCGATAAATTTTGCCACAAATTTCGCTAAAGTGGTAAGATTCGTGTTCAATATCGACATATCATACACTGGTAAATCTGGGAAATAAACTTTATATCCTCTTTCCGCAAAGTAATCCATCAATTTAGTGAAATTACTTAAACCACCCATTAATCCTTGCAACAGGACAATAGGCTCACCTTCCCCTTTGGAGATGAAACCAAAATTTTTATGTTTTTTCTTTTTTAATAGCATATAAGCCTTCTACAAGTTGGTAAAAATACAATTAATACCTAAATCTCTTGGTACTTTTATTAATTTTATAAATATAATTCTTTTTTCTATAACTAATAAATAATATGATATTAATTTATAGTAATACAACTATTTACACCTCAATTGGTTACCATTCCAGATACAAAAAATATAAAAGTTATTCACATTAAGTGAAAAAGTGGGAGAAAGTGGGAGAATATAGAAATATTTCTATAAATTTGTCCCAAATGAGAAATTTCATTGGCACATTTGAATGTAAGATAGACGATAAAGGTCGCATCAAAATCCCTACTTTGCTCGCAAAGCAGATGGAAGGTTTTGGCGATGATACCTTTGTCGTAAAACGTGCTGTGTTCCAATCCTGTTTGGAGGTTTATCCTTTGAGCAAGTGGGATTTAATGATGGAAAAAGTAAATAAACTAAACAGATTTGTAAAGAAAAACGCAGATTTTATTAGAATTTTTACAGCTGGAGTGAAAACTGCAGAATTGGATAGAGCAGGTAGAATTCAAATATCCAAAGACCTCACATTATTTGCAAATCTGGAAAAAGAAATCGTGCTAACAAGTGCGGGAGATTTTTTTGAAATTTGGGACAAAGAAGCCTACGAAAGAGTAATATCTGCAGATGTAGAAAATTTTTCTAGCCTTGCAGAAGAAGTGATGGGCGGAGGTGAAATTGAAATTGAAATTTAAAGTAAAGTTTTAAAAATAAAAAAAATAAAAATGTATCACGATCCTGTTTTATTGCATCAAAGCGTAGAGCATCTGGTTATCAATCCAGATGGTATTTATGTAGATTGTACATTCGGTGGAGGTGGACATTCCAAAGAAATACTAAATAAATTATCTGAAAAAGGAAAACTTTTCGCATTTGATCAAGATTTAGATGCTTTAGAAAATAAAATTGAAGATTCTAGATTTACCTTGATTAATCAAAATTTTCGATTTTTAGAGAATTCTATGACGATGTATGGATACCCAAAAGTAGATGGTATTTTGGCAGATCTAGGAGTTTCTTCTCACCAATTTGATAAGTTGGAGCGTGGTTTTTCTATAAGAGATTCTGCACCTTTAGATATGAGAATGAATGTACTACAACCATTAGATGCAAAAAAAATACTCAATAGTTTTGAAGAAGAACAGATAGCAGATATTCTATATAATTATGGAGAATTGCGAGAAGCCAGAAAAATGGCAAGAACAATTGTAACCAAAAGAGCAGAAAAAAAGATAGAAACAACGGCAGATTTGAAAAATCTATTCAGCTTTATTCCAGCTCACAAACAAAATAAAGTATTTGCACAAATATTTCAAGCAATAAGAATAGAGGTAAATCAAGAGTTAGAAGCATTAAAAGAAATGCTTTTGCAATCTTATAATATTTTGAAACCAGAAGGGAGATTGGCTGTAATCTCTTACCATAGTTTGGAAGATAGACTGGTAAAAAGATTTTTGAAAAACGGAATGTTCGAAGGCGAACCTGCAAGAGATATCTTTGGAAATTTTGAAAAATCTTTCAACCTACTGCAAACAAAAGCAATAATGCCAGACGAGTTGGAAATTGAAAAAAACTCGAGAGCAAGAAGTGCAAGAATGAGAATTGGTATAAAAGTGAATAAAGCCAAATAATATGGCGAAAAGAAATATAAAAAAAGCTCCTAAGAAATTAACTTTGATAGACATATTTAAAGGGAATTTTTTAAATAGAGATGAAATAAAATCTCACTACAAACTCTATCTTTTGCTTTTTGTTTTGATGTTGATTATTATATACAGCAATCATTTAGTCAATCAAAAAATAGAAATTGTAAATAATTTAAAAGAGCAAGCAGAAGAATATAAATCTAGAAATGCATACGCACAAAGTAGATTGATAAAAGTAAAAATGGAATCTGAACTAGGAAAAGAAATGGTTTTAGATTCTTTGATACCACTAGAAAACCATCCACACAAATTATTGATAAAATTAGACAGCAAAGATGCAAAACCAAAATGATTTTGAACTAAAAAGAAAAAATACCTTAAAATGGGGATACCTTTTTGCAGGAGTAGCGATAGTTACTTTTGTGGTTTTTTTGGTTCAAATAGTTCGTTTGCAAAATACGAATGTGGAAGAAATTCAAAACGACTACATCAACAATAATTACCGCGAAGCGACCCTAAAAGCTGCTCGTGGAAATTTATATGCTGCAGATGGTTCCATACTTGCAACAACAGTAATGCGATATGATATTTTTTTAGATTTCAAAATCATACGAGATACAACCTACACCAACAATGTTGCAGCACTTGCGGATTCTATGAGTGCAATGTTTGGCAAACCAAGAAATTATTACCGCCAAATTTTTGACGCACAAAGGAAAAAGGAAAATCAATATTATGGCTTGGTAAAAGGTTTAGACTTTGATCAATACGATAGAATTCGAAAATTTCCCATATTTAAAAAAGGAAAAAATCGTGGAGGTTTTATAGTTGATAGAAATTTCAAAAGAGAATTGGCAACTTCAGAAATCGGTACAGGAACTATTGGCATGGATAATGGCGAATACAAATCTGGTCTAGAAGGTGCTTTTTCAGAATATCTTACCGGTATAAATGGAAAAAGATTGGAACAACGAGTAAATTCTAGCCAATGGAAACCTATAGATTATTGGAAAACCCAAGAGCCAATCGATGGGCAAGATGTTTACACCACAATAGATTTGAGAATTCAAGATATTGCACACTCTGCTTTAGAAAAACAATTGATCAATTTTGATGCTGTTCACGGTTCCGTTTTGGTAATGGAAGTGAAAACGGGTAAAATAAAAGCCATGGTCAATCTGCGCAGAACCGAACCAGGAATTTATATCGATGCTTATAATTATGCGATGAAAGATGCCTCCGAACCAGGTTCTACCTTCAAAACGGTTTCACTTTTGGCAGCAATGGATGATGGTTTTATAGATGAAAATACAACAGTAAATGTTGGAAATGGCGTTTGGACTTATGCCGGACAGAGAATTTCCGATGGACATGGTGGTGGAACCTATGAAATAAGTGATGTACTTGCAAAATCCAGCAATGTTGGCTCCGCAAAATTAATTACTAAATTTTATGCAGACAAACCACAAGTTTTTCTAGATCACTTAAAACGCTGGAAAATGTTCGACAAAATGGACATTGAACTTCCAGGAGTTACAAAACCTTATATCGTAACGCCAGATAATAAAAAATGGAATGCCGCAACATTAGCTTCTTTGGCTTATGGCTACGCTTCCAGATTTAATATGCTACAACTCACCACTTTCTACAACGGAATTGCCAACAATGGAACCATGGTAAAACCAATTTTCATTGATAAAATAATGAAAGACGGCCAGATTCTGCACGAGGCAAAACCAGAAGTAATGGTACAAAAAATGGCTTCTGCAAACGCAATTACGATGATGACGAATGCGCTTACAAAAGCTGTAGAAAAAGGAACTGCAAGAAGTATTTTTACCCCAAATTTGAAAATGGCAGGAAAAACCGGAACTGCAAGATTTGAATATTGGAAACCAGGACCGATGAAATATCAAGCCTCTTTTGCAGGATTTTATCCATCAGACAATCCCAAATATACTTGTATTGTGATGGTTAATCAACCAGATAATTCTAAAGGTTTTTATGGCTCTGTAGTTGCAGCACCAGTTTTTAAGGAAATTGCCGGAAAAACATTTTTGAAAACACCACAAAATGTGGAAAAAGAAATGCTGGTAGACAAACAAATAGACTTAAAGAAAATTGCCAATCCCAATAAGAAAATTTCTATAAAACAAAATCAAATGCCTAGTTTGGTTGGCTTGGTTGGAAAAAACATTATTCCACAGTTAGAAAATTTAGGATATCGAGTTGAATATAAAGGTGTTGGAAAGATAAAAGAGCAATTTCCCGTGGTTGGAACTATTATTAAAAAAAACCAGAGAATATATTTAAGTTTAAATTAAAAAAATGCCTGAAAGGGCAAAATGAATAGGATTGGGCATCGCCTGATGAAAATTAATGATATGCAATTAGAAAAAATCTTACATAGAATCCCAGTTTTAGAAATTCACGGAAACATACAACGGGAAGTTTCTGAAATCCAATTCGACAGCCGAAAAGTTGTCGCCGATTCTTTGTATGTAGCTATTTCTGGTTCTGTTTCAGACGGACATTCTTTCATTGATTCAGCGATAGAAAAGGGCGCAAATTCAATTGTTTGTGAAGAATTACCACAAAATTTAAATGAAAAAATCACCTACATTAAGGTGAAAAATACGGCAAAATCTCTTGGAAGATTGGCCTCAAATTTTTACGGAAATCCTACAGAAAATTTAAAATTAATAGGAATTACGGGTACAAATGGCAAAACCTCAACGTCTACTCTACTTTTTGATCTATTAAAATTATTAAATCATAAATCTGCCTTAATTTCTACGGTAGAATATAGAATTGATGAAGAAATATTTCCATCTACACATACAACACCAGACGCAATTACGCTCAATAAAATTTTGAGAAAAGCCGTAGATTCTGGCTGCGAGTACGCTGTAATGGAAGTAAGTTCCCACGGAATAGACCAATATAGAACCGAAGGTTTGAATTTCGCAGTCGCAGGTTTCACCAATATCACACATGATCATTTAGATTATCACAAAACTTTTATAGAATATCTAAATACGAAAAAGAAATTCTTCGACAATCTATCTCCAGAAGCAACTGCCATCACAAATATTGATGATAAGAATGGCAACGTAATGGTACAAAATACCAAAGCCACCGTGAAAACTTTTGCGATGAAAACTTTGGCAGACTATCATGGAAAATTAATGGAAGCAGATTTCAACGGGATGCTTTTACAATTTAATAGTAAAGAATTTTGGAGCACACTTTCTGGTAAATTCAATGTGTATAATTTGCTTCTAGTATTCGGAATTGCGGTGGAGTTAGGTTTTGATGAGGTAGATGTTTTGCAAAGTATTTCCCAATTAAAAAGAGTTTCCGGTAGGTTTGAATTATTAAAATCCGAAGGCGGAATTTTCTTCGTGGTAGATTATGCGCATACTCCAGATGCTTTGGAAAATGTATTAGATTCCATCAACGAAATTCGCAGC
Source organism: Frigoriflavimonas asaccharolytica (assembly GCF_013294015.1). Lineage (GTDB taxonomy): Bacteria > Bacteroidota > Bacteroidia > Flavobacteriales > Weeksellaceae > Frigoriflavimonas > Frigoriflavimonas asaccharolytica. Next base: position 197,214 of record NZ_JABSNO010000001.1, read on the forward strand.
AAAAACGAAAGATTAATCACCGTTTTTGGTTGTGGCGGAGATCGTGATACCACAAAACGCGCAGAAATGGGAAAAATCGCCAGTTCAAAATCTACATTGGCAATCATCACATCAGATAATCCAAGAACGGAAGATCCTACAGAAATTATTAAGCAAATAGAAGCAGGAGTTGATCCTCAAAATTTTAGCAAATACACTTCAATTCCAGATAGAAAAGAAGCTATAAAAATGGCTATAAAATTTGCCGAACCAAAAGACATCATCCTAGTTGCGGGAAAAGGACATGAAACTTATCAGGATATCGATGGTGTAAAACATCATTTTGACGATAAGGAAGTTTTGCTGGAACTGGCAGCGAAAATGGGAAAATAAATATCAATGAATACAAAGAAAAAAATATTAATAATTCTTTCTTCAATTTTTCTAATTGGAGCAGTAGTATTTGTATTTAATTATTCATTTCTAAAAAAAATAGAAATTTTAGATTGCGAGGCAACTTATACGGTAGAAAAACCTGAACCTGGATTTTTAGATGTTTCAGAAGGAAACGCAAAAGTAGAAGTTGCTTTATGTCTTTGCGAAAAATATGATATTAATAAAGAAACTATTTACAAAAATGAAATTTTAAAGTTATACGATGAACCTTTTGGCGGATTTCGATTATTATTTAAAAATCCTGAAAAGAATGTAGATTCAATTTGTAAATACAGAAACGATGTTTTTACAAAAATGTATAATTTATAATCAATCATCATTTATCAACCATCAATAATCAAATATGATATACTACCTCTACGAATACCTCAATCAACACGGAATCAATATTCCGGGGATGAGTTTGTTTCGTTTTATCACCTTTCGTGCAGCGATGGCAGTTTTGCTTTCGTTGATCATTGCATTGGTTTATGGTAAAAAAATAATCAACTATTTGCGTAGAAAACAAATGGGCGAAACCGTGAGAGATCTTGGTTTAGACGGTCAAAAACAGAAAGAAGGTACACCAACAATGGGCGGACTTATCATCATTTTGGCAACATTGATACCTGTTTTTCTCTTTGCAAAAATTACCAATATCTATATTATTTTACTAACGGTTTCCGTAGTTTGGATGGGAGCAATAGGTTTTGTAGACGATTATCTAAAGAAAATTAAAAACAACAAAGATGGCTTAAGCGGAAAATTCAAAATTATTGGACAAGTTGGTCTAGGCTTAATTGTAGGAATTACGATGTATTTCCATTCAGATATTACCATCAAAAGAAAATATGCAGATGCAGGAGTCATCAATAGAAACAATGTAGAGCAAAACTTTATGCCGGCAGAAAAAGCCACCGTTTCCACCGTTCCATTTGTGAAAAACAATGAGTTTGATTATAGCGGAATTCTCTTTTGGATGAGCGAAAAAGATGCAGACAAATGGTCTTGGATTGTATTTATACCCTTCGTAATTTTCATTGTGACGGCAGTTTCAAACGGTGCAAATATTACCGACGGAATAGATGGTTTGGCAGCAGGAACAAGCACCGTAATACTGCTCACACTCGCATTTTTCACTTATATTTCGGGAAATCTAATTATCGCAGATTACCTCAACATCATGTTTCTGCCCAACATGGGAGAAACCACCATATTCGCCTTAGCTTTGGTGGGAGCAGTTATCGGTTTCTTCTGGTACAATACCTATCCAGCACAAGTATTCATGGGAGATACCGGAAGTTTAATGTTGGGTGGAGTAATCGCAGTTTTAGCAATAATTTTAAGAAAAGAACTGCTCATTCCCGTATTATGCGGTATATTTTTAATAGAAAATCTATCGGTAATGCTTCAAGTAGTGGTTTTTAAATACCGTAAGAAAAAATTTGGGTTAGAATATGCTCAAAACAATAGGCTTTTCAAGATGTCGCCACTTCATCATCATTATCAAAAAGAAGGATATCATGAAAGCAAAATTGTAAATAGAATGATAATAATGGGTGTTTTATTCGCCATTATTTGCCTGATAACATTAAAAGTAAGATAAACTATAAAGTCAAGTATTAGAATTATTTGGGCAGCTTAATCCGCCTTCCGTTCCCATTCTTTTTTTTCAAAAAAGGAATTCCACTCAAGTCGGGCTGCAAGATGTTTAATGATATAGAATGAATAGATCAAAATAAAGAATCCCAAAGGGATGAAACAATATTAGCCATATGATTTATCATCTGGATTTAAATAAAGGAACGATCGATATTAAAACGGTGGAATTTATTCCATCGAAAAAATCCCAAAGGGATGAAACAAAATAAGCCATAGGGTTTATCCTATGGGAATATGAAAAATAGCAAATCCCAATGGGATGACATTATTATAACGAAGGGATAGCATTATTATATGAAAATAGTAGTTTTAGGAGGAGGAGAAAGCGGCTTTGGTGCAGCTTATCTAGCGAAAGAGAAAGGCTTTGAAGTTTTTCTTTCAGATCGTGGTATCATCAAACCTGAGTACAAAAAACTACTGCAGGAAAATAATATAGATTTTGAAGAAGAAAACCACAACGAAGAAAAAATACTTGCCGCAGATTGGATTGTGAAAAGTCCTGGAATTCCGAAAAAAGCAGATATTGTATTTAAAATTAAGCAAAAAGGAATTAGATTATCTTCTGAAATAGAATTTGCCTCAGAGTTTACGAATGCAAAGATCATCGCGATTACAGGAAGTAATGGAAAAACTACAACAGCATCTTTAATCTATCATATTTTAAAGAATGACGGTTTCAATGTTGGATTAGGCGGTAATATCGGCAAAAGTTTTGCGAAAATGGTTGCAGAAGGCAATCATGAATTTTATGTTTTGGAGGTTAGTTCTTTCCAACTAGACGATATTCAAAATTTTAGACCGATGATTTCTATGTTGTTGAATTTAAGCAAAGATCATCTAGACCAATACAACTACAACTATGAAGAGTATGCTTTGGCGAAATTCAGGATTGCAGAAAACCAGGAAAATGATAATTTTTTCATCTATAATAAAGATGATGAAATGAGCGAAAACTTACTTCAAAAATTAGCTATAAAAGCCAAAATGCTTCCATTTTCCCTAAAAGAAAAGGTGAAAGAAGGAGCTTATGCTACAGAAAATAAAATTTTTGTAAAACTGCAACAAGAATTCTCTATGAATGTAGAAGAACTTTCTTTGGTCGGAAATCATAATATTGCCAATAGCTTAGCAGCTTCCATCGCTGGTAAAATATTGAATATCAGCGACCAAAGTATAAGAAATTCTTTGATGACTTTTCAAGCGGTAGAACATCGTTTAGAAGAAGTTGCAGAAATTTCTGGAGTGAAATATATTAATGATAGCAAAGCTACCAACGTAAATGCAGCTTACTACGCATTAGAAAGCATGAAAAACCCAACAGTTTGGATTGTAGGTGGCGTAGACAAAGGCAATGAATATGCAGAAATAGAGCAATTGGTACACAAGAAAGTAAAAGCCATTGTTTGTATGGGAATTGATAATCAGAAAATTATAGATTTCTTTAAAGATAAAAAAGACCTTATTTACAGCACTTCTAGCATGGAGGAAGCAGTACAAGTGGCGGAAACTGTTGCAGAAAAAGGAGATACTGTTTTGCTTTCGCCGTGTTGCGCAAGTTTTGATTTATTTCAAAACTATGAAGACCGCGGAAATCAGTTTAAAAATGAAGTGAAAAAATTAATTAATATCTAAAAAAAGCGACGGCATAATTGCGATACTTTAAAAATGGAAAACCTACTTACAGAAAACAAATTTGAATATCTAAAGGGCGATAAAATCCTTTGGATCATCATTATTGTGATTTCTATTTTCTCAATTTTCCCCGTTTATTCTGCGAGTTCAAATTTGGAATATATCGTTAATACTGGCAGCACAACAAGCAGCGTACTTTTGAAACACAGCTTTTTTGTTTTGCTCGGTTTAGTCGTTACAAGAATTGTAGGCACTGTAAAATACGAGCACATCGGGAAATTGAGCTTAATGATGCTCATTTTTATGGCAGGATTACTGGTCATCACATTTTTCAGCGGACAAACGATTGATGGTGCAAGTGCTTCTAGATGGTTGAAAATTCCTGGAACACCTTTCTCATTCCAACCCTCATCTTTCGCATATTTGATGTTGATCATTTATCTCTGCAGATATTTAACCAAAAAAATAAAAACGGAAAGAGCACCTTGGGAAAATCTTTTACTAGTTTTCGGCCCAATTCTCGCCATATTTTTCTTGGTTGCAAAAGACAATGGATCTACAGCTTTGATGATTATGATGGTTTCCATCGCGGTATTATTCATCGGTCAATTTAGCAAAAAATATATTGCAGGCTTTATTTCCGTAGCATTTATATCTACAACATTATTCATTCTTGTAGCTTTGAATACAAATATGATTGGTGGAAATAGAATCCACACTTGGGTGAGCAGAATAGAAACTTTTACATCTACAAAAACAAAAGCAAACGATGTAGAAACAGAAGCCATGAAAGCCAAAAACTATCAATCTATGCAAGCAAAAGCAGCGATTGTTCATGGTGGAATCACGGGAATTGGACCGGGAAAAAGCGCTTTAAAACAAATGCTTCCGCAATCTGCATCAGATTTTATCTTCGCAATAATTGTAGAAGAATACGGACTTTTTGGTGCCATGTTTTTAATTGGAGCTTATCTAATAATGATCATTAGAATTGTGATGATTGCCAGCAAAATGCCCGCATTTTTTGGGAGTTTACTGGTGCTATCAATGGGAGTAATGATTTTTGTGCAAATTGCAGTAAATATAGCCGTTGCAGTAAATTTAATTCCCGTTACAGGTCAACCTTTACCATTGATCAGTTATGGAGGAACCTCAATGCTAGTTACTTACATTCAATTAGGTTTAATATTAAATGTAAGTTCTAGAATACAAATTTATGATGAAGAAGGAATAGGAAAAAAACAAAATTTAGAGGAAATCAATGATATTGCTTGACGATAATTGATGATTGATATTAAAAATAAATATGCATAAATCCCGAAGGGATGAAACAACAATAACCATAAGATTTATCCTATGGAATGTAATATGAAAAAACTAAAAATTCTAATGAGTGGCGGCGGAACCGGAGGACATATCTTCCCGGCGATCGCGATTGCACAAGAAATCCAGAAAAGATTTCCGGATGCAGAATTTTTATTTATTGGCGCCAATGGAAAAATGGAAATGGAAAAAGTTCCACAGGCAGGTTTCAAAATTGTGGGATTAAATATCGCAGGCTTTAATCGAGGAAATATGATGAAAAATCTTTCCTTACCGTTTAAGATATTTTCAAGCCTGAAAAATGCAAAATCAACGATCAAAAACTTCAATCCAGATTTTGCTGTTGGCACAGGAGGTTTTGCTTCTGCTCCTTCCCTATTTATGGCCTCAAGATTGGGAATTCCATATTTTCTACAAGAACAAAATTCTTTGCCGGGAAAGACCAATCAGTTTTTGGCTAAAAAAGCAAAAGCCGTTTTCACCGCATATCCAAAGATGGGACATTTTTTCCCTGAAACCACAACGCACTATCTTGGAAATCCAATAAGAGAAAATATTATTACAGGCTTAAAAGATACAAAGGAAGCTAAAACAAAAATGGGTCTAGATCCAGAAAAACTATGCATACTTTCTGTCGGTGGATCTTTAGGAAGCAAAACTTTAAATGATGCTTGGCTGCAAAATTTAGAAAATTTAAAACAGCTTGACGTTCAATTGATCTGGCAGACCGGAAAAACGGAGTATAATGATTTGAGTAAAAATGAATCAATCATCAAGCATCAATTATCAATTATTCTAAAGGAGTTTATTTCAGACATGGCATTGGCATATTCCGCGGCAGATATTATTGTTTCACGAGCTGGGGCAATTGCGATTTCAGAATTGGCAGTTGCAAGCAAACCTTTAATTTTAGTACCTTTTCCTTATGCAGCAGAAGATCATCAAACCAAAAATGCAATGTCTTTGGTAGAAAATGATGCCGCAAAAATGATCACTGATAAAGAAATGCCAGAGAAATTCTGGAATGTTCTTACAGAAATAATAGATAATGAAACCTTGAGATCTGACCTAGCCAATCATTTGAAAAAATTGGGTAAACCAGAGGCTACAAAAGAAATAGTGGACGAAATTTTAAAAACCGTACTGAAATAATGACCTACTTAAACTCTTTTCAAAATTTTTACTTCGTGGGAATCGGAGGAATTGGCATGTCTGCATTGGCGAGGTATTTCTATGCATCCAACAAAAATGTATTGGGCTACGATAAAACGGAGACAAAACTAACCCTGAAATTAAAAGAGGAAGGAATTTCTGTGCATTTTCAAGGTGAAATTACCGAAGAAATTAAAAATTTAAGCCCAGAAAACACTTTAGTAATCTATACACCTGCAATCAAAAATTTAGAAATTCTAGATTATTTTAAGGAAAATAAATTCACCGTTTTAAAAAGAGCAAAAGTTCTCGGTTTAATTACCGAACATACAAAATGCATCGCAGTTGCAGGAACTCATGGCAAAACAACAACATCCAGCTTGGTGGCACATCTTTGCAAGGAAGCAGGTTTGAATTTTTCGTGTTTTTTAGGCGGAATTTCAGAAAATTTCCAAAGCAATTTCTATCACAGCGGCAACGAATATTCTGTAGTAGAAGCAGATGAATACGATAGAAGTTTTCTCACGCTTTCGCCAGATTGGGCAATCGTAACTTCCACAGATGCAGACCATTTGGATATTTACGGTGATGTGGAAACTATAGAAGAAGGCTTTCAAGAATTTGCAAATTTATTGCCAAAAAAACAGCAATTATTTGTGAGAAAAGGAACTTCCATAAAGGGAGAATTCCAGACTTATGCAGTCAATGAGAAGGCAGATTTTTATTCGGATAATTTAAGAATGGAAGGCGATACAATTCTATTTGATTTTCATACAGAAGCAGAAACAACCAAAGATTTCTCTTGGGAGATTCCAGGAATTCACAATGTAGAGAATGCAACTGCGGCTATCGCTCTGCTTAATACAGCTGGTGTAGAATTATCGGTTTTAAAGAAAGGAATTGCGAGTTTTAAAGGGATAAAGAGAAGATATACAAAACATAGATTTGACAGCGGAAAAATTTATATAGATGATTATGCGCATCATCCCACAGAATTGAATGCGGTTATCGGTTCTATAAAAACCTTTTATCCAGACAAGAAATTGTTGGTTGTTTTTCAACCTCATCTGTTCAGTAGAACGAGAGATTTTGCAGATGGCTTTGCAGAAAGTTTGAGCAAGAGTGATGAGTTGATTCTTTTAGATATTTACCCTGCGAGAGAATTGCAAGAAAATTTTGAGGGAATAACATCCGAATGGTTGTTAGAAAAAATTGATTTAGACAAAAAAGTAAATTTAAAATTAGAAGATGCATTAAAGAAAATTAAAGAGAAAGAGTTTGATATTGTACTTACAGTTGGCGCAGGAAATATAGACACTTTGTATGACCCGATTTTGAGTTGGATGAAGGTTTGAGTTTAAAATGAAAAAATTTTTTTTACTGCTTTTTTTATTTTTCCTTTTTGGTTTTGCATACTCGCAAACTACCGCAGAACTTAAGCAAAAAAAAAGCATTGACTATTATTCTGATGCAATCGAAAAAGATAAAAGTGTAAAAAAATATAAGTTCACTGTTATAGGAAGTGATAAAAATATTCTCTATAAATATGAAAAGAAAAGTAACGAAATCGTAAAAATTTCTCGAAATTGGGATGAAAAAGACGGAGATTATAAGGCGACATATTCCTATGATTTTGTAATGAAAAATGAAAGTAAAATATATGCACAAGAGGGAATTACTTATCAAAACTATAATGATTCTGAAGATATATCCATTTGGAATGTTAAATTTTGGTTGAAAAACGATAAAGTAATTTTCACAACATCATTAGGTCATGGAAAAACGGAAATGGATGATTGGGATTATGAAAAAGAATTAAAAGAAAATTTTAATTACATGCTAAAAACAGTAAAAAATTACGATAACAAAAGGATGTTGATAGAAAAAAAATGAAAAATAAATGGCGCATATTAAAAATAGCAATTACAGTAATCCTTTTTGGGTTTCTGCTCAGTTTCTCTTTGAAGAGATTTAATGAAGCGAAATTAGAAACCATTAAAGTAAAACTGAATCCTACAAAACCAGAAGTATATTTCATTGATGAGAAAGAGATAAGAAGTATTGTTCAAAAAAATAATCCTACGCAAAAAATCGGTGATGTAGATATACCAAAAATTGAAAAATTAATAAATAATTTACCCTCAATAGATAGCGCAAATGTATTTTTAAACTTGAATGGAACATTAAATGTAGATATAAGACAGAAAGTTCCCGTTTTCAGATTAACAAAAAATGGAAACACATTCTACGTAGATGCAAAAGGAAATGAATTTCCACTTTCCAAAACTTATTCACATCCGAGTATGTTGGTAAATGGAAATGTAGAGAAAAGCGAATATCCTGCCTTGGTAGAATTGGTGAAGAAAATAGAGGAAGATCCTTTTAGTAAAAAGTATTTCATAGGGATTTCAAAAATAAAAGGCAGCTACAACCTACTTCCCGTAGAAGGAAATTATAAGGTAGAAATTGGAGATTTAGAGAGAATAGATTTAAAAGTGAAAGGTTTCAAAACATTTATGGAAAAGGTTTTATCTTACAAAAGCCCAGATGTTTACAACAAAATTTCATTAAAATATGAAAATCAAATTGTAACCACACTAAATCCAAATTTCGCAGAAAATGATAGTTTGCTTGCGTTAGGTAAAAAAGAAATGGAAAAACTGCCAGATTTGGTAAAACGAAAACAGCTGGCAGAGCTAAAGGAAAGACAATTAAAGAAAAAATAAATAAAACATATATACAATAAGATGGAAAATCAAGAGTATTCAGTTGGATTAGACATTGGTACTACCAAGATTGTAGCGATTGTTGGTCGCAGAAATGAGCACGGCAAAATAGAAATAATGGGTGCCGGAAAGGCTAAAAGTTTAGGTGTACACAAAGGAATTGTGAACAATATATCACAAACAATAAATTCTATAAAATCTGCCGTTGCAGAAGCGCAAAATAGCTCTGGCGTAACGATAGAAAAAGTTACCGTTGGTATTGCAGGCAAACATATTCGCTCGCTTCAGCACTCAGATTACATCATGAGAGAACATCCAGATCAATATATTTCGGAAGAAGATATAGAAACTTTGAAAAATCAGGTGAAAAAATTGGTGATGCTTCCTGGTGAAGAAATCATCCACGTTTTGCCACAAGAATATAAAGTAGATTCTGAAGGAGAAATACAAGAACCAATTGGTATGCATGGCAAAAGATTGGAGGCAAATTTCCATGTAGTTGTGGGACAAATGGGAAGCATTAGAAACATCGCAAGATGCGTGAGAGAAGCAGGTTTGGAGATGGAAGCATTAACATTGGAACCTCTAGCTTCTTCCGAAGCAGTACTAACGAAAGAAGAAAAAGAAGCAGGAGTTGCCATTGTAGATATTGGTGGTGGTACTACGGATATTGCTATTTTTAAAGATAATATTATTCGTCATACTTGTGTAATTCCTTATGGTGGAGGTATTATTACGGATGACATCAAAGAAGGTTGCTCTATCATAGAAAAACATGCAGAGCAATTGAAAGTAAAATTCGGCTCTGCAGTTCCCGATTTAGAAAAAGATAGCACATTTGTTACTATTCCGGGTTTGCATGGAAGAGAAGATAAAGAAATTTCTTTGAAAACTTTAGCACAAGTTATCAATGCAAGAGTGGAAGAAATTTTGGAAATGGTGAATACAGAATTGAAAGCTTATGGAGCACACGAGCAGAAGAAAAAATTAATTGCGGGCATAGTTTTAGCTGGTGGAGGTTCAAATTTGAATAATCTAAGACAACTGGCCAATTATACTACTGGGTTTGATAGCAGAATTGGGTTTGCAAACGAATATGTAGCAAATGATAAAAACCACCATCTGCGCGGACCAGAATATGCAACTTCCATAGGATTATTAATGGAAAGTTTGAAGATTAGAGATAAAAAACCCTTATCTTTAAATGAAGAAACCGAAGAAAAAATTACTGAGAACATTTCTGATAATCCAAACCAAGAAATATCTTCAGAAATTTTGGAAGCAATGAAAATAGAAGAAGCCATAGAAAAAAGACGAAGTAAATTAACCTTCGGACAAAATTTAATGGAAAAAGTAAAAAAATTCTTCGACGAAACTGAATAACGAAACATAGAAAAAAAATAAGATTATGGATAATAATATAGCAACACAAGGATTTTCTTTCGATTTGCCAAAAGGAAATTCATCAATAATAAAAGTAATTGGTGTAGGTGGCGGTGGAAACAACGCGTTGAAACACATGTACGAACGCGGAATCAACGGTGTAGATTTTGTGGTTTGCAATACAGATGCTCAAACTTTAGACAATAATCCTGTTGCGCACAAAGTGCAATTAGGAATTACGATGACGGAAGGTCTTGGAGCAGGAGCAGACCCAGAAGTTGGTGAAAAAGCAGCTATAGAAAGTATAGACGAGATAAAAGCTGCGCTTGGGCAAAACACCAAAATGGTTTTCATCACCGCAGGAATGGGAGGTGGAACCGGAACTGGAGCAGCACCTGTAATTGCAAAAATTGCCAGAGAAATGGGAATTTTAACCATTGGTATTGTTACAATTCCATTTAGTTTTGAAGGAAAAAGAAGATTAGACCAAGCAGAATTAGGTTTAGAAAAATTACGAGAAAATGTAGATTCGTTGATCGTGATCAATAATGATAAACTGCGCCAACAATTTGGTAATTTAGGATTCAAACAAGGTTTTGCAAAAGCTGACGAAGTTCTTACAAATGCTGCCAAAGGAATGGCAGAAGTAATTACAGGATATTTTGATGTAAATATAGATTTCCGAGATGCAAAATCCGTTTTGGCAAATTCTGGTACCGCACTTATTTCTACAGGACTGGCTTCTGGCGAAAATAAAGCCGAAGAAGCCGTAAGAAAAGCTTTGGATTCCCCATTGTTGAACGACAACAAAATTACCGGTGCGAAAAACGTATTGCTTCTAATTAGAAGTGGTTCCGAAGAAGTAACCATGGACGAAATAGGTGTGATTATGGATCATATTCAAAAAGAAGCTGGCCATACTGCAGAAATTATTTTTGGGGTAGGATCAGACGAAGAATTGGGAGATGCTGTGAGTGTTTTAGTTATCGCGACAGGTTTTGCAAAAGAAAACAGAATAAATGATGGTTATACAGAGAAAATCAAATATACTTTAGCAGATAAAAGACCAGATCCTTTCACCAGTAATGCCAATACAGAAGAAAATTCTGCACCTGTGGAAAAGAAAAGTCTCTTTCATTTAGAGGATGATGAAGATTTTGATGCAGAAAATTTTGGCAACAAATTTTCTGAAAAAAAAAGTGGTTTTGAGATAAAAAATGAATCTAGAGAGACAAAAATTGAGGCTCAACAAATCAGTAGAGAAGATTTTTCTGCAGAAAACGAACACAAAGAGGTAGATCTTTTCTCTTATGATGATATAGAAGATGATGAGCCAACATCAGAATCTTTCTCTTTCGACATCGAGAATAAAAAGGAAGATGCATCTAAGCCAAAAGGCGGTGAAGTAGAAAAAATCTTTTTTTCTGATGAAAAACCAGTAGAATTCACATTCTCTAGCGAAAAATCTTTTGAAACTTTTGAAGAGTCCAAAGAAAAATATGCACAATCTCAAGCACCAATCATAGAAGATAAAATGGTAATTGAGCAAAAAATGGAAGAAGTAGCGGTAGAAATTGAGGAAGAAACAATAATTGAAACCAGTGGAGATTTCATTTTTAAATCTAAAAATAGCGGCGATTCTGAAAAAGTATTGGACAGAAGAAATAAATTGAAGGAATTTAATTCCAGATATCAAGTTACAGATTTGGAAAGCGATTTTGAAACTATTCCTGCTTTCAGAAGAAAAAATATTTTAATCGAAGGACAAAATCAATCTGAACAAAGAATAAATTCTTACCTCACAGAAAATGATAAAGGACAAATGCAGGTAAGAGAAAATAAATTTTTAAATAAAGACGTGGATTAATTTCAATTTGAAAATTTGAGAATGTACAAATGTGCTAATTGAATTATTGAAAATAATTTCCCTTAAATACTAAAATGTGTGTTTGCATTAAATTTCAAATTAACACATTTTCAAATTATATAATTAAAAAAAATGAGTTTAGAAACCACAATAAGTACGGCAATTGTAACTGCCATGAAAGCGAAAGATAAAGTTGCGCTAGATTCTTTGAGAGCAGTAAAATCTCAAATTTTACTTCTAAAAACGGAAATAAAAGGTGCAGAAGTTACAGACGATCAGGTAATCGTCATCTTGCAAAGAATGGTGAAACAGCGCAAAGATTCTTACGAGCAATTTTCTGCACAAGGCAGAACAGATCTTGCAGAAGTAGAAACAGCGCAAATAAATGTGATTGAAGAATATCTGCCAAAACAATTGACAGACGAAGAACTGCAAACAGAAATTGAAAATTTAATTTCGGAAACTGGTGCAACGTCCATCAAAGAAATGGGAAAAGTAATCGGTCTTGCTTCCAAAAATTTAGCCGGAAGAGTGGAAGGAAAACGAATTTCTGAAATGGTGAAAAGCTTGTTAAGTTAAATTTTTAATAATATCTTTTTTTTAAATAACTCTTTGAAAATCATTGAGTTATTTTTTTTGTCAAAATTTACTAAATTATCACCTACAACTATTCTAAAAATTCTTTTTTAAATAAAAAGATCACACCTGAAAAAATATCTCTATCAATTGAAATACCTAAGAAAGGGTAAGTCTATTGCCATTTTGTCCGCAATAGATTTTTGGAATGATATTCATCTAACTTTTATATCAAATAGAAAGATAGAAAACATTTATCTTTGCAAAAGAATTTTAACTTTAAATATTTAAAAATATGTATCCAGAAGAATTAGTAATGCCAATGAAGGCAGAACTTACCAATAAAGGTTTTCAAGATTTAACTTCCGCAGATGCTGTAAATACAGCCTTAACACAAGAAGGAACTACCCTATTAATGATCAATTCTGTATGCGGTTGTGCAGCAGGAGCAGCAAGACCAGGGGTTTTGCATTCATTATCTGATGGTAAAAGTCCAAAAAATTTGGCTACAGTTTTCGCAGGTTTTGATGTAGAAGCAGTAGGAGAAGCTAGAAAACATTTGGCGCCATTTCCACCAAGTTCCCCATGCATCGCACTTTTCAAAGATGGCGAATTGGTGCACATGCTAGAAAGACACCACATTGAAGGTAATGGTGCAGAAGCAATTGCAGAAAATTTGAAAGCTGCATATTCTGAATTTTGCTAATTATTTTTCAGATAAAAAAATCTTAAACTTTGCTAGAAATAGCAAAGTTTTTTTTGTTCTACAAATTTTTGATCTATTAATAAATCCTATTTTTTTATAAAATTTATTATAAAAAACTCAAAAAATCACATAAATCAGCGAGAAAATAAATAAAGTCGTACATTCCAAAGTAATCCACTTTTCAGGAAGTTAAAAAATAATTATCTTTGAGCAATGGCAACCAAAATTTTGTTTAATTCTGTGGTCAATTGGTTTATCAAACAAAGGATAGATCAAATTGAAAATTTTAAAAAACATCCTTTAGATACACAAAACAATGTGCTCTTCTCTCAGCTGATGTACGCAGAAAATACAGAATACGGCAAAATACATGGCTTCAGTTCTATTTCTAACTACGAAGATTTTAAAACCAGAGTTCCCATCGTTACCTACGAAGATTTTGAACCATACATAGAAAGAGCTCGTGAAGGTGAAAAAGATGTCTTTTGGCCAGGAGCAATTAAGCAGTTTGCAAAATCTTCTGGAACCACCAATGCAAAAAGTAAATTTATTCCTATTTCTGATGAATGCTTAGACGAATGCCACCTGAAAGCGGGAAAAGACATGGTATCTATCTATGTAAATAATCACCCAGAAAATCAATTATTTGTACATAAAAATTTAAGATTAGGTGGAAGCGCGGAAAATTACGCACAATTCAATACCAAATTTGGAGATCTTTCTGCAATTATTATAGAAAATTTACCTTTTTGGGTAGAAATTACCACAACGCCGAGTAAAAAAGTTTCTCTTATGTCGGAATGGGAAACCAAACTTTTGGCCATTGTAGACGAAGTGAAAAACGAGGAAGTAAGCAGTTTGACGGGTGTTCCTAGTTGGATGATGGTTTTGCTACAAAACGTGCTGCGAGAAACGGGAAAGAAAAATGTTTCCGAATTATGGCCCAATTTGGAAGTCTTCTTTCATGGCGGAATTAGTTTTAAACCTTACCGAGATCAATATAAAAAATTGATGGGCAAACACGTCAATTATTACGAAATCTACAACGCTTCCGAAGGATTTTTTGGCATCCAAGATAGAGCTGGTGCAGAAGATATGCTATTGATGTTGGATTATGGCATCTTCTACGAATTTATGCCGATGGAAGATTTCGGGAAAGAAAATCCACGAGTATTCACCTTAAAAGATGTGGAGATTAACACCAATTATGCGTTGATAATTACAACAAATGGTGGATTGTGGAGGTATTTAATCGGAGATACCGTAATATTTACTTCGGTAGAACCTTTTAGGATAAAAGTTTCTGGGCGAACAAAACATTATATCAATGCATTTGGAGAAGAATTGATGATTGATAATGTAGAAAATGCACTAGCAGAAGCTTGCAAACAAACAAACGCTGCTGTATTAGAATATACCGGTGCGCCAATATTTATGAATGATAAGGAAAAAGGAGCGCACGAATGGATTTTTGAATTTAGCCAAGCTCCAGAAAATTTAGAAGAATTTTCTACTATTTTTGATAATCATCTGCAATGCATCAACTCTGATTATGAAGCAAAACGCTACAAAAACATAACCCTGAACAAGCCAGTAATTCATGTTGCAAAGCACAATCTTTTCTATCAATGGTTACAGTCACAAGGCAAATTGGGCGGACAAAATAAAGTCCCAAGATTAAGCAACGATCGAGAATATCTAAATCCGATTTTGAAATTAAATCAATCTTTACATTAAATTTCTTACTATTCCGTTTTAGGAGTACTAGCCTTTTGTTTCTCTTTTTTCTTCTCGGCTTCCAACTTTTCCTTTTCTAAATTTTCAGCTTTTTGCTTTATCTCTAATTCTTTTTTAGCAAGCGCTGCTTCTACTTTCACTTTGGTGATGGAATCTTGATAGGCAACAGAAGATTTCCGGATTTGCGCCGCTACATCTACAGAAATTGCACCAGTAGAAAAAGAATCTATCGCCAAAGTATCATATTTTGGAGCCACATAATTTTCTGCATCAAGATTGTTCTCTGTATCGTTTTTCGAACAGGAAAAAGCACCAATCATCAATAAAGAAAAGAAACTATTTTTAATCATTTTAGGTAGCATTAAGCGATTCTGTATTTGTCTTTTTTCCAGAAATACATATAAATAAAGCCAACAATTGCGCCACCAATATGCGCAAAATGTGCAATTCCACCAGCCTCACCATTAATTCCAAAATACAAAGAAGCCACCAATGCTGCCGTCATCAAATATTTAGCTTTAATGCCAATTGGGATGAACATAATGGCGATTTTTGAATCTGGAGCAATCATTGTAAACGCTGCAACAATACCAGCGATTGCGCCAGAAGCACCAACTAAAGGGGTTCCATAGATAATATTGATATTTGCACCATGTTCTGCAATTTCAAAATAATTCCATAGACAATGCAAGGCAAAAGCGCCAAATCCGCTTAAAAAATACAGAATCACGAATTTCTTTTCACCTAAAATTTTCTCAATTATTGGCCCGAAACTTAATAGCGTAAACATATTAAAAACGATATGCATAATACCAGCTCCACCATCAAAAGGCGCATGCATAAACATGTGCGTTACAACTTGCCAAACTTTGAAATAAGGAGATTCTACATAAAAAGCAGAAAACAATTCATACATTTTATCTTGCATGAAAAAATTTGAGGCCAAATACATTATTACATTTAGTATAATAATATTTTTCGTGATCGGTGTAAGTTGACCAAACATATTTCTAAACATATTTTCTTAAAATTTATTTTTTAATTCTTCCAAATTCAATTCCAAAAAACAGCGCTTTCCGCTGGGCAAATATTCCGGAAAATTGAGGGCGGTATATTCTTTTATAATGCGCTCTGCATCTACCTTATAAATAAAATCAAAACGAGATTTGCTCTGCATTTTGTTCCATTGATGATTGTAAAAATCCATAAAATCTTCTTCCGTTCTGTATTCCAAAACATCAAAAAGAGTTTCCATGAAATTCATTACTTGCGTTTCTTTCAAACCTTCTGGCACCGCATCTATTCTCAATACATTTCCGTGCGCAACTACCATTTCAAAACCTAAACTGGGTAGGAATTTTTTGATAGAACTGTATTTGCTTTTCTCAATCTCATTCATGTGATATTCTAGAGAAAATAAGAGCTGCGAAGAACTATTTACCGGCTTTTTGTCTTTATTTCTATCGCTTATTATCAATCTGTGCATCCTGCCCAAATCCAACATCAACGTTTTTCCATTTTTATTTAAAAGCCAATATCCGTTTGGCAATCGCATCAAATCTTCATCAAAATCTTCATCTTCAAAAAGGTTTATTTTAGAAGGTTCTGCCTCTATATTTTGATGATACATTTCTGTAAGATTCTGCCGAGAAGCCTGCGTATTTTTGCCTTCATCAAAAGGATTGTAGTTTCTATCTACCTGGATGTCTGGAATTCTAAAACCCGTGCTTTTTTTGCTGCTATTGGCCAAAGCTTCTTCAAAACTGGTGCTTTTTTCAAAATCTAAACTGGGTGCAATATTATAAATTCCCAGAGATTTTTTGATGGTAGACCTCAACAAAGCATAGATAATATGCTCATCTTCAAATTTTACTTCCGTTTTTTGAGGATGAATGTTAACGTCTATTTTGTCTGGTTCTATTTCTAAATACAAAAAATAAGAGGGATTATATCCGGGTAAAAGTAAGCCTTCAAAAGCATCTTGCACCGCTTTGTTGTAATACGGACTGCGAAAATACCTACCATTTACAAACAAAAATTGTTCGTTTCTGTTCTTTTTTGCACCTTCTGGTTTGGCGATGTAGCCAGAAAGTTGCATCCAACCGATGTCTTCTTTGATAGGAATCATCAAAGGCTGTAGCTTTCTGCCAAAAATTTCTACAATACGTTGCAGTAAATTTCCTTTTCTTAATTTAAAAATAATATCATCGTCATGATAAAGCGAGAATTCCACTTGCTCATGTGCTAAAACCACGCGTTGAAATTCATCAATAATATGGCGAAATTCAACATTGTCTTTTTTCAAAAATTTCCGTCTTGCGGGAACGTTATAAAACAAGGTTTTTACTTGAAAATTAGAACCTTCCGCGGTTTGCACCGGCTCTTGAAATTGTAAAGTGCCACCTTCTATATAAATATTGGTACCAACTACGGAATCTTTTTTCTTGGTTTTGAGTTCTACTTGTGCAACTGCAGCAATGGAAGCCAAAGCTTCACCCCGAAAACCTTTGGTAGAAATTTTGAAAATATCTTCTGTAGTTTTTATTTTTGAGGTTGCATGTCTTTCAAACGCCATTCTAGCATCCGTTTCCGACATTCCATCGCCATTATCTACCACTTGAATTAGGTTTTTCCCTGCATCACGAATGATCAATTCTATATTTGTGGCGTTTGCATCTATCGCGTTTTCTAGCAATTCTTTTACGATTGAAGCGGGTCTTTGCACCACTTCTCCTGCTGCTATTTGATTAGCAACATGATCTGGCAATAATTGGATAACGTCTGACATTTATTAAAAAGAAATTCTTACAAAATTACTGAAATGAAGTGGGAATAAAAATTATTTATAGAAGAAGGAATATTTCAACTCTACTATTGGGAAAAAATTTTCTGAAAATCGAAATAAAAACAAACCATTAAGTATGGGTTAAGAAATTAAGGGCATTAAGAATCTGCAAGCAGATTTTATTGCGCTTTCTAAAAAATTTTTGATTTTTTACTTCATTAATCTTAACTACTTCACCAAATCTTAATGGTTAAATACTTTACATCAACAAAATAATTTAAGAATTAAACTTATTGAAAAATTGTTACACTGCTACATTGATAAATTGTTACATTAAACCTCAACCTTTCAAAACAGCCAATTCATCCCGTAATCTCGCTGCCAAAATGAAATCTAAATTCTTGGCGGCTTTTTCCATGGCGGCTTGTTTGCTTGCAATCGCGGAATCTAAATCGTCTGAACCGTAAGTTGCTTTTTCCTCTGCAACTTTTAGCAAAATATTTTTTTGAATGTATTTTTCATCCGGGAAATCTTTTGGTTTACCTACTAAAATTTCCGATATTTTCTTATTTAGTTGAGTTGGTGTAATTCCATGTTCCAAATTGTAGGCGCGCTGTTTTTCTCTCCTATAATCTGCATCATCTATGGTACTTTGCATAGATTTTGTGATTTTATCTGCATACATTATTGCCATTCCGTTCACATTTCTTGCAGCTCTTCCCACAGTTTGCGTCATGGATCTTTTAGACCTCAACATTCCTTCTTTGTCGGCATCTAAAATAGCAACGAGAGAAACTTCTGGCAAATCCAGACCTTCTCGCAAAAGATTTACCCCAATCAAAACATCAAAAACACCCAAACGCAAATCTTGCATTATTTGTATTCTATCCAAAGTTTCTACATCTGAGTGAATATAATTACAGCGAATTCCAAATTTTGTGAAATATTTTGTGAGTTCTTCCGCCATTTTTTTGGTTAAAGTAGTCACCAAAACGCGTTCATCTATTTCTGCACGTTTGCGAATTTCTTCCATCAAATCATCAATCTGATTCACGGTTGGTCGAATTTCAATCGGTGGATCCAACAAACCAGTTGGACGGATAATCTGCTCCACATATTCTCCACCAGATTTTTCTAATTCGTAATCTGCGGGAGTTGCCGAAACATAAACTACTTGGTTTTGCATGGTTTCAAATTCTGCAAATTTTAAAGGACGATTGTCCATGGCTGCTGGAAGCCGGAATCCATATTCAACCAAAGCCTCTTTTCTGCTTCTATCTCCGCCATACATGGCATGAACTTGCGGAATTGTAACGTGAGATTCATCAATCACCATCAAATAATCTTTTGGGAAATAATCTAAAAGACAAAATGGGCGACTTCCTGGTTCGCGACCATCCATATATCTAGAATAATTTTCTATCCCAGAACAATATCCCAATTCTTTAATCATTTCTAGGTCTAATTCCGTGCGTTCTTGCAAACGTTTTGCTTCAAAAGGTTTTTCTATAGATTCAAAAAATCCAACTTGATCCAAAAGATCATCTTGAATTTGGCCAATTGCAGAGTTCATGGTTTCTTTTGAGGTAACAAAAAGATTGGCAGGGTAAATTTGTATGGTCTCAAAATTGGACATCACGTTTCCAGAAATAGGATCAAAACTTTTAATACTTTCTATTTTATCTCCAAAAAATTGAATCCGTACCGCATTATCTGCATAAGCAGGATACACATCTATCACATCTCCCTTCACGCGAAACGTACCTCGTTGGAACTCGTTCAAAGTTCTGGCATACAACGCACTAACTAAATCATGAAGTAAACCAGTTCTGGTAATTTTTTCTCCAATTGCAATGCTTACCAAAGTTTTTTCGAACTCTTTGGGATTTCCTACACCATAAATACAAGAAACAGAAGCTACAATTAAAACATCTCTACGTCCAGAAAGTAAACTCGCCGAAGCCGACAGCCTAAGTTTTTCCACTTCTTCGTTGATGGAAAGATCTTTTTCTATATAAGTATTGGAAGAAGCGATGAAAGCTTCTGGTTGGTAATAATCGTAATAACTCACAAAATATTCTACCGCATTGTCTGGGAAAAACTCTTTGAACTCTACAAAAAGTTGCGCTGCCAAAGTTTTGTTGTGTGCCAAAACAAGCGTTGGCTTTTGCACATTATTCACCAAATTAGCCACGGTGAAAGTTTTACCAGAACCCGTAACTCCCAGTAAAGTTTGATATTTTTCGCCAATATTGATGCCCTCCGTCAATTTTTTAATTGCAGTTGGTTGATCTCCGGTAGGTCTAAATTCTGAATGCAGGTTGAATTTCATAGAAAGTTGAGCGTAAAGATAACATTGTGATTTTTACAAAATTACAAAAAAGGATGTTATAAAATAATTACATTCTGCTGAATAAAATTTTCATAATCAGCGATATTCAAGTCTGAGAAAATTTGTGTGGATTTATTCATTGCGAGGAACGAAGCAAGCTTTTGTATCGAAAATTTCAGTAAGCAGATGAACAAGATTTTGCCGATTTAGAAACAAAAAGTTTTAATACAATTTTGTCATTCAGTAGGAATCTCGCCCTATTAATTTGTAGTGTAGAGATTGAAATCTTCAAACCACTTAACGAAGTTTTCAATCCGATGAGAAATAACGCATTAAATCGCTACGGAATAATCACGCCGATTTGCATACTATTTATTGCGTTGAAAGCCTTGTTAGAGCTCGAAGCTCTAACAAGGCTCTGCGAAACCAAATTATTTAAAACAAAATAAAACCGTCTTCCTTTATTTATAAGAATATGGTTTAATCTTCATCTCTCAATTTCTCCAACATTTTTCTAACAACTGTAAATGATTCACCAGTCCCATTTTTAGTCATTTCCTCCACCTCTTCCATTGCGGCTATCGTTTCTTCATTTGGTTCGTAGAAATCTAAACTTTGCATGAGCGCAGTTTCAATATAATTGTTTACGCTTCTATTTTCCTGTTTCGCTTTCTTTTTTAATTCTGCGTATAAGTTCTTTCCTAATCTGATGGATGTTAATTTCTTTTCTTGTACCATTTTGTAAATGTTTGTATGCGATTGTAATACAAATGTAATACATTTAAAATGAAAAAAGAGCGAAAAATTATCGCTCTTTTCATATTTAAATAATTAGTTTAAATAAAAAAGTTTTAAAAACTCATGGTTAACGGTAATCGGAAACGATATCTTACGGGTTTTCCATCTTTCACCGCAGGCTTCCAAGTTTGATCTTCATTTGAAGATTTCGTTGCACGTATTGCTTCATTATTAAACATTTCATTTGAGCCTGCTGCACTTACATCAGATATTGTTCCATCTTTCTCAACCACAAAATAAATCTCGCTTTTAATCATACCTTCTTTACCCGTCAGTATTGCAACATTAAAGGTTTTAGAAAGTTGACTTCGAAAAGCATTTATCCCACCCGGAAATTCTGGCAATTCATCAACTTCTGTAAGTGCGGAAGTTGGAGGAGGAGGTGGCATCACATATTCTGTGTTGTTTTTCTTTACACTTACTTCTTTTGGCGGAGGTGGTGGTGGGTTTTGTGATTCAACTTTTTTTGTAGGTTTTTTTATTGTATCGGATTTTGGAGCTTCAAATTCCTTCTGAAAAACTTCTTGAGTATCGTAACTTTTTATTGAAGGCAATTTCTTCGGTAAGTTTTCAATCATTTTTTCTGTTGAATTTGTTTTTGCATACGTCTTTTGCACAAACAAAAAAGCGAGCAAGGCTAAAACTGGCAGCGTGAGAAGTTTTTTCACCTGCGTAAATTTGGATTTGGTTTTTGTCATCATGATAAATCTTTTTTTGGTGTTGCTAAAATTAAATTGATTGGTGAATTGTAAATTTTGACTACTAGAAATTTCATTTAAAATTAATTCTTGATAGGATTTTATTTCAAAATTTTGCGAAATTACATCTTCGTCGGCTAGAAATTCGTGGTTGGTGATTATTGCTTTTTTATAAACATAAAGTGCCGGATTGAACCAAGAAAATATTCTCAAAAATTCAATTAAAATTAAATCTAGGCTGTGTTTTTGTTCGATATGATTTTTTTCGTGCAAGAAAATGCGTTCATCTATTTTTTCATTTTTAAAATAATTTTTGCCCAAATACAATCTTCCAAAAAAACTGAAAGGCGGCATTTGATTATCTAAAACTTTAATTTTCAAATCGTTGTAAACCCTTTTTTCACCTTTTAATTTGAAAATTTTTAGCACAGAAAAAATACTTTTTGCTAAAAGAAATAAAACGACTATTCCATAAATTGATAAGATAATCATCGCCCAATTTATTTCTGCTTCCGGAGGTTTTCCGGATAGAATGATTGATTCTGTTGGCGCATTTTGAAAAACAATCGCTGATTTCAATTCTTCCTTTGCTGGTAATTTTAAACTAATAATTGGAATGAGGTAAGAAAATAAAAGTGCAAACAACAAATAAAATCTATTGAATTGGAAGCTTTTTTCCTTTGAAAGAAAGAGATAATAAATTGCTATCAAAATGGAAGAACACGCAACTGCCTTTAAAATATACGTTTCCATAATTTTAATTTTTAATTTGTTGATCTATAATATCTCGCAATTCTTCCAATTCTTTCTGCGAAAGTTTTGCATTTGCCGTGAAATAGGAAGCAAACTGTCCCGCAGAATTATTGAAAAAACGATTGATAACTCCCGACATTTCATGGTTGAAATATTGCTTTTTCTCTACTTTTGGGAAATATTCTCTAGAATTTCCGAAAGTTTTGTAGCCGACCAAATCTTTATTTTGCAATCTTTTTAATAATGTTGCAACGGTTGTCGCCGCAGGTTTTGGTTCGGGCAAAATTTCTAGAATATCTTTCATGAAGGCGGTTTTCTGCTTCCACAATATTTCCATTATTTCTGTTTCGGCTTCTGTAATGTTGATGGGTTTCATTATAAATTGAATTAATCTGTTCTACAATAATTACTTTTGTTCTACAAATGTAGAATTGATTATTTAATTATGCAAATTATTTTTAATAAAATTTACATATTAATGATTTTTAGATCATTATTTTACTTAATTTACATGAATAAATACTCCCTGATATGAATTTAAAATTATATAAAACTTGCGCAATTTCTCTATTATTAGTTTTCACTTCTTGCAGTGGAAATTCAAAATCCAACACAGCAGAAAATGATACCATCAAACAAAATGGTCTATTGCCAAATCCAGAAACAGAATCGCCAAATACCAGCATCAAACCTGCATTTTCCGGGCAAACTAGAGTGCAAGGAATTCAAACAAAAACTCCAATTCAAATACAAACCATCACAGAAAATTTGGGTAGACCTTGGGGAATTATTAATTTTGAGAACGGACAGTTTTTAGTCACAGAAAAATCTGGTTTTGCCTACCTCATCAATAAAGACGGAAACATTATCCAAAAAATTGAAGGATTTCCGAAAGTGGATGATCGTGCACAAGGTGGACTTTTAGATATTGCTTTGGATCCAAATTTTACCGAAAATAGAATGATTTACTTTACTTTTTCAGAAGCTTTTGGAGAAGGAAACCTTACTTCTGTAGGAAAAGGAAAACTTTCAATTGATAACAAAAAACTAGATAATGTCTCCGTAATTTTTCGCGCAACACCTTCCTATGATGGAAGATTACACTACGGAAGCAGATTGGTTTTTGATAAAGACGAAAATCTTTTTGTAAGCACAGGTGAAAGATCTGATAAGGAAACGAGACCGCTCGCTCAAGATCAACAATCTTATCTCGGCAAAATTATTAAAATAGATAAAAACGGAAAAGCAACCAATCGAAATCCAAGCTTAAAAAGTTGGAAACCAGAAATATATTCTACTGGCCATAGAAATCCACAAGGTTTGGCAATGGACGAAAACAATCAACTTTGGGAAGCAGAAATGGGACCAAAAGGTGGAGATGAAATCAACCTCATAAAAGCGGGGAGAAATTACGGATGGCCAACTATAACTTATGGAGAAGAATATTCTGGCTCCACAATTGGCAACGGAATTGGTGAAAAAACTGGTTTAGAACAGCCCGTTTATTATTGGGATCCTTCGGTTTCTATGAGCGGAATTACTTTCTACACCGGAAACATTTCAGAATGGAAAAATAATTTATTTTTAGGATGTTTGAGCGGGCAAAAAATCATTCGTTTAGAAATAAAAAACAATAAAGTAATGGGCGAAGAATGGCTTTTCGGTGATAAAGACGAACGTTTTCGGGATGTTTTGGATGGTGCAGATGGAAATTTGTACGCCATTACAGACAGTGGAAAATTGTATAAAATTTCTAAAAAATAAAAATTATTGATCTTTTTTTTTAGAATTTTGCCAAGGGAATTTACCTTCTAGTTCCACTTGTAAAGACAAGCTCAAAAATGTTCTGATGATCACTATCAAACCTAAAATAGAAACAGAAAGTAGCGTTGGATCTGTAACAACGGTTGCCATAATATCCGCCGCAATGAGAATTTCTAAACCTAATAGAATAGATTTTCCTACCGATTGACGAAGATTTACATAATTGTAATCTTTGCTTTTCTGGAAAAAAATTAAATATTTTATCAATGCAACAGAAGAGCCTATAAAAATGGTGAGCACCCCAATTGCCTCCATTATTTTGGAGACATAATCTATATACGTTTTTATAAGTTCCATTATCTAAAATTTAGAAATTAAATTTATCACAAATTAAATAGAAATGCAAGGTTTAAATAATTCCATCTTAAATAAAACAATATCGCGCTCAAAATAAATATTTTGTAAATTTGCAAACAGAAATATAAATTATGAAAAAACTATTTTTAACAATAGGTATTGTAGCTTTCGGTTTTGCTAATGCACAATCAACTGACGCTTACAGTGGAAAGGGAGATACAAGATTAAATATTGGGGTCAATCTTCAAGACGGTGGAACGGGAATACACACAACGTTAGATTATGGTTTGGGCCAAAGTTTTTCTTTAGGTGTACAAGCTGGGTATCTTTTGGGTGTAAAAGAGTATGATATTTTAGGAAAACCAGATTTCACAGATAGATTTGATATAAAAGCAAGAGCAAACGCACATTTGGGAGATGTAATTGGTTTACCAGAAAATTTTGATATCTATCCAGGTTTAAATTTAGGTCTAAAGAATTTCGGTGCACATGTTGGATCCCGTTATTTCTTTGGGAAAGGTTTTGGCGTTTTCGGTGAGTTGCAATTTCCACTAGCAAGATACAATACCAACGCTAGTAATTATGAATATTTAAATAACCAATTTGCAGTAGCAATTGGAGCTTCATTTGATTTAAATGCGAACTAAACATTTCGTTTAGATAAAAATAAAAAATCGGAAAGCAAGTTTGCTCTCCGATTTTTTTTGCTGAAATTTGGGATTTATTTACTAAAAACTTTTTATAATTCTCTCCAAACCTTCTGTCAAAATTTCTGCAGATGTAGAAAAGCAAATGCGAATATGGCCTTCTGCTCCTTTTCCGAACCATCTTTCAGATCCTGGAACTACGGAAACCTTCCCGACTTCTAAACATCTTTTTGCAAAATCTTCGCTAGAAAATCCATTTTCTATTTTTGGGAATATTACAAAAGTAGATTGCGGTAGATTTGGTGTTAAAATTCCAGATTTATTTAAAGTTTTATAAGCCAAATCTCTATTGCTTTGTAAATGTGCTAAAAAATCTGCAAACCAAGGTTTTGCTTTTTCAATCGCCACACTTGCAGCAATTTGTGATAGTGTAGAAACACCTTCTATTGTTGAATTAAATTGAGATTTCTCTGTAAAATCTTCTAAAATTTCTTGGTCATTACATAAAACCGCGCCAATTCTTAAACCTGCGATTCCAAAAGATTTTGAGAAACCAAAAACGGTGAAACTTTTATTTTTTGCAGCTTCCGATACGGAAGAATAGGTATGAAATTCAATATTATCATATATAATATCACTCCATATTTCGTCGCTCATTACCCATAAATCGTGTGCTGCAGCAATTTCTGAAATTTTAATTAAAATTTCTTTAGAATAAACGCGACCAACTGGATTATGTGGATTGCAAATGCTGATTAATTTTGTTTTGGAGGTAATTAAAGACTCCAAGATTTCAAAATTAATATCTCCGGTTTTAGCATCTACTGGGCAAAGTTTCAAAGAGCCGCCAACTGCATCTACTGTTTTTTTAAACAAAAAATCTACAGGATCAAAAATGATAGCTTCATCTCCTGGATTCAACACATATTTTGCAATCAAAAACATTCCTTGTGCAGCGCTATTTACGGCAAGAACATTTTCTGGCGTGTAATTTCCATTTTTTTCCGTGTTGAAATGTTTTGCAACACTATTTTTGAATTCGGGAAGCCCAGAAAAAGGACCATAGCTTAAATATCCATCCTTTATATAGTCGATAATTCCTTGTTCAATTTCTGTAGACATTCGGAAATCCGGATCTGCAGCTGTTAATGGTATTATACCATCTTCCAAAGTTGCCCATCTTCCGTTGTATGCCTTCTTTTTTAAAGCTTCAAAATTTATATCTGCGTTTGTAAACATATTATTTGTATGATATTGGTAATGCGTGAGTTGTTTGTTGATCTACGGGCAATAAAAACTGCTCTAGTAATATTCTCCCGTTTTTTATGTGAATTTCTATTTCTGCTTTTCTTTCTTCTTCATATTTCTGAAAAGCATTTTGCAGATTTTTTTCTTCTAGGAGTAGTTTTGTTAGAATAAAAGAATCTTTCAGCGCAGAAGTTACACCCTGGCTTGTGAAAGGTATCAAAGGATGCGCTGCATCTCCTAAAAACACTATATTTTGATGATAAAAAGGATTTAGTTTTTCCAACTCGTATACCTTCCAAATATGCGCATTTTCATAACTAGACTGCTCAATTATTGATGAAATAAGCGGATTCCAGTCACCAAAATAATCGATCATGAATTGCTTTATAGATGCTGCATCATAATTTTCTTTCATGTAATATTTTTCGATATCAAACTGGCAATACCACAATATTTTATTTGGGGAAAGTTTTAATATTCCAAATGTTAAACCCCCTTTTTCATGATGAAATTTTAGAAAATTATGCTCAATTTGATTGGCTATTTCTTCATTTTCAATAATATTTACCACTTCATTTTCACGCACAGCAAGCATCACTTCATCTTCAAATATTGTCCTTCTTATTCTACTTCTAGATCCGTCCGAAGCTACTATTACATCTGCATCATCAAACATTTTGTTTTCAGATTCTATGATTGCTTTACCATCAGAAAATCCTGCAAGATTGAGGGTTTTATTGTAAGAAATTTTTTGAGCAGGTATATTTTTGCTCAAAACATTTATCAAAGTGCTTCTAGAAATTACAAAAACATCGTCTAAATCTTTTTCACTAAGCACATTTCCTTTATGATCGTAATGAATATATTTTTTTAAAAAACTACCTTTTTTGTAGAGTTCTTCAATATCAATGATTTGCGAAAGACATTCGATACCTTCTTTTGGTAAAATAAAACCATGACCTTTCAGATCGTCTTTGGTTCGTCTTTCATAAAGATGATACTCAATATTATTTTTTTCGAGGTAATTTGCCATGCTCAATCCAGAAACACCGGCGCCTATAATTGCGACTTTACTCATTAAAGTTTTTTTGTTTTTTTTGTTTTCTAAAGCCTGTGCAAATATTAGTAATAAAACAACCGTCTTATTATTATATATAGTTGGGATAGAAAATAGTGAATTTGAAAGAAATTTTGTGACGGAATAAGGAAATAAACAGCCTTAAACTATATCCAATACAATTATATTGGTGCTTTGATGATGTTGGTAAACAAAGGTAAAAGTACTTTGAAAATCATTTTTTTGCAATTTTTTCAATTCCAAAATTACATTTATTTTTTTTAAAATGAAAAAAATGAACAATTTGGCGCACAAATAATTTTATGTTAAATTTTAATAGCCATAATTTCAGTACTTTGCATTTGGCTTTTGGTTTGACAAGTTTGCACAATGAATTGGAAAAACATTTTTTCTATAAAATCTCTACAGATTCCCTTCCTCATGTTAATTTTGATGTGGCTCGGCTTTCTGCTGCAACATTTTGGGCTATTTCAAAATTGTTGGGGAGCGCTTATTCCACTTAGTTCTGAAGGTTTGAAAGGAATTTTCTTTTCCCCTTTCCTGCATGGAAGTTTGGATCATATAACTTCCAATTCTCTTCCCATTTTTATTTTGCTATTCCTACTTTATCAATTTTATAAACCAATTGCAACCAAAATTTTTCTACTTGGTTGGTTTTTAACGGGTCTATTAGTTTGGCTTTTGCCACCATTAAATTTTTTTACTGGAAACTATAATTATACTTGCATCATTGGAGCAAGTGGAATAGTATATGTCTTAGCATTTTTTATTTTTTTCAGCGGTGTATTTCGTTGGAACATGAGATTATTGACGGTTTCTTTAGTCGTAGCTTTCTATTATGGCGGTTTGGTTTGGGGAGTTTT
Organism: Frigoriflavimonas asaccharolytica; assembly: GCF_013294015.1. Lineage (GTDB taxonomy): Bacteria > Bacteroidota > Bacteroidia > Flavobacteriales > Weeksellaceae > Frigoriflavimonas > Frigoriflavimonas asaccharolytica. The sequence goes on from NZ_JABSNO010000001.1 coordinate 225,715, forward strand.
GCCAGAGGAATTATTTTCAAAATTATCTGAACCCAGTAAAATCTCTTGGCAATCTCATCTAGCTGGTGCTTTAATTGGAGGTTTTTTAGCCTATTTTTATAGAAGTGAAGGAGAAAAAAAAGTAAAATTTATCTGGCAATTTCCAAATTATTATAGCGAAAAAGATGACTTGCTTTGGCAAGAATATAAAGAAAACCATCCAAATGATTTTTTAGAATTGCCCTACAGAAAGCCAAAAGATGAATGGGATGGTTTGGACGAATTAAGAAATAAATAAATCTTCCTTTTTTTTGAAGAAAAATTCTACTCAAAAATTTAGATTTTATCTATCTTTGGATAAAACAATTTAAATGTTTACGGAAGAACATCTCTATTCTATCGCTTTGCGCCGGTGCCAATCTATTGGCGATGGTAATTTTCATAAATTGGTAAATACGATAGGTTCTGCAAAAGAAGTTTGGGATTTTTGCAAAAAAAGTATGCAAAAAATTGATGGTGTCGGAAAAAAAATTTCCGCAGACATTGGCAATCCAGAACATCTAAAATTTGCAGAAAATGAAATTCAATTCTGCGAAAAGAATAATATTTTTATAAAATTAAGACATCTAAAAGAATTGCCCAACCTTCTTCAAGAATGTGGAGATGCTCCTGCAATACTCTACCAAAAAGGAACATATAATACAAGTTTTGAAAAAATTTCTATCGTTGGCACTAGAAATTTTACAGCTTATGGAAAAACTTTTCTAGAAAATTTTCTGTCTGAAATAAATTCTAAAAAAATAGTAACCGTAAGTGGTTTGGCTTTGGGAGCAGATACAGAAGTTCATGAAAAATCTATAGAAAATAATTTGCCTACAATTGCAGTTTTAGCTCATGGATTTCACACTTTATATCCTTCACAGAATAGAAAATTATCTAACAGAATTCTAGAAAATGGTGGTGCACTCTTCACAGAATTTAATTCTTCTCAAAAGCCAGATCGAGAGAATTTTATACAAAGAAATAGAATTGTAGCAGCACTTTCTGCAAGTACTATCGTATTAGAAACTGCTTTTGGCGGCGGCTCAATTTCCACCGCAACTTTCGCCAACAACTACAATAGAGAAGTCTACGCTTTGCCAGGAAGAATAACGGATAAATACAGCCAAGGTTGCAATCTTCTCATTTCTCAAAATAAAGCAGCAACTATTTCAACCATAAAGGATTTGCTCACACAATTAAATTTTGATGATAATTCAAATAAAATGGAGGAACTTTTTCCTAGATCTGAAATAAAATTAGAACTAAAAGAAAATCAACTTTCTGTTTATAATTTAATAAAAGAAAATCCCTCTTTAAATTTAGACGATATTTCTATGCTATCTGAATTTCCTTCGCACAAAATCTTAGGCATTTTACTAGAATTAGAACTTTTGGGAGTATTGAAATCACTTTCGGGGAAAAAATTTGTAGCAATCTAAAGTTTACGATTTCGTAATATTCTATTAATAATTAGCTAATGCACACTTTTCTACAAATAATCAAATGATATTGTTTATTTAATAAATATTTGCCTGCTTTTTATTATATTTTCATTAAATTCAAAATCTCCATTGTGAGTTTAGAAAAAAAATTTAAATTTGTTGATAACATTAATTATCTATATTTATGGAACATTATAACGTAGAGCAAAAAATTGAAGAATTTATTGCCAAAGTAGAAGCCAAAAATCCTAACGAGCCAGAATTTATTCAAGCGGTGAAGGAAGTAGCGGTAACTGTAATTCCTTTTATTTCAACCAGAGAAAAATATAATGGTATGAAACTTTTGGAAAGAATGGCAGAACCAGAAAGAGTAATCATCTTCCGTGTTCCATGGGTAGATGATAAGGGTGAAATTCAAGTAAACAGAGGTTTTAGAATACAAATGAACTCTGCAATTGGACCATACAAAGGCGGTATACGCTTTCATCCAACAGTAAATCTTTCTGTACTTAAATTTTTAGCCTTCGAACAAGTTTTCAAAAATTCTTTGACAACGCTTCCAATGGGAGGTGGAAAAGGAGGTGCAGATTTTGATCCACAAGGAAAATCTGATATGGAAGTTATGCGTTTTTGCCAATCTTTCATGACGGAACTTTGCCGTCATATTGGTCCAGAAACAGACGTTCCTGCAGGAGATATCGGTGTTGGAGCTAGAGAAATAGGATACCTTTTCGGCCAATACAAAAGAATTAGAAATGAATTTACAGGTGTTTTAACTGGGAAAGGAATAGCGTACGGAGGTTCTTTAATTAGACCAGAAGCTACAGGATATGGTGTGGTTTATTTTGTAGAGCAAATGCTAAAAACAATTGGTACAGACATCAAAGGAAAAACAGCAACTGTTTCTGGTTTCGGAAACGTAGCTTGGGGAGTTATAAAAAAATGGGACGAATTGGGCGGCAAAGTGCTTACAATCTCTGGACCAGACGGTTACATCTACGATAAAGATGGTATAACTGGAGAAAAAATAAATTATCTTTTAGAATTAAGAGCCTCAGGAAATAACCGTGCAGAAGATTACGTAAAAGCATATCCTTCCGCAGAATTCCACGCAGGAAAAAGACCTTGGGATGTGAAATGCGATGTAGCAATACCATCTGCAACACAAAACGAACTAGATCTTGAAGATGCAAAAATTCTTGTTGCAAACGGAGTTTCTTGTGTAGTAGAAGCTGCAAATATGCCAAGTACACTAGATGCAATTAACTATTTCTTAGACAATAAAGTTCTATTTTCCCCAGGGAAAGCTTCTAATGCAGGTGGTGTTGCAACTTCTGGATTAGAAATGACGCAAAACTCTATCCGTCTCAACTGGTCTTCTGAAGAAGTAGACGCTCGTTTGAAAGAAATAATGATCGGTATACATAAGGCTTGTAGAGATTATGGAAAAGAAGAAGATGGCTACGTAAACTACGTGAAAGGTGCAAATATCGCAGGTTTCGTGAAGGTAGCAGAAGCAATGCTTGCACAAGGAGTTGTGTAAACAAATATTAAATAATTGATTTAAAACCCGAATTTTTCGGGTTTTTTTGTTTTTAGAAGCATCAATGTTTTTCCTTTTTTCAATACCATAACCAGCTATCCATTCCTATCTTTTTTTAGAAAAGAGGTTTAGCAATAGAAAATGTTTAGCTAAAAAAAGGATATCCATTTCTATCTGGGCTAGAAGTTCAGGTATTTCTTTTTTATAAGAAAGTTTCATGCACTAAATTTTAATAAAATAATTATTTCTTATCTTTCTAAAACTTTATTCATCATCAAAATATTAAATCCCATTTCCACTAAAATCTAACAAATGACTTATAAAAAATTTTTGTTTCTTCTAATATTTTCGGTTGGTTTTCAAATGTTATCTGCTCAGAAACCAATTTTCACAAAAGCTAAAGTGAATACTGCAAATGTGTATAGACAATCTGCAGAATTGCAAAATAGTGCTTCAGTGACAATTCCTGCCGGAAATTCTGAAATCGTGATCGGGAATATTTCTCAAGAAATTGATGAAAAATCTTTACAGATAGGCATCAATAATAAAAATGTAACAATCCTATCATCTCAATTCACAGACGATTATGCCACAGATTTCAAATTAGATACTACAAATCCTATCATCAAGAAAGTAAACGATTCTATAAAATTGGTAGAAAATGCCATCGTGAAAAGTAATATAGAATTGGAAGCGAACAACAAAGTGCTAGAACTTTTGGATAAAAACCAAACGGTTTTGGTGGGAAGCAACACTTCTACGGTTGCACAACTAACGCAATTGGCAGATTATTATACCAAGAAACGCATAGAAATAAGCACAAAACTGGTTGCCATTAGAAAAGACATCGTAGATCTTCAAACAAAATTAACACGATTAAAAAGCAGCCTTAAAACGAATGAACAGAAAGAAGCAGAAGAATTTGCAAGCGGCGTTCTGGTATTAAAAATAATGAGCAGAACTGCAGGTAGCGTAAGGTTTGATATTAATTATTTGGCAAACCGAGTAAGTTGGAATCCGCTGTATGAAGTGAAAGGCGAAAAGATTTCTGATCCACTAGATGTTACCTTAAAAGCTGTAATCAACCAAAAAACTGGTTTAGATTGGAAAGATGTTAAATTAAGTCTAATCAATGGTGTTTCTTCTAGAAATAATACTGCACCAGTTGTGCAACCTTGGTTTTTATATGGCCAAAGTAAAGATGAGCGAGATAAATTAAATGGAATACCTGGAAGTGCGCCTGGAATAAATGTTAGATTAAAATCTGTGGCAGAATATAGTTCAAATGTTGCAATAGATGAAGTTGTTGTACAAGGATATAGCGCAAATGCTGGTTTTTCTGCAAATTCTAATCAACTTAACGTCAGCTATGATGTAGATATTCCCTATAATATTCTTTCAAACGGGCAAGATCACATCATCAATCTCTTTCAACAAAACATTCCCGCAACTTATGAATATTTTGCGGCACCAAGATTTTCCAACGACGCTTTTCTTCTTGCAAAGATTAAAGATTTTAGCAAATATGGTTTGCTTACCGCTCCGGCAAATATTATTTTCGAAAATATGTACATCGGCGAAACAACCATCAATCCAAATCAAACCGATGCAGAATTGAATATTACGCTTGGAAATGATAGAAGAATCAGCATTAAAAAAGAAGATATTAAAGATAAATCCAGCGATAAATTTCTCTCTTCAAGCCGAGAAAAAGTGGTTACTTATGATTTAATCATCAGAAATAATAAAAAAGAAAGCATCAATATTGAAATAAAAGATGGAATACCTCTAAGCAACAACGAGGCAATAAAAGTAGAAGTTTTGGAAACAAGTGGCGCAAAAAAAGACGACGAAACTGGAATTCTTCTATGGAATTTAAAAATTGGCGCTTCTGAAACTAAAAAATTGAGAGTAAGCTACAAAGTAAAATATCCGAAAGATTTTATTCTTAATAATTTGTAAAATATTTTGCATCAGCGTTATTAGGTCTCAAAGGTACAATCATCGCTTTCCCAACTTCTCTTCCATTTTCTCTACCCAAACAAAAGCTGCAGGGCAGATTTCTGTATTTTTCAGCATCAAATTATTAATCTGAAAAACCTTTTTCCTATCCGTGTGCGGATATTCTCTACAAGCTTTTGGGCGAATATCATATATCGTGCATTTGTTGTCTTCATCTAAAAACCAACATGGTAGATTTTGCAATACCTGATCTTCATCTTCATCTGTTCGCAAAAATTTTTGCTCAAAATCTTTGGGTTTCATCCGCAGATGTTTAGAAATTCGCTCGATATCGATTTTCGTAAAAAGTGGACCAGTGGTTTTGCAACAGTTGGCGCAACTAAGGCAATTTACCTCCTCAAAAACCTCATCATGAACTTCCTGCACTATATAGTCTAGATTTTTTGGCGGTTTCTTTTTCAGAGATTCGAGGAATTTTTTGTGCTCTTTTCCTTTTTTCTGAGCCTCTGCTTTGTAGAATTCTAAATCCATTTAGTTTAAATTTACTTTTTTGAAATCATTAATTTTATCCAAATTCAAAATCGTGGTTTCATGGTTATAAGATGGTTTGAACATGGGCAAGAATGCAGCATCAAAAATTATTTCTTCTGATGTGTAAGAAGTTCTCTGCACAACGGTGCTTGCAAAACCTTCGTCGAAAGCGCGAATTTGCACAAAAATTTCTACCTCAGCAGTTTGAAAAATTTCTTGTGTATTACCAAAAAATGGTGAATTTTCATCTATTTTATGCACAATGGTCCAATTTAAAACCAATGAATTTATTTTGTTAATCTCTGCTTCAATGGTGAAAAACTCAGTTTGAGAATCGGCTTCTTTGTTGCTTATCGCTACATTTAAAATGACAACAGCATCCGTTAAAAGATTATTTTTGAAAGGAGCCAAACGAAACATCAAAGCTTTGCCATCTTGATAAGGCGAGATCAAAGCATTTTGGCTAAACTTTAAAAAAGCGCGCGGCCGAGAAAATCTACCATAAAATAAACCTGTGGCAATCGCGAAAGAAAGCAAACCCAAAAAAGCTTCAAAAGTCGCAACCAAACTTGCTAAAAACCCTACTGGCGCAATTCTACCATATCCTACAGTTGTGAAAGTTTGAGAGCTAAAAAAGAAAACATCCGTAAACTCATTTATTACATTGCTTTTGTCGATTCCCGTAAGATGATCAATACCAATGAGATAATAAATAAATGCGAAAAAAATATTGATGACTATGTAGCTTACGATCAATAGAAGAATGAATAAAAAGCTATTCAAGTTGATCATCACATGATACCAACTGTACTTTTCCAGAGGATTTAAGCCGGCCATTTTTACATTTGGATAGCCATTGCTATTCAGAAATCTACCAGAAGCAGTATTGCTAAAGCCGGTGTCGTTTTCACTTTTCAATCGAGAAAACCTATCAAAAAATCCTGCCATTTGGCAAAATTAATTTAAATAAAATAAGCCAGAAGTATTTTTTGAAGGAATTTATTCCACTTAGTATAAGTTAAGAAGTGCTTAGCTATTTTAAATATAAATTTTGGTGAGAAAAACCTGCTGATTAATGATTAAATTCGAACTAAAAATAAAAAAGCTGCCAAAACTCCTAAAATCCAACATTATAAATTGTGTAAATTTACCATATGAAAAATCTGGAAACCCGTGAAGATGTAGAATTTTTGGTAAATACCTTTTACGAAAAAGTAGGTAAAGATGAGACAATTGGTTTTTTCTTTAATGATGTAGCGAAAGTAAATTGGGATTCTCATCTTCCAAAAATGTATCAATTTTGGGAAACTTTACTTTTTGGCAAAGCATCCTATAAAGGAAATCCAATGGCAAAACATTTTCCTATCAACGAATTGCAAGCTATGGAAAAACATCATTTTGATCATTGGTTACAACTTTGGACGGCAACAGTAGATGAAAATTTTGAAGGAGAAAATGCAGAAGCTGCGAAGACAAAAGCAAGCAATATTGCAAATCTAATGGCTTACAAAATGGAAATGGCGAGGAAGTAGAAACATGATAGATGGCTGATTATGAATAACGAAACACAAAATTGCTACAATCTATAATTCCAGAAATAAAAATCTTGAAAGTCTGTAAACATGTGAAAAAGCAAACCAACGGCTATAATTCTGTAGTTGCCTTTTAAAAAAATTGCTCCTAGTACATAAATAGCAATTGCAGGATAAGAATGAAATAGATGAAAGCCGATGCTATTTCTAGTAGCATCAAAAATGGGAGTAGAAAACAGATGATCTACATCTACAAGCATGGTGCAAAGCATAATGAAATAAGCTTTCTTCCAATTATTTTTAAAGAAAATATACGCAATAACTACAGGAAAAATGAAATGCAGAAAATAATGCGCGCCAATTTTTACGAAATAATAATCCATTTAAAATTGACCTCTTAAAATTTCTTTTCTCATCTCGTTATCCAGTTTTTCTATGGCATACCTTAAAGTAGTTCTTGGCATTTTTTCATAATTTTTTTCTAAAAATTCTAATAATTCTCGCTCATTTTTCTTCCCCATTTCTCGCAACATCCACCCGTTTGCTTTGTGCATAAGATCATGCGGATGCTCTAAATTTAATTGTACAACGTCTTTTGTTAAATCAAACTTGTCTTTTCTAATATAATACATCGTAGAAACTATTGCCATTCTTTTTTGCCATAAGTTGTCGTTTTTTGCTAAATTTTCTAGAATGGAGTCATCGTTTAAATGAAAAAAGTAACGACCTAAAATTTTGTAGCAAGAGCTATCTACCAAATCCCAACTATTGATATGTATTAGATTATTTAGATAAAAAGAAACAAAGTCTGCCTTTTCATTATCGTTTGATTTTTCAAATTTTGCGACCAGCATTAATATTGCACAATGGCGATGCTCATGAATTTTTGAAGAGAGCAATTTTTTTAGATCCGATAAGGTAATAATTTCAAAATATTCCTTTACTATTTTCCTCTGGTCTGGAACGGTAACGCCGATGAATTCATCTCCCTCACCATATTCTCCTTTTCCAGTTTTGAAAAACCTAGGGTAGAATGATGCCTTTTCTGGGATAGAAAGCATTTGTAATGCTTCTTTTATTTCTTCTATCATTTAATAATTAAAATAGGAATGCTTCTTCGCAAATTATAAAAATTTTTATCAAAAAAAAACTCCGCTATATGCAGAGTTTATATTTAGAAATTTTAAATTTAATTTGTGCCAGATATCATTTGCATTGCCTCTTCTTTTCCCCAATTTGGAGATAGTGCAGTTTTCGCTTTGTAATTTTTGAACTGATCTACAGCTGTTTTGTACAGTTGAATTGCTTGCTCTTTGTTTCCACCATATTCTGTTGGCAAATAATACAAATCGTCTGCTAAAGCTATCGTAATTCTAGGATTTTTTGCATCTAAGCTTGTCGCATTTTTAATTTCTGCCATGCCTAGAGCATTTTCTTCTTTGTAACTTTTTTCTGGTGCAACACGCATTTTTAAGCTGTGAATCATTTTCATTAAAATAGAAATTTCTGCTGAATTGCCTTCTTTTTGTTTTGCAACCATTGCATATTTGAATGCAGAAGCAATTGCGCCATTCACTTCTTCTGTTTTGTTGGCTTGTAGAAGTGCTTTTCCTTTTTTCACGAATGTATAAGAAGCATAATAGTACGGCAACCAAGAATCTTTTTGTACCGTAAGTCTATCAAATTCAGAAGCGATTTGATCTAAATCATTAATTTTATTTGTAGCTTCTAATTTAGATATATTACCTGCCATTGCGTTCTCAAAATTATTTTGCGCAAAAGCAAAACTTGTAGAAGCAAAAAGGACGAAACTTAACAATATTTTTTTCATTTTTATAATTTAAAATTAGTAGAATCAAAGATACTTATTTTTTATAATATAGTTTTTTTGTAAATAATATTTTCATAATTATCTAGAATTATTTGAAGATTTTGCCAATTCTTGTGAGCGTGTAAAAGTATTATTGTAAATTTAAAAAAATAAAATTTTTTCTATGAAAACTACAATTTATCTTTCGTTAATCGGAGCTTCTTTACTTTTTGCCTCCTGCTCTACAATATCAAAGGCAAGTGCTTCTAAAACATTAACCATCTATCCAAAAAGCGGAGCCAACACAGAAGGCACCGTTAAATTTTCTGAAAAAAATAAGATGGTAGAGATGGATATGAGCGTTTACAAATTATCTCCAGGAATTCACGCAGTGCATATTCATGAGTTCGGAGATTGCTCTGCAGCTGATGCCAAATCTGCTGGTGGACATTGGAATCCGTCTGGTGAAATGCATGGCAAATGGGAAAAAGATGAATTTCACATGGGAGATATTGGAAATTTAGTTGCTGACAAAAATGGTACTGCAAAATTAGTTTTCAAAACAGACAAATGGTGCATGACTTGTGAAGATGATAAAAAAAACATCATGGGGAAATCTATTGTAATTCATGCAGATAAAGACGATTTTAAATCTCAGCCAAGCGGAAATGCAGGTGGTAGAATTGGATGTGTGGAAATAAAATAATTTTGAATTCAATTTCTGTTTAGTAAAAAAAAATGCCTAATAATAGGCATTTTTTATGTTTTATTATTTTGAGGAAATTGTACCGTTCTCATTGGATAAGGAATATTAACTCCATTTTCTCTAAAATTTTTGAGAATTGCTTTGCGTACATCATTTCTTATTCTGGGTGCAGAAAAAAGATTTCTAGAGTAATAATATATGGTGAAATCTAAAGAACTTTCTCCAAAATCTTCTAGCCATACGAACGGTTCTCTACTTTGGAATATATCTGGATGATTTTTGGTAGCGTTAATCATTAATTTTTCTACTAATTCTACATCGGAATCATAATGTACACCTACGCTTACTTGAAAACGAACGATATTATCATGATGAGAAAAGTTGATCAGTTTTTCCTTGGTCAAGAGTGAATTTGGGAATATCATACTTTTATTATCCCTTGTAAGTATTGTAGATGTGCGCATTCTAATCTCTTGTACTTCTCCAATATTATCGTCTATATCTACAATATCTCCTACTTTCACCGTTTGATCAAACAGAATTATAACGCCAGAAATAAAATCTAAAAACAAACTTTGCAAACCTAAACCAACACCCACCAACAAGGCACCAGAACCAAGCAAAAGTGGCGATATGTTGACACCTAAAGATTTCATCATTAAAAAAAATGAAATAATAATAATGGCGTAGTGGAAAATTTGTGAAAATGCGAACTTCTTGCCTACATCTATTTTATTAGATTTATAGATTAGTTTTTTTACAATTTTAGAAATATATACTCCCAAAACTAAAACCAAGATTGCGGCCAAAATTTCATATACAGAAAGCGTATACTTCCCGAGGGAAAATATATCATATTCTAGGAAATCCCTTAAACTAGGACTTACCTTATCACTTATCTTCTGTACATTTTCATCCATATTTAAGTTGCTAAAAGATAGCATTCTGCATTTATGTGTTCATATCTGCAATAATGTTCACAGCTTCTTTTAGATAAAAATCTTTCTTTAAATTTTTAATCCAATTATCTGTTTTTTTCTTAAAAGCTTCGTCTGTGGTTTCTCTTTTTATTTCATCTTGAAAGATGGAGAAATTTAAAGTTTTTCCGTCTTTATCTGTCCCGGTTTTATCTTCCCCATCAAATTTTTTAATTTGTGCTTTCCTTACGCTCATCACTTCAGAGAATTTTTTCTGATTTAAAGAGATGGTTTCCTCTTCATCCAATTTTTTCTTCCAAGCTGCAGATTCTAAAAGCAACTGGTATTGTTTGTTGGTTTTCATTCTTGCTGCACTTTTCATTTCTAATTTTTTAATATCAAAAGCATTAGATTTCTGAAATTGTGTGGAAGGTATTTTGTCCCACGCAAGAGCGTTTTCATCATATCTTTCTCCTATTTCCGAGTAGGTGTAGAAATCATCTAGCATTACATCAGAATTGATACCTTTTCTTTGGGTAGATTCTCCTGTGATTCTATAAAATTTTTGAATTGTAAGTTTCAGAGACCCAAAATCGTCGCTTGTATTTAAAAATCTATTTAAGTCTACAAAAGTTTGTACCGTTCCTTTCCCGAAAGATTGTGGAGAACCGATGACCAAAGCTCTACCATAATCTTGCATTACGCCAGCAAAAATCTCTGAAGCAGAAGCAGAAAGTTCATTTTGCATAATGATTAAAGGTCCTGTCCAGATTGGTGAATTGTTTTTATTTTTGAGCGTCGTTATTTTTCCTTGTCCATCTTTCACTTGCACATATGGACCAGCATTCATAAATAATCCCATAATATCTCCAACTTCCGTAAGAGAACCTCCTCCATTATTTCTTAAATCTAGAATAATTCCCTTTACGTTTTGCGCTTTTAGTTTTATCAATTCTGCTTTTATATCATCTGATGCATTGTGATCATTTTCATCATTAAAATTTACGTTGAAACTTGGCAAATTAATGAAACCATATTTTTCTCCATTGTTTTCCACAACTATACTTCTTGCAAAAGTATCTTCAATAGAAACTTCTTCGCGCGTCATGGTAACTTCTTTGATGGATTTATCCTTTTTCTCAACGGTTAATGTAACTTGGGTTCCCTTTTCACCACGGATATATGTTACAGCTTCATCTGCAAGCATTCCAACCATATTCACAGGTTCGTCTTTTGGTGTAGAACGTACTTTTAAGATTTTATCTCCTTCTGTAAGTTGTTTAGATTTCCACGCTGGAGCTCCTACCGTTAAAGCACCCAGAAATAAATTTCCTCTTTTTTCTTGAATGATAGCACCAATTCCTATAATTTTACCTGTGAAACTAACATCAAAATCTTCTTTATCTTTTGGAGAATAATAATTTGTGTGCGGATCAAAAACTTCTGTATAAGCATTCATGTAACGTGAAAACCAATCCATTTCTTTCACTTTTTTAAATCTTCTGAAAGAATCTGATATCAAATCTCCTACTTCTTCTTTTGCTTTTGTAAATTTTTGCTCTGGTGAAAGAATATTTAATTTAATAGTATCCTGCAATTTATATTTCTGTACAGAATCCTTTTTCAATTTTTGCGCTTCTTCTTTTGAAGTCATCGTTTCCATTTCTTGCAAAATGTTGTATTTGATGTACTTTTTCCATTCGTTATACAATTCTTGTTGATTATTAGGCGCATTCTTATTTTTTGCGTCCAAAATAAGAACTTCATCTTCCTCTAAATTGATTGGCTTGGTCAAAATTTCTTTCGTCATTTTATCAATTTCGTCTACTCTTTGTAGCAATCTTGCATTCGTCAATTTAAAAAACGTAAGATCACCTTGGTTTAGATAATCGTCTAGTTTTGTCTCGTGCTTGCTAAATTCTACCATGTCAGACTGCATATAGTATCTTTTCGCCGGATCTACAGATTCAAAATATTTTTTGTAAACGTCTTTAGAATAAGCATCGTTGATGGCTTTTGGACTATAGTGTAAATACGAAAGTGTATTTTTTACGCTTACCATAATGGTTTGCATTTTTTCGTCCTCATTCTTTGGGGAATTAAAGCAGAACATTAATGTTAGCAATGGCAAAACGAAAAGCACTTTGTTGAGTTTATATTTTTTAAACATAAGATTTTTGAATATATATCTAGATTAGTGTAGAGTAACGTAAATAATGTTACAGACGGATTTTCTGTCATCAAATTTAATACCTTAAATACAAATATCCCTTTTATTTTAATTAAATTTGTGAAAACAGACAAAATTTTATGCAAAAGCCCACAATACTGGTAACCAACGATGATGGAATTACCGCACCAGGAATAAGAAATCTGGTAAAATTCATGAATGAAATAGGAGATGTAACCGTGGTTGCACCCAATTCCCCACAATCTGGGAAAGGACATGCAATTACCATCAACCAAACGCTTACTTTTGAAGAAATAAATCTTGAAGGACCACAAAAAGATTATGCACTAAGCGGAACTCCCGTAGATTGCGTGAAATTTGCGCTGGATAAAATTTTAACAAGCAAACCAGATTTGGTGGTTTCTGGCATTAATCATGGTGCAAATTCTTCCATCAACGTCATCTATTCTGGTACCATGAGTGCCGCAGTAGAAGCTGGTGTAGAAGGTTTGCAAGCTATTGGATTTTCGCTTTTAGATTTTGCTTGGGATGCAGATTTTTCTCATGCAAAAGAATTTATACAGAAAATTGTGAGAAATGTGCTGGAAAATCCTTTGCCAAAAGGTGTCGTTTTAAATGTAAATATTCCAAAACTAGCAGCTTCAGAAATAAAAGGCATCAAAGTTTGCCGACAAGCCAATGCAAAATGGGAAGAAAATTTTGACGAAAGAATAAATCCTCACGGCAAAAAATATTTTTGGCTTTCTGGCTATTTCAATAATATGGACGAAGGCGAAGATGCCGATGAAACGGCTTTAGCAGAAGGTTATATTTCCGTAGTTCCAGTAAAATTTGATTTGACTGCGCATGAATATATTGCAGAATTGGGGCAGATTTTGAACTCCTAGTCTAATTTTCAATAAATACACTTTTTTTCTTGTAGAAAGCTTTTAATTGAGAATTTACATAATTCCTGTTATTAACAGTTCCCAATTCATCAAAATAGAGAATTTTGGGAACTGTTTTTATGGGTTTTAATCCAACTTCTTTGCTTTTAGAAGTTCGTAAGGTTTCGTGTCTATCAGCGATTTCATTTTCAAATTTTTGTAAATCTGTAGAAATCAATTCTTCCCCAATTTCATTTAAATTATAATTGAGATTGAAATAGATTGATTTATAAGGAAATAGCATAATTGATGGAATAAAAATTAATGCTAAAGAAACCATCCAGAGCTTTTTAATTTTATTAAAATATTGAGAAACTAAAACACTCGTTGAAAGTAATGCAAATATTAAAATCGGCTCCAAACTCCTTTCTGAGGCTACCATTATGAAACCTGTGAAGGCTAAAACAACCATCAACATCATTTGAAATTTCCATAAATCTTTTACAGAAAATTGCTGCTTTATTTTTAAAATCTCTGCTTGAAAAACTGCGATAAATAATGGAATAATTAGACCAACTTTCAGCAAAACATAAACTGCGTTTGCAATGGCAACAGCAATTTTTTTCAGATTGCTCATCCAAAAATCTGTTTCTTCGTCTCCCATTCTCACAAAATTTCCTGGTGCAAAAAAGGTGAAGCAAAAGAAAATTAATCCAAAAACAAATTGCGAAAAAGTATCTTTATTTAGATTTTTATAAAATTGGAATATCAAAAATAATAACAAGAAAAGTGCAACGATTTCATTAGAGCCCATCATCGCAAAAATTAAAAAATATTTTAAAATTTCCAGCAGAAGATTGGTTTTTTTTATGCCTAAAATATATAAGAAATACAGGCCAAATATATGAGGTAGTTGATAAACTATCGCACCTGTCAACCAAAAATAATGTTCAGACAAACTCGCTAAAACTACCGTGTAAAAAAGAAAAGCGATGAAAGATTTTTTCACCGCTTGACTATTATTTAAGTTAAAATATCTTTGAAAATTTAGAAAAAAACCAAATATCAAATTTCCCCAGAGAAACATTGGAAATGCTTTTGGCAGCCAATTTAATGATAAATTTCCCGCAGGATTAAAAGCATTCAACGAAAAGGCGAAATATCTGCCTCCCCAATTAAAATATTTCTGAATGCAATGTTGCCAAATACCCAATTCATTTGTAGAAGCCGCAAAGCCGTAATCATCTGTTTGATAGGTATTAAACATCGAAATGTAACACAGGCTACAAATTAAAATTATCGATAGGTATAATAAAAAATTTTCTAAAAATTTCATTAAGTTAGCATTCCGCCGCAAACATTTAATACTTGCCCAGAAATGTAAGAAGACATATCACTTCCCAAGAAAACACAAGCATTTGCCACATCTTCTGGCTGTCCGCCACGTTTTAATGGAATACCATCTCTCCAACTTTGTACGGTTTTTTCGTCTAATGCTGCCGTCATTTCAGTTTCTATAAATCCTGGCGCAATTGCATTGCAACGGATATTTCTAGAACCTAACTCCAAAGCTATAGATTTCGTAAAACCAATAACACCCGCTTTTGAAGCTGCGTAATTGGCTTGTCCTGCATTTCCTTTCACACCAACGATGGATGTCATATTGATAATAGAACCAGCTTTTGCTTTCATCATTGGTTTCACCACGGCTTTTGTAAGGTTGAACACAGAATCCAGATTCACGTTGATCACTTTGTCCCAATCTTCTTTAGACATTCTAAGCATCAAATTGTCTTTGGTAATTCCAGCATTATTAATCAGGATATCTATTTTTCCAAATTCTGCCATCACGTCTTCTACCAATTTTTGAGCAGCATCATAATCAGACGCATCAGATTGATATGCTTTCACTTTGGTGATTGCACTTAAAGCAGTTTCTAACTCTTTAGCTTTCTCTACAGAACCAGCATACGTGAAGGCAACTTCTGCACCTTGCGCTGCAAAAACCTCTGCAATTCCTTTTCCAATTCCTCTTGTAGCTCCTGTAATCAAGGCTACTTTTCCTTCTAATAATTTCATATCTTATCCTGTTAAAGTTTTTTATTTTTAAATAATATTTAATTTTTCAAGTTATTTACTTGTGGAAAAATTATATCAGTCCTTTTTTGATTAATTTAAATTTACAAAATCTTTTTAATCTAGCCAAGGTAAAAATTTTGGCTCCTCAATTTTCAAAGTCGGATTTTCAGAATTAATGGTTTCTCCGTCGATTACTTTTTGATACATTTTGATGTAATTTTCTGCCATTACTTTCGCACTAAAATTTTCTACTGCATATTGATGGGCTTCATTTCTGTCAAAATTTTCGAAATTTTGTATCGCTTCTGTCAATTTTTTACGAGAATTTGATAAATATCCTAGGTTTTTTGGCACCAATTCAGATATTGCTCCGTAAGGACTTGCAAAAACCGGACAGCCGAAATACAGACTTTCTATGATGGCCAAACCAAAAGGCTCATTCCACAAAACGGGAAATATAAGACCTTTTGAAGTATTCATAATTCGCGATTTTTGATCGTTGTCTACCATCCCAAAAAATTTTGCTTTTGGTGTAAAGGTAAAACGAAGTCCCATATTGATGTTGAATCTTTTGCCACCCATCACAAAGAGCTTTTCTCGTGGCGCATTTTTCACCACATCTATTGCTCCCTGCAAATTTTTCAATCTCCAAGCTCCTTTTCCTAAAAAATGAAAGTGGGTTCTTTTGCTATCTAAATCTGGTTTTTGATAATTGTCCCAATTTAATCCATTGTAAACAAAACCATCTCCTCCATATCTTTCTGCTTGGTTTTTCGAAACAAAGATGGTGTTTTTTAAAAGCAAATGCCCAAATGGAATGTTGCCATGCAAGGTAAAAACGAAAGGTGTTTCCAGCTCATCCATACCTTCAAAACCGGAATGAAAATGCAAAACATCTACATCTTTTGGAAGGTCTTTTCTAATATCAACAATACTTTCTATGGCAATTTTTTTCCCAAACGGAATTTTAGAATCTCCATTTACCACGAAGGTAATTTCGTGGTTTTGCTTGTGAAGTTCTTCCGCCAAATCCCAAACAACACGTTCCGTACCACCATATTTGGTGACGGGTAAAGTTGCTTTGTGAATGATGGCTATTTTCATCGGTAGATTTTTATTTTTTAAAGGACAAGGTTTTATTTTGTTAATGGCGCCTTTATATTAAATTATTAATCACCAATACAATCTCCCCTTTCAAGGTTTTACTTTTAGAAAAATCTATCAATTCTTGAATGGTTCCGCGCTTTGTTTCTTCAAATTTTTTAGAAATTTCTCGGCTTAAACTTACTTTTGTTTCCTCACCAAAAAATTCTTTTATCTGCTCCAATGTCGTATTTATTTTGTGTGGGCTTTCGTATAAAACGATGGTTTTTTTCTCTGCAGCTAGTTGTATTAATTTTGTTTGCCTGCCTTTTTTGGGGGGCAAAAATCCTGCAAAAATAAATTCGTTATTTGGCAATCCAGAAACTACCAATGCTGGTACAAAAGCAACTGCACCTGGCAAACATTGCATTTCTAAATTTTCTTCTGCTATTGCTCTCGCCATCAAAAAACCAGGATCCGAAATTCCAGGTGTCCCTGCATCGGTAATTAAGGCGATGTTTTGCCCGTTTTTAAGATCCTCAATTACACGTTGCGTCATCTGATGCTCGTTGTGTAAGTGATAGGATTTCAAAGGTTTAGCTATTTCATAATATTTTAAAAGAACGCCAGAAGTTCTGGTGTCTTCGCACAAAATATAGTCTGCTTCTTTCAAAATTCTAATGGCTCGGAAAGTCATGTCTTCCAGATTTCCGATGGGTGTTGGTACGAAGTAAAGTATTCCGCTCATTTGTTTTTATCTATGGAATAAATTCCAAAGTTAGTTTATCTATCGTCGCTTTGCGACCTACTGTTGAATTGCAAAGCTACGACCTAAATTTTTGACTAAAAATTATGGAATAAATTCCAAAGTTGGTTTATCGCTCATCGCTTTGCGAACAACTGCCAAGTTGCAGAGCAACGACCGATATAATTGCCTAAAATTTTAATTTTAGGACTTAAAAAAAATCACATTAAATCTTCAAACCAATAGTCTTCATCATATTCGACTTCAAATTTCTGTAAAAGATTTTTATATTCAGCTTTAAAATTTTGTTTTCTATGATGCTCTTCTTGATTCTCAATATATTTATACACATTGTTAATAGCAGATTGGCTATAACTAAAACCTCCAAATCCTCTTTGCCATTCAAATCTATCTTCTAAAAACCCGTTTTCATTGATCCATTTTGAGGATTTTGCCTTTACACTTTTCATTACATCTGAAAGTGAACAGGTAGTTTTTAAAGAAAAAAAACAATGAACATGATCCTCCACTCCACCAACAATAATTGTTTTACAACCTGTTTCATTGATTAAATTTCCCAAAACAGCATGCAAATCTTTTTTAAAGTGATCCTTAATTAATGCTCTGCGATATTTCACAGCGAAAACAGCTTGAACATAAATTTTAACATAAGTGTTCGGCATTTTTGTTTATTTAAAATTTCTGTTTTTATCGCAACACTATCATTTCATCGGAATAAATTCCGTTTCTGGATATCGGTCGTCGCTATGCGACTCTTTCGATAAGTCGCATAGCGACGACCGATATTCCAACCAAAGATTTCAATCTTTGGTATTCATGCATCACAATTGCTCAAATAAATCCGCCCCAAACTCTTCCAAACTCGGATCTCTTGCTCCCATTAATAATAAAACCGTTCCTTCTTTCAAATTTGGTCTTATGGTTTCTAAAAAATCTTCTCGATTTTCTACAAAATGAGCGTTTTTTCTATTTTTTTGTAAATCTTGAATCAAATCATTGGCAGAAATGTCCTTTTTTGCTGTTCCACCAGCATAGAAAATTTCGCTCATCCAAATTTCGTCATTTTCGCGAAGCGCATTGCCAATTTCTTCCACAAAATCTGCTCGCAAAAATCTGGTTGGTTTGTAACCATGCGGTTGAAACCAAGCAATTACTTTCTCTGCCAAAGGTTGACAAGCTTTAATGGAAGCAGCACATTTTGCAGGATTGTGCGCATAATCATCTATTACCCAAACTCCATTTTTCTCTCCTAAAATTTGATGTCTTCTATATATTCCTTCATAATGTTTCAGGCTTTCTGCGCAGGTTTTTGCACTTACGCCAATTTGCAAAGCAACAGCAATAGCTGCGGCAGCGTTTTCTACAGAATGTTGTCCGAGAGCATTCATTTCAAACAATTGATCTTGCAATTCAAATTTTAATTGAAAACCATTTTGCGAGAAATTTTTGGCAGAAAATCCAGCATTTCCATCTTCAAAACCGAAGTCGTTTTTACTATTTTCGGATAAAGATTTCGCCAATGTATTCGATTGGTTTACAACAAACAAGCTATTGGTATTGTTTTTAAATATGGTGAATAAATCTATCAATTCATCAATTTCCTGATGATCTTTGTCTATATTGAGTAGCACGCCAATTTCCGGATGATATTGCACCACAGAACCATCGCTTTCGTCTGCTTCTATGATGAGCCAATCTCCATTTCCAACGGCGGCATTTCCTATTTTTCCTTGTTTAATGATGCTCGTTAAACCTGCGCCAGAAATAATACTGGGCTCTAATTTTGCATCCAACAAAATTTGGTACAACATGGCAGAAGTTGTAGATTTTCCAGAAGTTCCCGCAATGGCAATGGTTTTTTTACTTTTAGCAATCATTGCTAGCAATTCACTTCTTCTCAAGATTGGAATCCGTAGTTCTTTAGCTTTTACAATTTCTAAAACCGTGTCTTCAATTGCGGTAGAAGCTACTATTACATCGGTTTTTTCAGAAATTCCTTCTCCATTTTGCAAAAAACATTGGATACCTTCTGCTTCTAATTGTGTTCTAATTTTATTCTCTTCATTTGGGTTGAAATATCTGTCGCTACCAGAAACCTCTTTACCAATTCCTTGCAGATATTGCGCAATAGCGCTCATTCCAACACCTGCAACACCTATGAAAAATACGTTCTTAAAATCTGAAATATCTTTTATCATTCTACTATTTTACTGAAATTTACTTTCTACAAGACTCCATAATCTTTGTGCAAATTCATCTTCTTTTTCCCAATTTTTGTCGTAATATAATTCGCTTAAATATTCTTTTGCGTCTTCTAAATTTGTAAACACATTTAATTTTGTAACCGCCTCGTTTAGATCGTTTTGGCTACCAGAAAATAATTTTTTAGTGAAAGCGATTCTGTCATTTAAATCTAATTTAAAAATTGGTTTCTCTTTTTGAACTTCCATTTGCTCTAATGAAACATTACTTTCTATAGGAATTTCTGTATTACTAACATTTTCTATGGTGGAAAATTTCTCAAAAAAATCGTCTTCAAAAAGTGTTTCCATTTTTTTTACGCCTTTTATGTTTGATAGTCTTAGTTTTTTTTCTTCCTGATGTTTTATTTCTAAAATTTCCACTTCTTCTGAAGAAATTATAGGTTGTATTTCCGGAGAAGAAATTATGTCTTCCATCGAAATTTCTACAGTTTCTTGAGAATTCATTTCCTCTTCTGTTATATTTTCATCAACTATCAAGATTTTATCTTCCGCTTCAAAATCTGAGTTTGAATTATCATCATTTTGAGAAGTTAAAATATTTTCTACTGGTAATTCTTTATCGAAATCATCAGAATTTTCAATTTGTTCTATTTCATCGAAGCTTTCTTCTTCTTCTACCTTTTCAAAAAAATCATTGTTATTAAATTCATCCCATTCATCAATTTGAGATTGATTGTCCGAGATTTCTTCATTAATCGTATCGGAAAAACTCTGAGAATTGTCTATCTCCTCTTCAAATTCTTTGTAAATTTTTAGAAAGTTTGTATAATCCTGAAGCTTTAATCTTTCCTTGTCTAAGGCTAAAAAATCATCAATTGATTGGCAATCAGATAATTTCTGTAAAATTTCTTTTGTTTCTGAAAACACTTTTTGTAGAATATCCGTAGAATTTTGCATAGCAGTTTGTAGATAAATTTGCTTAATTTTGAGGCTGTAAAATACTGCTAATTTAACAAATGTTTTTAGAAAATACAATAAATCACGCGAAACAAAGTGGATGGATGGAAGTCATCTGTGGATCCATGTTTTCTGGTAAAACAGAAGAACTGATTCGAAGACTACGCCGAGCAGAAATGGCCGGGCAGAATGTAGAAATTTTTAAACCAAAAATAGATACAAGGTATGACGAAACCGACGTAGTTTCTCATAATTATAATAAAATAAGAAGTACGCCTGTAGAAAGTTCTACCGAGGTGCTTTTGCTTGGCTCCAATTGCGATGTTGTGGGAATTGACGAAGCTCAGTTTTTTGATGAGCACATTGTAGAAGTAGCTAATACTTTAGCAAACAACGGAGTAAGAGTGGTAATTGCAGGTTTGGATATGGATTTTTTGGGCAGACCTTTTGGACCGATGCCCAACTTGATGGCAACTGCAGAATATGTGACGAAAGTGCACGCAATTTGCAGAAAAACAGGAAATCTTGCCAACTACTCTATGCGTATTTCTGATAATAAAGACTTGGTACAACTAGGTGAAACAGAAAGTTACAATGCGGTGAGTAGAAAAGTATTTGTAGAAGAAAATATCTCAAAAAATAATGTAGGCGATGAAATATAGTTGTGAAGAAATAGCGAAAATTACCAACTCACAAATTTTTGGAGATTCAACTTTAATGATTTCCAATATAGCTTATGATACGCGAAAAATATTTACCCACAAAGAAACCGCATTCATAGCTTTAGAAACGGAGATAAATTCTGGCAGGAAATATATACAAAATGCTATAAATAAGGGGATAGAAATTATAATTTCTACAGAAAAGATAGAAACGCCTCACCCAATTACTTGGATTATTGTTGAAAATCCTCTAGAATTTTTACAAAAATTAGCAAGGATTCATCTACAAAATTTTGATATCAACACAATAGGAATTACAGGAAGTAATGGAAAAACAATCATCAAGGAATGGTTATTTTTATGCTTAAATGATGATTTGTCTGTAGTAAAAAGCCCGAAAAGTTTTAATTCTCAGCTAGGTTTGCCGCTTTCCCTTTTAGAAATTTCTAAAAAACACCAAGTGGGAATTTTCGAAGTAGGAATTTCCAAACCGAATGAAATGGATATACAAGAATCTGTTTTTTCGCCTAAAATTGGGGTTTTCACCTATTTAGGTAGTGCACATTCTGCAAACTTTGAAAATCAAAATGAAATTCTCCTAGAAAAATTAAAATTATTTAAAAATTCTGAAATTATTATTTATAATGGAGATTTTAATTTAGTAGAAACCGAGATCAAAAAATCCTACGCAGATAAGAAATTATTTTCGTTCGGCTTAAAAAAGCACAATTTTGTACATCTAGAAAATGATTTTAACAATAAAAACGAAGATGTTCTAATTTCAATTGGAGAGGAAAAAATAAAAATACAAGTAGAAAACAGAGATGAAGCAACTATAAGCAACATGCTTTGTATCGTTGCCGTATTAAAACAATTAGATTATAAAAACGAAGAAATTATTCAAAAATTGTCTTTGCTGAAACCCATAGAAATGCGATTAGAAAGCGTAGTCGGTGAAAATGATAATTTAATAATCAATGATTCTTTTAATCTGGATTTGGATTCTTTGTATATTTCTTATCAATTTATAAAAGAATATCGCAAGCAGAAAAGATGTTTAGTGCTCACAGATTTCATGGAAGGTAAAGATTCTTCTGAGAATTTTTATAAATATGTTGCAAACCTTACAAACCAACAAAATTTTGATAAAATATTTTTGGTTGGGGAGGAAATTTCACAATATCAAAAATTTTTTAATAATGAAAGTTATACTTTCCTTAACACTAAACAATTAATTGATAGCCAGCAGATTAAAGATATTAACAATTCATTGATATTATTAAAAGGAGCTCGTAAATTTACCTTAGAAAAACTTAAAAATATTCTCGCTTTGCAAAAGCACGACACAGTTTTAGAAGTGAATTTAAATGCTATTTTACACAATATCAATATTCATAAATCTTTGCTAAAACCAACTACAAAAATGATGGCGATGGTAAAGGCATACACATATGGACTGGGAAATTATGAAATTGCAGAAATTTTGCAACATCACCATATAGATTATTTGGGTGTAGCCTATGCAGATGAAGGAGTAGAATTGCGTAAAAAAGGTATCACAACTCCTATAATTGTAATGAATCCAGAACAAAGTAGTTATTCTTCCATTATAGAATACGATTTGGAGCCAGAAATTTACAGTCTGCGTGTGTTAAATCTTTTTCATGATAAATTGATTGAAAAGGGTATTCAAAAAACTTATCCTATACATTTTAAGATAGAAACTGGAATGCATCGTCTTGGTATTAAGGATTTTGAAGTTGCTGACATCATCGATAACTTAAAGGACATGAATGTTTCTGTTGAAACTATTTTTAGTCATCTTTCCTCAGCTGATTCTGAAACTGAAAAAGAGTACACGAAATTCCAAGCAAATAATTTTATAGAAATATCTTCAAAGTTGATAGAAGGTTTGGGATATAAACCGATTTTGCATTTGCTGAATAGTTCTGGTATCGCAAACTATCCGGAATATCAATTTGATATGGTGCGAATTGGGATTGGAATGATAGGTATTTCTTCCAACGAATCTATCGAAAAAAAATTGATAAATGCTGTAGAATTTAAAACAGTGATAAGTCAAATATCTGAAGTAAAAAAAGGTGATTCCGTAGGATATAATAGAAATTATATTGCCAATGAAAATACGCTTGTTGCTACAATTCCAGTAGGTTATGCAGATGGAATACCGAGAAGTATAGGAAATCAGGTTGGTTATGTAGGAATCAATAAAAAACTTTTTCCGATAGTTGGGAATATTTGTATGGATATGATGATGATCAATATTGGAGATAATAATTTTATCGAAGGTGATGAAGTAATTTTATTTAACGGAAATCCAACACTCAAAGACTTTTCAAAATATTGTAATACAATACCTTACGAGGTTTTGACATCAATCTCTCAACGCGTGAAACGAATTTATATAAAGAAATAAATGATAAAAAAATTACTGCTTTACTTTTCATTCTTTATTGGAATTTATTCCTATTCTCAAGTAAAAGAAAACTTGGTAATACCCAAAAATCCAAAAATTGGACTTTCACTTTCAGGTGGTGGTGCAAAAGGATTTTCGCATATTGGAGTGCTAAAAGTACTAGATTCTATGGGTGTAAAAATCGATTATATCTCTGGTACAAGTATGGGAGCGATAGTTGGTGGTCTTTATGCTTCTGGATATTCTGCTACTGAAATTGAAAAATTAGTACTAAATACAGATTTTTTCGACGTAATATCTAATGAGAAAACGCGGCAAGAAACTTCGTTTTTTAGCAAGAGCAATGATAAATATTTGTACACAATCCCAATTATAGACAATAAAATAAATGTTTTGCCGCAAGCAATATCATCCGGACAAAAGAATATTTATTTGCTGAAAGAATTATTTAAAAATGTATCAAATATAGATGATTTTTCAAAATTGCCTATTCCTTTTATGTGCATGGTAACCAATTTAGAAACAGGAAAACTCAAAATTTTAGAACGTGGAGATTTGGTTACTTCCATTATGGCAAGCTCTGCTTTTCCTTCATTAATGAATCCGGTGAAAGTTGGTGATAGCGTATATATTGATGGAGCTATTACTTTAAATTATCCTTCTAAACCACTATTGGACAAGGGGATGGACATTGTAATTGGGGTAGATTTAAGTCAAGGTTTAGCTACAAGAGATCAACTTACTTCGGTCGTGAGTATCTTGAATCAAGTTATTGATATGGGTATTCAAAAAGAAACTATAAATCAATATAATTATACGGATATAAATATACATCCAAATCTAGGTAAATTTAGTGCTACCAGTTTTGGAGATAAAGAAGCCATCATAAAACTAGGATTTGATGAAGCGAAAAAATATATAGCGCCGCTCTCGAAATTGCCAAAATCAGATCAAAATAAATTACGTGCAAGCAACAATTCTATCTTTTCAAACGTGTACAAAATAGACAGTTTGGTGGTAGAAAACAACAATATCTATACGCAGAATTATATACGAGGTAAAATGGGCTTAAAATTGCCTTCACTTCAAACTTATAGCAAAATAAACGCAATGATAAATAAGTTGTACGCAACAAACAACTTTAATTTAATAAACTACGACATCATCCAAGAGGAAAATTTAAATTATTTGAAAGTTGTAACTACAGAAGATCCTGCAAAATTGTTTTTAAAATTTGGCTTGCACTACGATGAAGTTTTCAAAACTGGGCTACTTTTAAATGCAAGTGCAAAAAGATTTCTTTTCAGAAATTCAGATCTTTCTTTAGATTTAGTAATTGGAGATAAGCCAAGATATTATCTAAAATATTTTGTAGATAATGGCTACATTCCAGGTTTCGGAATTAATTCTTCCGGTATGACTTTAGATTTAAAAAATGAATTTTCTGAAACAAAAGATCGATGGAATTGGTTTCGAAATGAAATTTTCATTCAATCAATTTTAAATGATAGATATGCATTTGGCGGAGGATTAAGTTATGACTATTTTGAATCCCGCAACAATATTTTAGCATCTGGAAGCTACGTAAATCCCTATGCATTTTTAAAGTCTGACACCCAAGATGATTCTAATTTTCCAACAAAAGGAATTTATTTAAATGCCGAAGGAAAAATATTAGACTTGCTTAATGAAGATATTTCTGATAAAGATATCCAGGCTAAAGCACATTTTAGTTTCAATATTCCCATTTCCGAAATTTTTACTTTTAGAATGAATATGTTTGGCGGTTTTACGATTGGCGAAAGCTTACCAGAATATTATAAATACAGACCAGGAGGAATTTTTGGACAATCTTTAAACAACTTTACTCCATTTGCTGGTTTACAATTTGGCGAATACAGCAGTGATCAACTTCTTACCTCCACTGCGGATTTTCAAATAAGAGCATTTAAAAATATTTTTTTTACGGGAAGTGCCGGTATATTAAATGAATTTAATGATATAAAATTGGAAGAAATCCTACGTATTACCAATACATTTGCAGGAGTAACGGCAGGTTATAAATCTCCAGTTGGGCAGATAAAAATTAATTATAGCCAACCATTGAATAGTAAGAATGGAACTTTTAACATCATCCTCGGACATTGGTTTTAATATGATACAGTATTTTTTTGAAGAAATAGAACCCATTATTATTGGTGACGAAACATCAATATGGCTAGAGAATTTAATAATATCTGAAGATAAGAGTCTTGGGAAAATCCAATATATTTTTTGCGATGATGAATATCTTTTAAAAATAAACAAAGACTATCTGCAGCACGATTATTTTACGGATATCATTACGTTTGATTATGTGAAGGGTAAAAAAATCAGCGGTGATATTTTCGTATCTTTGCAAAGAATTTCGGATAATGCGGCAGAATTTTGTACTGATAAAGATATAGAATTAAAAAGAGTTCTAGCTCATGGCTTGCTTCATCTCTGTGGATATAAAGACAAAACCGATGCGGAACAGCATCTAATGACGGAAAAAGAGAACTTTTATCTCGATAAAATACTTTAAAACCTTTTTATAATTTTGATTTCCAATAAATTATAAAGATGTTTCACGTAAAACATTTACAATGACAAACGAAATATATGATGTAATAGTAGTAGGTGGTGGTCACGCAGGATGCGAAGCTGCTGCTGCTGCTGCAAATCTAGGTTCCAAAACACTTTTGGTAACTATGAATATGCAGACTATTGGGCAGATGAGTTGCAATCCTGCAATGGGAGGAATTGCAAAAGGCCAAATCGTAAGAGAAATTGATGCAATGGGAGGCTATAGTGGCATCATCTCAGATCTTTCTGCCATACAATTTAAAATGCTGAATCTTTCTAAAGGTCCAGCAATGTGGTCTCCAAGATCTCAAAATGATAGAATGATGTTCGCTGAAGAATGGAGAATAGCTCTAGAAAACACGCCCAACCTAGACTTTTTTCAAGATATGGTTAAAAGTTTGATCATCGAAAATCATAAAGTTACAGGTGTGGTTACATCTTTAGGTATACAATTAAGAGCTAAATCTGTAATTCTTACGAATGGGACTTTTTTGAATGGCCTTATTCACGTTGGCGACAAACAGCTAGGCGGAGGAAGAATGGGCGAATCTAAATCTGTAGGTATTACCGAACAATTAGAAGCTCATGGTTTTGAATCTGGCAGAATGAAAACAGGAACTCCACCTAGAATAGATGGAAGATCTTTAGATTATTCACAAATGGAAGAACAAAAGGGTGATGAAAAACCTCAAAATTTTTCTTACACAGATACACCAAAAATTTCTAAACAAAAAAGTTGTCATATTGTATATACCAACGAAACTGTACATGATGTACTGCGTGAAGGTTTTGAAAAAAGTCCGATGTTCAATGGTACCATACAAAGTATTGGTCCAAGATATTGCCCGAGTATTGAAGACAAAATAAATCGTTTTTCAGAAAGAACGAGACATCAATTATTTGTAGAACCAGAAGGTTGGAGAACCGTAGAAATTTACCTAAATGGATTTAGTTCTTCACTTCCTGAAGATGTGCAGTTAAAAGCGCTTAAATATGTACCTGGTTTTGAAAATGTGAAAATTTTTAGACCTGGATATGCCATAGAATATGATTATTTTCCACCTACGCAATTGAAACATACTTTGGAAACAAAAATAGTCGAAAACCTATATTTTGCCGGCCAAATCAATGGAACAACTGGCTATGAAGAAGCAGCTGGACAAGGTTTGATGGCAGGAATAAATGCCCATTTGAAGATAAATGAAAAAGAGGAATTTATTTTAAACAGAGACGAAGCATATATTGGTGTATTAATAGACGATTTGATAACTAAAGGTACTGAAGAGCCATACAGAATGTTTACGTCCAGAGCAGAATTTAGATTATTGTTAAGACAAGACAATGCAGATATCCGTTTGACAGAGAAATCAAATAAAATAGGTTTAGCAAGTGACCAAAGATTGGCTGCTGTACAAGATAAAATTAAAAAATCGAATGAAATTATTACTTATTTATCAGAAACAAGCTTGAAACCTAGTATTATAAATCCTATATTAGCAAGTGTAGAATCGAATCCTGTAGATCAAGCATTTCGCGCGAATACCATACTTTCCAGACCTCATTTTTCTTTAGAAAAACTAGAGGAAATAGATTTTATAAAAGAGAATTTACTCTCCTACTCCACTATCGTTAAGGAACAAGCAGAAATACAGATTAAATACAAAGGTTATATCGAAAAAGAGAACGAAAACGTGAAAAAATTAAAAAAATTAGAATCTTACAAAATAGATCCTGATTTAGATTTTAATAGTATTGCATCTTTATCATCAGAAGCCAAACAAAAATTATCTAAAGTTCGCCCATCTACTATTGCTCAAGCATCAAGAATTAGTGGTGTTTCGCCTTCAGATATTAACGTTTTACTTATATTTCTCGGCAGATAAAACGAAATGTTTCACGTGAAACATTGCACTATGAATTATAAAAATCTTGCAATTTGCTTTATGTTTTTTTTACTTTTATCCAGTTGTAAAAGTAAATACTCCTATCTACAAAATGGCGACTTAATTTTTATACAAGCGAAGGAAGAAAACCTTTCGGGTGCAATAAGTAGAGTTACAAAAAAAGAAAATATACCTTCTTATGATCATATTGGCATCATTGAAAAAAATAGGAAAGATTTATTTGTCTTACACGCTGCACCAGAAAAAGGCTCCATTAAAGAAAATATAAAAGATTTTTTGAAGGATTATAACTCTAGAACTATAGATGTATATAGATTAAAAAAAGAATATAATCTTAGTATAGACCAAGCAATTCAAAAAGCAAATTCACTGTTGAAAAGGCCATATAATGTTTCTTACGTATTGAACGAAAATTCCTATTATTGTTCAGATTTCATTGAAAGGAGTTTTAGAAAAGATTCTATTTTTCAGCTGAATCCAATGACTTTCATCAATCCAAAAACTGGTAAGACTGACGAATATTGGCAAGAATTTTACAAAAAATTAAACATTGCCATTCCAGAAGGAAGCCCAGGTTGCAATCCGAATGGACTGTCGCAGTCTGAAAAAATATTTAAAGTAAGTACTTTAAAGCACTAAAAATTATAAGTTTATTTATGAAAATTGTAGATCATCTTCTTACAAAAGAATCATTTGTTATCGTGCCTACTGAAATTGAAGGTATCCTAAAAACTTCGCCTGTACCACAAAATATTGGTAAATATTATGAAAGCGATGATTATATTTCACACAATCAAGACGAAGCTTCATTTAAACAAAAAATTTACAAAATAGCGCAATATTTTAATCTGAATTATAAGCGCAACATCATAGCAGCGGAAACATTTTCCGGAGCAAAGGTTCTAGATTATGGCTGTGGAGCTGGTGAATTTATTAAATATATCCAAAATGATTTCGAAACTTTTGGATATGAACCAGACGAAGATGCGAGAAATATTGCGAGAAATAAAGCATCGAAAACGAAAATAATCTCAGATATAAATTTGCTCGAGGATTCCAGTTTAGATGTTATTACTTTGTGGCACGTATTCGAACATGTGGAAAATCAAAAGGAAATGATGCAACTTTTTCATCAGAAATTAAACAAAGATGGAGTTCTTATCATCGCTGTTCCAAACCATACTTCCTATGATGCAAAATATTATAAAGAATTTTGGGCAGCTTATGATGTGCCTCGTCATATTTTTCATTTCTCAAAAAATGGGATGCTAAAACTTTTTAATAATGAAATTTGGAAATTGAATAAAATAAAACCACTCCTACTCGATTCATTTTATATTTCCATTTTAAGTGAAAAATATAAAAAAAATCCATTATTTTGGTTAAAAGGTACCTTCTTGGGAGCGATTTCTAATTTTAAAGCTATTAAAAACAACGAATATTCCAGTTTGGTGTATATTATCGAAAAAAAATAGATTTTAGCTTTTAAACCTATTTATGAAGGCTAAATTTAAGCACATTTCAATAAAATATTGGAAAAAATAGGTTTTCCTTCAAATTAAATAAAAAACTCTTCCAAAAAATTGAAAGAGTTTTTTTATTATTAATTAAAAATTTTATTCATTCCTGATAACAGGTTCTAAATTTTCCAATTGTTCTTCAGAAAATAATTTGTAATGAACTTTGAAAGTTTTTCCAAGTGGTGTCTCCAAAGAAAATCCACCCGGTCCTATTCCTTCTAAAATATCGAGAGTAAAATGCGAGTATTTCCAATACTCAAACAAATCACGATCAACCCAAAATTCATGTTTATTAATATGCCCAATCATGGCATCGTTCATCCTTGGGAAATATCCGCCTTTTTCAAAACATTGTGGTTGCGTACCTTCGCAGCATCCTCCTGCTTGATAAAACATCAGATCACCATATTTTTTTTCTAATTCAAAAATTGTATCTAATGCTTCCTCGGTAACGCTTAATCGTTTTATCATCTAGAAAAAACCTAATTTATTCTTATTATAAGAAATCAACATATTTTTGGTTTGTCTATAATGATCTAACATCATCTTGTGATTTTCTCGCCCTATTCCAGATTGCTTATAACCACCGAAAGGTGCTCCTGCAGGATAAGAATGATATTGATTTACCCAAACTCTACCAGCCTGAATCTGTCTTGGTATTTGATATAATTGATGAGCATCTCTTGTCCAAACACCTGCTCCAAGTCCATAAATTGTATCATTTGCAATTTCAATAGCCTCCTTTTCGTCCTTAAATGTTGTAAAAGCCAAGACTGGACCGAAAATTTCTTCTTGGAAAATTCTCATCTTATTATTCCCTTTAAAAATAGTTGGTTGGATATAATAACCACCTTGAAAGTCTCCTCCAAGATCGTTTGTTTCTCCACCAACCAAACATTCTGCACCTTCTTGTTTTCCTAATTTGATGTAAGAATTAATTTTATCTTTTTGAATTTTAGAAGCTTGCGCTCCCATCATTACGGTTTTATCCAAAGGATTTCCAACTTTTATGGCCTTAACTCTTTCAATAACTCTTGCTATGAAGGCATCCGCTATATCTTCCTGAACCAATAATCTGGAAGGCGCAGTACAAATTTCACCTTGATTTAGAGCAAATAAAACAGCTCCTTCAATAGCTTTATCTAAAAATGCGTCGTCTTCATCCATTACAGAATTAAAGAAAACGTTTGGAGATTTACCACCCAATTCCAAAGTTACAGGAATGATGTTTTCTGTTGCATATTGCATTACCAATCTTCCCGTTGCAGTAGATCCTGTAAATGCTGCTTTATTTACTTTCGGGTTGGTTACCAAAGCTCTTCCTAACTCACCACCAAAACCATTTACGATATTTACCACTCCATTTGGCAGCAAATCTCCAATTAGTTCCATCAAGATTAAAATAGAAACCGGTGTACTTTCCGCTGGTTTTAGAACTACACAATTTCCTGCTGCTAAAGCTGGAGCTAGTTTCCAAATAGCCATTAAAATAGGAAAATTCCATGGAATTATTTGTGCTACTACACCAAGAGGTTCGTGTACAATCAATGAAACTGTATCTTTATCCAACTCATTATGAGAACCTTCATCTGCTCGAATAACGGCCGCAAAATACCTAAAATGGTCTATTGCTAAAGGTAAATCTGCTGCCAATGTTTCCCGCACCGCTTTTCCATTGTCTACTGTTTCCACTGCCGCAAGATATTCTAGGTTTTGCTCCATTCTATCCGCAATTTTATTTAAAATAATACTTCTTTCAGTAGAAGAAGAATCTTTCCATGTTTCAAAGGCTTTGGAAGCGGCATCTACAGCTAATTCTAAATCTTCTTTACTAGAATGTGCTACTTGAGTAAAAACCTGTCCATCAATGGGAGAAATAACATCAAAGTAATTACCTAAAACTGGAGCTACAAATTCTCCTCCGATATAATTCCCATATTGCTTTTTAAAATCTGGCCGTTCTAAAATATTTTCGTTTTTTGTTTCTGTTGATGTACTCATATCAATTGTTTTAATTATTAAAAATTCGAAATACTAAATTCCAAATAAAAAAATAAAAATGATAGCACAATCCTACATATTTATAGTAAAATTCTTTTTACTGTTAACTTTATAATAATATTAACACTAATATTTTAATTTGATAACTTAAAATTAATTAATTTAGATAAATGTAATAAATACAATTAATGCTATGAAAAGTAAGGTCAATTTGCTCAATGAAATTTCATTAACTTCCACAAATCGTTTGAACAATATTGTAGAAAATAAGACTACTTTTCAACTCAAAAACTGTGAATTTTCTATATATGAAACACATCAAACGGCAAAAAATGTTAAATTACATTTTAATGATTTAGCTTTTACATCAATGCTGCGCGGGAAAAAAGTAATGAAATTAGAAAATAAAACAAATTATTTCGATTATTTACCAAGTGAAAGCCTTTTAATCTCGCCAGGTGAAACGATGATTATCGATTTTCCAGAAGCAGACAAAACTCCGTCACAATGTCTTTCTTTATCATTAAGTTCGGACTATATAAACAATTCTCTCGATTTTATCAATCATAATACACCTAAAATTGACGATTCATCTCAAATTTGGGGAATTTCTAGCAATGAATATTTTTTACTGAATGATCAATCATTAACTTCTGCAACAAACAATATTATGCGAATTGCAATGGATAATAGTGCACATAAAGATATAATGGCAGATTTTGCTATTAAAGAATTGATTATCAGATTAATGCAAACTCAAGCTAGAAAAATTTTGGAAAGAGAATCATCTACAAATCAAACCAGAATGGGTTATATTATTAGTTATATTAAAAAAAATATCCACCAGAAAATATCCATTAAGTCTATTGCAAAACAAAGTTATGTGAGTGAATCAAACATCTTCAAAATATTTAAACAAGAAATTGGCATCTCACCAAATGAATTCATCATTAAAGAAAGACTTAAAAAGGCAAAAGAATTACTGCTCGAGCATCAAACAATAAAAGAAGTAACTTACCAAACAGGATTTTCTGATACCAATTATTTCACAAGAGTTTTTCACCAACATGAAGGAATTACACCGAAAAATTTCCAAATACAATCGAAAATACTTTAATCTAGCTATTAATTGCCAAAACTCCCGGCAGTTCTTTTCCTTCCAAACTTTCTAGCATCGCTCCTCCTCCGGTAGATACATAAGATACTTTATCTTCCAATCCGTTGGATTTTACAAACGCAACGCTGTCTCCTCCACCAACTAAAGAAAAAGCTCCGTTGTTGGTAGATTCTATGATGCTTTCTCCTAAAGATATAGTTCCTGCAGCAAAATTTGGCATTTCAAAAACACCTAATGGACCATTCCACAATATTGTTCGGGAATTTATAATAGCATCATGAAATAATAATCTGCTTTTTACTCCGGCATCCAATCCCATCCAACCTTCGGGAATTTCGTAAATATTAACCTCTTTTTGTGGAGCATCATTATCGAATTTTTCTGCAATTATAGCATCAACAGGAAGCAAAACTTCTACATTCAATTCTTTTGCTTTTTCTAAAATTTCCAAAGCCAACGTCATTTTATCTTCTTCTACTAGTGAAGTTCCGATATGACCTCCTTGTGCTTTTATAAAAGTAAAAGCCATTCCTCCACCGATGATTAACTTATCTATTGCTGGCAAAATATTTTCTATCACCGTAATTTTTGAAGAAACTTTGGATCCTCCAATCACGGCTAAAATTGGTTTTTCACCATCTTTTAATACTTTTTTTATTGCTTCTAACTCTTTGGACATCAATAAACCGAAAAATTTAGTTGTAGGAAAATTTTCTGCAATTATTGCTGTAGAAGCATGCGCTCTATGTGCAGTTCCAAAGGCATCATTCACGTAAGCATCTCCTAGTTTAGCGAGATTTTTCGCAAATTCATGGTCACCTTTTTCTTCTTCTTCATGAAATCTTAAATTTTCTAGCAATAAAATTTCCCCTGGTTTCAAATCCGATGCTATTTTTTCTGCCTTCTCTCCTACGCATTCATCACAAAATTGAACACTTTTTCCTAAAACACTTTCAATTTCTGGAACCAAATTTTTCAAAGAAAATTCAGCACTTACCTTACCTTTGGGTCTTCCAAGATGCGTCATCAAAATTACAGCACCTCCATCGTTCAAAATTTTATCAATCGTATCTTTTGCCGCAGAAATTCTCGTGTTATCGGTTACCTTTCCACTTTCGTCTTGAGGAACATTGAAATCTACACGAACAAGTACTTTTTTATCTTTAAAATTGAAATCTTTGAAGCTTTGCATAAAATTGTTTTTCTGGATTATTTGAATTACAAATTTAGCGTTTCTAAAATTCAAAAAAGAAAAATCTGCATTTTAATTTCAACCCTAAACAATCTATCAGTAATCAACAAATTTTTAATATATATAAAAGAAAGATGGGTAGTGTTGTTGAGTGTTGTTAGTAATGGGGAGAAATATTTTGAATATAGTTGTTGATATTTGATTCAAAAGTTATCCCTATTTTTAAATTTTATAACTTATTGATTCGTAGTATATTATTTCATTTATCCACAATAGACAAATTATTTCAGGTTTCTATATGTGTAAAACTTGAACATTAATAAAAGCAAGAATTCTTGCTGAAAATTAATAAAAGATAAATCTTCAAACTTAAATTTTAAAGTGCAATGCATTATTTTTAGGGAATTTCAAGCTCGTATTTATTATTTCTTATCCACCAAAAATGTATCGCTTTTCAACGCTAATATTAACTAAATGTTAATTGCTTTTGAACTAAGTGTTTACGTTTTAGTTAAAAATTAAAAAGAACTAACATTCAATCTTTTAACAAAAATTAATATTTTAAATTTTCAAACTTGTTGTGGATAAAAACTTTAAGTCAATTTATAATCTTAAATTTGTGATAAACAAAAGTAAAACAATATGAAAAAAATAGCGATAGCAGGAGATCACGCCGGTTTTGAGTATAAAGAATTAATCAAAAAGCATTTAGAAGGTAAGTTTGAGGTGCAAGATTTCGGCACGCATTCTTTAGATTCTGTAGACTATCCAGATTTTGTGCATCCTGCAGCAAGTTCTGTAGAAAATGGAGAAAATGACATGGGAATTTTAATCTGCGGAAGTGGACAAGGAGTTTCTATTACAGCAAATAAACATCAAAAAATCCGTTGTGCATTGTGTTGGGAAGTAGAACTTGCACAATTGGCAAGACAGCACAACAATGCGAATATGGTAGCATTGCCCG
The DNA here is from genome assembly GCF_013294015.1 of Frigoriflavimonas asaccharolytica. Taxonomy (GTDB): domain Bacteria; phylum Bacteroidota; class Bacteroidia; order Flavobacteriales; family Weeksellaceae; genus Frigoriflavimonas; species Frigoriflavimonas asaccharolytica. Next base: position 260,729 of record NZ_JABSNO010000001.1, read on the forward strand.
CAAGATTTATATCTGAAGACTTAGCATTAAAAATAGTAGATGCATTTCTCGCTACAGAATTTGAAGGAGGAAGGCATCAAAATAGAGTTGATAAAATTGGGTGTTAATAAATAGGATTTTTCAAAGTTGAGTACCGTATTTTTCAAAATTGGTATTATCATTTTTGATTCAATTATCAAATAATCATTTCGTTATATATAAATTAATGATTTAATTTGTTAGTGTGGTTTTTCTTTATAGAAATAAACGCATCGGAAACTAATTTGACAGATATGTTCAAAGGTTTAAATTATTACTAAAATTTAGATATGGATTCTATTAAAACAAAATCATTGATGCACACCGGAAATTTTTCGCAAGAGCGAAGTTTTGGCAAAGTAGAAATGTGGTGGAATATTGATGAAATTTAGTTAAACTTTTTAAAATGTCCAACCAATGGTTGGAGAAATCTGTTTTCAATTAAAAAGTATGTAAATTTGGTTTTAAAATTGAAGTAAATAACTTATTAATATTTATTTTAACCTTATATCTGTTTAAAAATGAGAATAATAAAATTTTGCAGTCATTGACTGCAAAATTGATATTAGATAATAATAAAGAGTAAAACAAATTTTAGATGATGAAAAAATATCTTTCTTTTCTATTAGTTTTCTTTTTTGCGCTTAGTTATAGCCAAACGGGGAGAGATACTGTTGCTGAACAGAAATATATAGATGAACAAAAAATTGAAGATTTTAAAAAATGTAATGCTATAATAAAAGATTTTGAAAACATTTCTTTTAAAAAGTTAGAAAAAATTGTTGTTGAAAATATCATATTTGATAACACAAAAAGAAACATTATTATAGATTATAGACCTTCATTCTCATTAAATTCAGTTATGATTATAGATAAGTATGATTATACTCCAGTCTATTGCAATTACAGCAACCCGCTTTATAATCAATCAGATTTTTGGACAAAAAAAAATATTAAATTGATGGTCAAAAAATTTAGTAAAAATCTCATTCCAAGAAATGGTACTAGAGATGAATTTATTTATGATGAAATCACGAGCAAATCAACAACAAATTTTAGAAAACTATCGGCTGACACAAGAAAGCAACAAGAAGGAAAATATATAAAAATTTATAATGAAACGAATCAAGAAGTACAAAATTTTTTCTACTTTCCTTTCCATAGAAAAGAAAATTTGGTACTAGAAAATGATGTTAGAACGGTTATTAGAAATTATGATGAATTGCATTTAAAATTTACTAATTATCTGGATAAAATTGTCACAGTGAAATATAAATACAATGAAGATAATAGTATTTTTAAAACCTACCAATATCAAAACAAAAAATGGGTAGAAATTCCCACAATTGAAGAGTATAAATTTTAAATGAAAAAATATGAAACCCCACCTCTCACTTCTGTTGCTCTTCACACTAATTTTCTGCAATTCCCAGCAGATCACAGTTAATGTTCCATTCAAGAAAATAAAACTCTTTAATAAAGAATTTGTAATACCTGATATCAATAAGAGTAAGGAAAAACTCTCTTCATGCGAAAAAAAAGTATTTGATAACAAAAATAAAATTGCAAAGAATACTGCTGTAGAAAAAAGAAAATCTCTAAAAGAATATGAAGGTACAATGGCAATGCCAGATACAATTAATGTAAGTTTAACTGAATATAATTCAAATAGCAGTACTATTCAATATAATTTTAACCAAACAAATTCTTTTAGTATAATGACTTATTATGATAGTGATCCTCTTTTACAAGATAAATCACTTCGCGATGATTTTTTCAATTCACAACCAATGTTATTTAAGGAATATAGAGGCTACTATTCCAATGGTAGTTTAAACCTGAAGCGACTCTCATATAGTGCAATTACGATAAAACAATATGAGTTTGATGAAAATGGCAATCTTGTGAAGGAGTTCGATCTATCAAAAAAATATAACCTATCGGTTCTGGATGTTTTAAAAATTTTAAATGTAAATGATGTTGTGATTGATTTTCAGATTAATCGCTTATCAACAGATCCCCATACAATTCTTATGTGTGCAGAAACCAACAGGGGAAAAGTATGGTATCTCGGGCAAGGAGAAGAAGAAAAAGAGTATCTAATATTGGATAATAATAGAGAGTATGTTTCTCAACAAATGAATGAAAATAAAGCAGGAAATTTTAAATTTTTAGACTCGAATGATTACAAAAATCAGTACGGAGACAAGATGATAGGAGAAGTAGAACTGAAAACGGGGTTTATGTTTTTTGTATATGATAGAGTAAATTAAATAAAAGTTACTAAAATAATTATTAATAAAAAAAAATGGCAAAACAAAAAAAATTTTTCAGCCAAAAGAAAACAAATCATTTACAGAATATCGGGAAAGATATTGTGAATTTTTATTAGAAAACAAATGAAAACCTACCTCTCACTCCTATTCCTCTTCACTCTAATTTTCTGCAATTCCCAGCAGATTACAGATAAAGATGTGCTCAAAAAATGCAGAAAAGAATTTAATAAAAAAACTTGTCTTTCTGATAAAGATGGAGATGGCACTTTGTATTATTTAGACCAATGTCCAAATGATGCAGGACCAATAGAAAATGATGGTTGTCCTTGGCCAGATTCTGATGGAGATGGTCTCATAGATAAAGATGATCCATGTCCCACAGTTGCAGGACCAATGGAAAACATTGGTTGTCCATGGCCAGACACAGATGGAGATGGAATTTTGGATAAAGATGATGCTTGTCCAACCGTTGTTGGTCTTGTTGAATTAAATGGTTGTCCAAAAAAAGATTGTAGTGAAAATTATAGGATTGGTAAGAAAGCAGCAGATGATTTTATCAAATTACAGCAAAGCATAAACTATAAATCTATACAAAAGCACCTTCTCGAATTCTTAAAAAAAATTAAATACGATTCTTCAATTTTACTAATAATAAATTCAGATGTTTTTGAAGGAGAAGGGCCTTCAGAATGTCCAGATTTTAAATTTCCAGAAACATTAAATTACACTGCAGAATCTTACATTTGGGATAATCAGATGTTAGAAAATATTTCAAAAACAGTCAATCAAAATCTTTTTCCAGCATCAGGAAATTCATTATTTTGGGGTAGAGCAGGTTTTTATCGAGAAAATGATGAGGAATTTAGAAATTTAAATACCGAACAAATAAAATTTATTTCTAAACTTACCACATTTTCTGACCCCAAATATGGCAATATAAAATATTACAAAAATAAATCAAAAATATTATCAAAATTGCCAACTGAATTTAATAGAATTATATTTGAGGAAGATACAAGAATTATAAACAAGCAATTTCAGACAGAGATTACTTTTAAAATAACAACCCTAAAAACTCTCAATTATATTAAATTTAAATATAATTTTGAAACTGAAGACTGGGTAAAAATTTCGGAGGATAATTATCAAAATACAATTAAATAAAAAAATGGCAAAACAAAAAAAATTTTTCAGCCAAAAAAAAACCGATCATTTGCAGAATATCGGGAAAGATATTGTGAATTTTTATTAGAAAACAAATGAAAACCCACCTCTCACTTCTATTCCTCTTCACTTTAATTTTCTGCAATTCCCAGCAGATTACAGATAAAGATGCGCTCAAAAATTGCAGAAAAGAATTTAATAAAAAAACCTGTCTTTCGGATAAAGATGAAGATGGCGTTTTGCATTATTTAGACCAATGTCCATATGATGCAGGACCAATAGAAAACAATGGTTGTCCTTGGCCAGATACAGACGGAGATTTTCTTATAGATAAAGATGATGCTTGTCCCATAGTTGCAGGACCTCTTGAAAATAATGGCTGTCCTTGGCCAGACACAGATAACGATGGTATTTTGGATAAAGATGATGCTTGTCCAACCGTTGTTGGTTTAAAAGATAATAACGGATGTCCAGATCCGAGAATAAAATGTTTAGAGATTACTAAAAGTGACAGTATTTCTTTTAAAAATTTTAAATTAAAAAATAATAATCTATCCAAGAATTATGAAGGTCTTGCGGATTTAATTGTACAGAAAATTTCCGAAGAAAAAGATTTTGGGTTAATTTATATAGAATTATTTGAAACAGAACCAAGTTGTTATTATCAACCATCAGGGAGTGTTCTACAGTGCAGAAGTACCTTAAAATCTAATAAATATGACTTTTTGATAAGTAAATTATTTTCTAAATATACCTTTGAAAATTTAAAGAACAATGTATTATTACCGATAACAACATCAAAATTTAATTTAGCAAGCGAAGAAAAAATGAATAATTATTTAGATATGTCTAAAGAACAATATATTTATTTTATAAAAAATTACGAGGGATATAAAATTCAAATCAAAGGGTCAAAAACGAATAAATCTTCAAAAAGTTTAAAATTAAACGCTTCTTTTGTTGAAGAAAATCCTTATGATGTTATTCTTGATTTGAATAATAAAAAATACAATTACAAATTTGTAAACAATCAATGGAAATTGGTAATTACAGAAAAATAAAATAAAAATATATAAAAAACATGGCAAAACAAAAAAAATTTTTCAGCCAAAAAAAGACCAATCATTTGCAGAATATCGCTAAAGATATTGTGAAATTTATGGCAGAGAAATCTTCCAAGATCTACAATTATAAACAAATTGCAGACGGAATAGAACAGAAAAATCCGAGACAAAGAGAATTGGTGATACAAACACTGCATCAATTGTTGGCTACGGAGAAAATAAAAGAAATAGAAAAAGGAAAATACATCCTGAATCTCAAAGTGAAAGACACGCTTTCTGGCACCATAGATTTCAATCAGCAAGGAAATGCCTACGTGAAAGTGGAAGATGTAGAAAACGATATTTTTGTGCATTCCAAAAATGTGAAAGATGCATTACAAGGCGATAAAGTATTGATAATCACCTATAAACACAAAGGAAGTAAAACCGAAGGTTCTGTAGTAGAAGTGCTGGAAAGAAGCAGAGAGCAGTTTGTGGGAACTTTTGAATTGATAGAACACAAAGATTTTGGCTTTGTAGTTTGTGACAAAAAACAGATCAATACAGATTTCTTTATCCCAAAAAGCAACATCAATGGTGCAAAAAACAACGAAAAAGTTGTTGTGAAAATGCTGGATTGGCAAGCTGGAGAAAAAAATCCTACAGGAGAAATTATTAAGATTCTAGGAAACGCAGGAGAACACGAAACCGAAATTCATACCATTTTGGCAGAATATGGTTTGCCTTACGAATTTCCGGAAGAGGTAGAAGATTATGCACAAGAAATGGATAAAGAAATCCACGAATCTGAAGTTGCAAAACGCCGAGATATGCGAAATATTCTCACCTTTACCATAGATCCAAAAGATGCAAAAGATTTTGATGATGCACTTTCTATCCAAAAATTAGACAACGGAAACTGGGAAATTGGCGTGCATATCGCAGATGTTTCGCATTACGTAAAACCCGGAACCGTTCTGGATGATGAAGCCTACAAAAGAGCCACTTCCGTCTATTTGGTAGATCGTGTGGTGCCGATGTTGCCTGAAGTTTTGAGTAATAATGTGTGTTCGCTACGTCCGAATGAAGATAAATATACATTTTCTGCAGTTTTTGAATTGAATGATGATGCAGAAGTTGTGAAAGAATGGTTTGGAAGAACGGTGATTCATTCCGACAAAAGATTTGCTTACGAAGATGCCCAAGAAAGAATAGAAACCAAAGAAGGCGAATTGGCAGATGAAATCTTGACGATGGATAGGCTTGCAAAAATTCTACGCGCAAAAAGAATTGAAGATGGTGCAATCACCTTTGATAGAAGCGAAGTTCGTTTCAATCTGGATGAAAACAACCAACCGATTGGCGTTTATTTCAAAGTGAGCAAAGATTCTAACCATTTGATAGAAGAATTCATGCTTTTGGCCAACAAAAAAGTATCGGAATTTGTGTCTTTAAAGAATGGCAGAATGTCCAACAATACTTTCATCTACAGAATTCACGATGATCCAGATCCTGCAAAATTGGAGGCTTTGCGTGAGTTTGTAGGAACTTTTGGCTATAAAATGGATCTTGCCAACACCAAAAAAGTAGCAGAAAGCATGAATAAATTGCTGAAAGATGTGAAAGGTAAAGGCGAGGAAAATATGATAGAAACTTTGGCAATGCGAAGCATGACGAAGGCAATCTATTCCACCAATCCAATTGGGCATTACGGTCTTGGTTTTGATTTTTATTCCCATTTCACCTCGCCAATTAGGAGGTATCCAGATTTGATTGCACATCGATTGCTGCAACATTATCTAGATGGCGGAAAATCCCCAAGCAAAGAAGAATACGAACAATATTGCACGCATTGCTCTGCAAGAGAACGTTTGGCAACAGATGCAGAAAGAGATTCTATCAAATTTATGCAAGTGAAATTCATGGAAAAACATTTGGGAGAAGAATTTTCTGGTGTAATTTCCGGTGTTGCAGAATTTGGTTTTTGGGTACAAATTCCAGAAAATGGCGCTGAAGGTTTGATAAAATTACGAGATCTTACAGATGATTCTTATTCGTACGATGCCAAAGCACACGCAGTTTATGGCAAAAGAACGGGCAGAGAATTTCAATTGGGAGCGGAAGTAAAAATAAAAGTAACGAAGGTTAATTTAATTCAAAAACAACTGGATTTTAAAATTGTAGATTAGAAATAAGCGATGCTATTTTAACCACAAATTCACAAAAGAATAAAGTAAATATAAAATCGCTGAAAGTAAACATTAGTTCAAAATCAAGATTTTCAAAACTCTATGAACTTTTTGTTACGGTAATTTTCAAAAAACTTTGTGACTTTGTGGTTAAATATTTAACCTGCATTAATGAATTTCTTAACCGATTCAAAAACAATTGGATTTTAAAATTGTAGATTAGCGTTTTAAAGTAAACTTACATGCTAGAATTAATTTTTTCTGCGGTTGGTCTTGGAATTATGTTGAGTTTGGTTTTCATCGGACCTATATTTTTTCTTGTGATAGAGACCTCTTTTTCTCGTGGACCAAGACATGCATTGGCGTTAGATTTTGGCGTGATAGCAGCAGATTTGCTCTGTATTACCGCGGCTTTTTTTGCAAGTAAGGGTTTGGTTAATCTTATTGATGAACATCCAGGTTTTTACCAAATTTCGGCATTTATTATTTTTGTCTATGGTCTTTTTATGCTTTCTTCTCGTACAAAAATGCATCTTCAAAATGAGCAAAAACTCATCAATCAAAATTATATAAAAACCTTTTTCAACGGATTTTTTCTAAATTTTTTAAATATTGGTGTTGTCTTATTTTGGCTAGGTACCGTAATTACAGTCCAAAATAAATATCCGAAGACAATAGATTTTGTTATCTATATTGCATTTTTACTAGGTACCTATCTCTGCATAGATCTTGCTAAAATATTTTTAGCAAAACATTTTCATTATAAAATGACACCAAAAATTGTGAACTTAATAAGAAAGATTGTTGGTATTATTTTAATAATTGTAAGTGTTTTTATCTTTTCACAAAGTTTTGCAAAGTTCAATACATTTAATGAAAAATTAGAAAAAGCAGAACAAGTACAACAAAAAAGACCAAATTGATGAGCAAGATTATCTTTCCGAAAAGCATTTATAAAGGTGGGAACATTGCCATTATCGCTCCAGCTGGTTCTGTAGGAAAAGATCAGTTGCAATCAACTTTGGATTTACTAGTAACAAATGGCTACAATCCTATTTTGGGCAAACACTTATTTGGCAAATATCAATTTGGATACGAATATTCTGGAACAGAAAAAGAGAGAATTGAAGATTTAAATTGGGCTTTTAATGATGACAAAATAGGTGCAATTTGGGCAGCAAGAGGAGGTTATGGTTGTCAGCATTTGATAAAAAAATTAGATTTAAAAAAGCAAATCAAAAATCCAAAGTGGTACATCGGATATTCTGATAATACAGTAATCCACAGTTATTTGTTGAAAAAAGGAATTGCTTCTATCAACGGGCAAACTATTAAAACATCGTCCTTTGGAGTTTCTGATCAAAGCTATAATGAAATTTTTAAAATTTTGAATGGCACTTCACCGAAATACTTGGTTGAAGAATCTCAATTTAATAAGAAAGGCAAAGCAGACGGACAATTAGTTGGCGGAAATTTAGCGTTAATATATGCTCTGCTTGGCACAAAAGATTCTTTCAAATGGAAAGATAAAATTCTTTTCATAGAAGAAATAGGCGAAAATTTTTATGCTTTAGATAGAATGTTGATGAGCTTAGAAATGGCGGGCGTTTTCAAAAAAATAAAAGGCTTGATTGTAGGTGGCATGATCAATATGGGAAAGGAAGAAAGCAACAAAAACTTCAACGAAAGTTTTGATCAATTTGCCAACGAAATAATTGCGGAGCGAATAAAAAAATACCAATTCCCTACTCTATTTCGCTTTCCAAACGGACATATTTTTGAAAATAGACCGTTGATCATTGGTGCAAATGTGCAACTTACAGTTGGGAAAGAAAATTCTGTATTTTATATTTAATCAAATGCAATATTCAAAATATATACTAGCAATTATTTTAATTTTCGCCGGAGTTATGCATTTCGTAAAGCCTTATTTTTTTATTAAAATAATGCCCAGCTATATTCCATTTCATTTAAAACTAGTTTATATAAGTGGTTTGGTAGAAATTTTATGTGGAATTTTGTTGCTGTTTCCACAAACTCAAAACATTGGAGCCAAGCTTTCTATTGCCCTTTTCATCGCAGTTTTTCCTGCGAATATTCAAATGGCGAAAGATTTTTATACAGAAAATCATCCTTATCTTTGGTTGGCAATTTTGCGTTTGCCGCTGCAATTGGTTTTAATTTGGTGGGCCTTTAAATTTACAAACTATGGCGGATCATAACGAATTTGGGAATCTTGCAGAAGAAATGGCAGTAGATTTTTTAACTAAAATGGGCTGCACAATTTTGAAAAGAAATTTTCGCTATCAAAAAGCGGAGATAGATATTATAGCTTTATATAAAAATGAAATTCTAATAGTTGAGGTAAAAGCAAGAAGTACCGATGTGTTTTTAGAACCGCAGGAAGCCGTAAACAAACGAAAAATTAAATTAATTGTGATGGCAGCAAATGAATATATGAATAAGGGAAATAGAACTGAAGAAGTTCGGTTTGATATTATTTCTGTGCTTCCAGATGCTGCAGGAAAATTGCAGATTACCCATTTAGAAAACGCTTTTGAAGCCTTTGACGCCAATTAAAAATTTAAAAAATTTAATAATGAAAACAGCATTCATCACCGGAGCAACCTCTGGAATAGGAAAAGCAATTGCCCAAAATTTTGCAAAACAAGGATTTAGATTGATCATTTGTGGACGCAGAAAAGAGGTTTTAGAAAATTTAAAAGAAGAGCTTGCAGTAAGCACCGAAGTTTGCAGTCTCGCTTTTGATGTTAGAAAAAAAGACGAAGTTTTTGCAGCAATAGAAAGCCTTCCAGAAGAATTTAAAAATATAGATATACTCATCAATAACGCCGGAAATGCACATGGTTTAGATCCAATTGCAGAAGGAAACACAGATGATTGGGATGCAATGATGGACGGAAATGTGAAAGGCCTACTCTACGTTTCTCAGCCAATTATTAAAATAATGAAATCTAATAAATCTGGACAAATCATCAATATTTCTTCTGTTGCGGCTCGCCAAACTTACGCAAATGGTGTTGTGTATTGTGCCAGCAAAAAAGCGGTAGATGTACTATCTGAAGGTATGAGAATTGAACTTACAGAATTTGGGATAAAAGTATGCAATGTGCAACCAGGTGCAGTTGCTACAGAATTTTCCGAGGTACGTTTCAAAGGAGACGTAGAAAAAGCAGCAAAAGTATATGAAGGTTATGATGCTTTGCAAGCAGAAGATATTGCAGATTTGGTGTCTTATATTGTGAATGCACCAGAAAGAGTGAGTATTGCAGATGTGGCTATTTTCCCGAAAGCGCAAGCAGAACCAAGAACGGTTTTTAGAAAATAGAATGCGAAAATTCACATTTCTACTTATATTTTTGATGGTATCATTCTGTAATGGGCAGCAAAATTCCTTTAAAATTGATGGTATTTTATTAAAAAAAATTGAACTTTTAGATTTTTATCTTCAAAATAATGATAATAAAATTCTAGATATTTTGTGTAATGATGTTTCTTTTGGGCATTCCAATGGATGGGTTCAAAATTTTGATGATTTTAAAAAAGATTTTTCTTCTAAGAAAGTAGTCTACAAAGAAATTAAACAATTAGAAATTTTAGAATATAAAACTAGAAAACGAACTGCAAGTATTAGAAGAATCCTGCAAGTTTCTGGTACTTATAAAGATGAATTATTTCAAATAAAACTAACATTATTAGAAATTTGGCTTAAAAAAAATTCTGAGTGGAAACTCTGGAGCAGGCAAAGTGTGGAAAATAAGTAGCAGTATACTATAAAACTTAAACTTTCAATTATCTTTGCAGCAGTTCTTAATAAATATCTAATTGGGAGTATATCTAATAAAATGTTATACGGTTCCATTGCAAAATTGTTACATTAAAACATGAAAATCCTTCATATAGAAACCTCTTCCAAAAATTGTTCTGTTGCTATTTCCGATGGTGAGGAAATACTATGTTTATGCGAAGAAAATTCCGAAAATTATAAACAGTCAGAATCTTTGCACACATTTGTAGAGTGGGCTTTAGAAGGCGCAGAAATAAAACTACAAGATTTAGATGCAATCTCGCTCGGAAAAGGACCAGGATCTTACACAGGACTCAGAATTGGCGCAGCATCTGCGAAAGGATTTTGCTTCGGGTTAGATATTCCTTTGATTGCAATAAATTCCTTAGAAACATTGGTAGAACCATTTGTAAACAAAGATTTTGATTTAATAATTCCCCTTATTGATGCCAGAAGAATGGAGGTATATACTGCAATTTTTGATGGAAGAACGGGTCTAAACCTTACAGAAACGGAAGCGAAAATTTTAGACGAAGCTTCTTTTCAAGAATATGCGGATAAAAAAATAATTTTTGTGGGAGATGGCGCAAAAAAAGCAGAAGAGATTTTGAAATTGCAAAAAGCAAGCTTTGATGCAACAGTTTTCCCAAGTGCAAAATATTTAATTAAAAAAGCAGTTCAAAAATTTAAGGCCAAAGATTTTGAAGACGTTGCCTATTTTAATCCATTTTACTTGAAAGATTTTCAAGGGGTTAAGATGAAATCTAAATAATTATATTATTTCTTCTTTACAGCACTTGGAATTGGCGGAGGCGTGAATTCGTTTGCTTGTGGATTTATGTTCATTTGCGGTTGAACTTCTTTCTTTTGATTATCTAGACCTTCCCGAATTTTTTGCTGATTTATTTTGCCACTATTCTCGGGCAAAGCATTTGGATCTGCAGGAGGACTGTTCGGATTTATTGCATTCCCATTATTATCCTTCATTTGTATTGTAAGATTGCTTTTCAAATAATTAAGCATTTCCTTTGCCTTTTCCCCCTCAGAAGTTTTTTCAAAATTGAGTGCTATCTGTTCTAATTGCAAAATCATCACTTCTTTTCCAGCTGTTTTTCCTGCATTAAAGGCATTTAATAAAGAAAACTTAGGAACCAAAGCATCTTTTGGATATTGTTTCAAGGCTAAATCTATAACCTTAGAACTTTCTGCAAATTTTTCTTGCTCATACAAAAAGAACGCACTTTTATATGCTTTTTCAGCTTCCGGATCAGATTTTACGAAAGTGCTATTTTGTGGATTTCTTGCAAACTCTGCATAAGATGTATAAGGATAATCTGTGATAAGAATTTGTTTTGCGCGCTCTGCAATTTGTGGATTTTCTTTGTAATTGATATTAAAAATTTGATACAAAGCTTGCAACATCACCTTTTCTTCTGGCTTATTGTCTACCAAATCATACAATGTTTTTGTAGATAAGGGAGTATTGGTAAAGAAATCTTGATACATTGTGCCCAAACCTAAAGAAGCGGTATCTCTAGATTTTTTCAAACCGTCTAATATGGTTGGGTTATTTGGGATTTTTTCTATGTAAAATGAAGACTCATATCTTCTAGGATCTGGTAAAGAAGATAGTCCCAAAGCTTTATTTTTTTCATCTGCAATGGTTGCACTTCTTGCAGAAAGACGCCAATTGTCTGCTAAAGCTCTATCTCCCCATACTTTTTTAAACTCGGAAGATCCTTTGGAAACAGTATTATTGTTTGCAAAATAGAAACCTTTTCCTGCGTTTCCAAAATCATCAAAAGATTTTGAATTTCCAGCAAAAATAGAGTTTGCATTTGTATCTGAATCTCCAAAACCTTTGTTTCTTTCCTCTTGCAATCTTTGTCTTTCTTTTATTTCGTCTTTCGCTTTTATGCTGGCAATATATTTAGAAAAATAAGTTTCTCTTTCTTCTGGAGACATCTTTGCCAAAGATAAAATACTGTCATTTTTCTTAACTAAATAATAGTTTTTAGCTATTTTTTTGATGTATCCAGATTGCTCTTTCAATTCAATTTTTGTTGGTTCATACGTCATTACAACCAATGCAGAATCGTAGTAAGCTCCTGCTGCAATGTAATCATTATCATTTAAAAAACTTTTTCCTATTTCAAAATAATCTAATCCTCTTATCTGCGGATCAGATACTTTTTCTTTCAAAGATTTTCGAAAATATTGCATAGCTTCCTCTTTTTTGCTTGCTCTATTCGCCATCAAACCGATTGCATAGTAAAACTCGTTTTTCCTAGATCCGTAAGTTCCTTTCTTACTTATATTTTCAAGATATTCTTTTGCGCCAGAATAGTCGTTTTTGCTATTATAAGTTTTCGCGATTTCTATTTGAGATTTCACTTCAAATTCAAAATCATTGGCATATTTGTATGCATCTAAAAAGCTTTCTCTAGCAATTTCATTTTTATTTTGAGAAGCGAGAATCTGCCCACGCAAAAATGCAATTCTGCTTTTCAGTTTTCTATCATTTTGTAAATCAAAACCATTGTTCAATTCTTTAAGAGCGGCTTCTTTATTTCCAGAAATTAAAAGAGATTCTGAATAGAAAATTGCGAGAAGATTTTCATCACTTTTCTTTAATTTTTCCGTTTTTAGTTTTGCGAAAATTTCGTTGGCTTTGAAATTATCTTTCATCTTAGAATAAGCCAAACCTTCATATATTTTGGCTAATGGCAATCTTTTGTCATTCTTCATTTTCAAAGAAACTTGGGAAAGTGCATCTATAGCAGAAAGAGGTTTTCCCATGTAAATTCTCGCTTGTGCAAGAGCAATATAAGCATCAAAAATATTGTCGTTTTTTTCTTGTCCTTCTCGTGTTACAGAATATTTTTCTATCGTTTTAAGTGCTTTAGCTTCCGCAATTTCTAATATGGAAGAACCTTTTACGTTGCTATCTAATTGGCCATCATTTTGCACGGAAGGTCTGCCTCCTTTTTGTGGTATTGGCGGCGGATTGTTGTTATTGTTATTAAAACCAGCTGCTCCAAAATTATTTTCGCTGATGGTGCTTTTTGGCAACTCATCGTAGGTGAGTACGGATATATATGGTGCATAAAAATTATCTTTGTGTGCAGATGTTCTGGCATCAAATTCTGCTTGCAAAGCTTGTTCAGCATTGAAAAGTGTATTGTATTGAGAAGAGAATCCTTTTAAAAATTTAGACCTCTGTTCTGGCTTTTTAGTAGCGCAAGAAAAGATGATCGAAATTAAAATAAGAAATAATATGTTTTTTTTCATCGTCAGATTATAACTGCTTAATATACATTTTATTATAAATAATTTTCAAGAAAAGCAGATTTCATTCCAAATTTATGGAAAATTCTTGTAATGCATCATATAAAAGATGCGTGGGAAGTCCCATGATTGTATAAAAACTCCCTTCTATTTTTTCAATTTTAGCCATCCCAATCCATTCTTGAATTCCGTAAGCACCAGCCTTGTCAAAAGGTTTGTACGTTTTTATATATCTATCAATTTCCGAAGTATTTAATTTTTTTAAATAAACTTTGGCAATATCATTGATTGTCAAAATTTTGGTAGAATTTTTTAGAGTAAATGCAGTGTGTACAAAGTGGTGATTATCAGATAGTTTCTCTAGCATTCCTGTCGCTTCCAATTCATTTTTCGGTTTACCAAGTATTTGTCCGTTGCAAATAACGATGGTATCTGCTGTTAAAAGAACTTCATCTTGTTGCAAATTTTGGTAAGCTTCAGATTTTAATTTTGAAAGATAGGCGGCCACATTTTCTACATCAAAATTATCTGGAACGATCTCTTCGCAATCAATATTCACGGTTGTAAAATCAAAGCCTAACTCTTGCAAAAGTTGCTTTCTTCTAGGAGATTGAGAAGCTAAAAGTAATTTCATTTTTAAAATTTAAACAGATTGTGTATCATCAATGATCCAAGTTCCTTGTATTTTCATCACTTGCTCTATCACGTCTCGCACGGCACCTTTTCCTCCAAATATTGGCGAAATATAGTCTGCCATCGCTTTTACTTCGGCTACAGCATTTGGCGGGCAAGTAGAAATCTGCGATTCTTGTAAAATACATATATCAGAAACATCGTCTCCCATACAGAGCAAATCTTCTTTTTCTAAAGCGTATTTTTTCTTAAAATCTTCCAAATCTTTCAATTTATTTGGTGATTTTGGATAGTAATCTGTAATCCCAAGATAATTCAATCTATTTTTCACCATAGGATCATCTCCACCAGTTATTATAGCAATTTTATAATTGTTTTTAATGGCTTTAACTACAGCATATCCATCTAAAACATTCATTACTCTGCTCATATTACCGTCTGGTAAAAGGTATACACTTCCATCCGTAAAAACGCCATCTACATCAAAAACAAATGCTTTTATATCTTTAAGTTTATTTTTATAGCTCATACATTTCTTTTATAGATTCATTCATTGTTTTATAAATTTTGAGAAATTCCCCATTCAATAGGTCTTCCTGCATTTTGGTGATGCGTACATCATTTCTCACAGACGGTCCAGTTTGCGCTTCTTTAGGTTCTACCTGGAAAATTTTGTGCGTAGTTTCTTCTATCAAAGGCAACAAATATTTAAATGGAATATCATGTGCATCGGTTATTTCCTTCGCTCTTGCGAATAGATGATTTACAAAATTACAAGCAAATACCGCAGAAAGATGCACATATTTTCTTTTTTCATAAGAACTTGCTTCTACATGATCGGATATTTTTAACGCCAAATTTTCTATAAATAAATAATCTTCAGTATTTTGTGCTTCTAAAAAAAATGGAATTTTATGGTATTCCAATTCTTTAGATTTTGAAAAGGTTTGCAAAGGATAGATAACAGCTTTTCTATATTCACCTTGTAGTATTTCTATTGGCAATGAGCCAGAAGTGTGAGCTACGATGCAATTCTTCTTCGTTATCAATTGAGATACTTCTTCCAAAGCTCCATCATTAACAGCAATGATATACAAATCCGCATTATCTAAAATTTTAGTTGAAAAAGGAACGCCCGTTTTGAGGGCAATTTCTTGCAAATCATTTTCATTTCTGCCAAAAATTTGAATTAAATTTATTCCTTTTAGCACAAAAGCATTCGCTAGATGATAAGCTACATTTCCAGAACCGATGATTACAACTTTCATTTGAAGAAATTTATTATTAAAATTGCCATTTGGAATTGCTTTTATTACTAGCTTTCCTCCTTTAATTATTTATGGCGATTTATTAAAACAAAGATAATATTTAATATTTGGACTAAATATTGATAATTCAATTTAACCTTTTGTAATTTTAACCATCCAACAACTGTAAAAGCATCTATGAAGGAAATAGACGAAGAAATATTGGCGTTGATGCTACACAAACGAGGTCATGAAAAAGGTCTTCGCTTGATGATGGATACCTATCAAAGCAGGTTGTATTGGCACATAAAAAGATTAATGGATGATCATGCATTGGCACAAGATGTTTTGCAGGATACTTTTATAAAAGCTTATCAAAATATAGAAAAATTTAAAAAAGAAAGTCAACTCTATACTTGGTTATACAGAATTGCAACAAACGAATCTTTGCAACAGCTCAATAAGATGAAAAAACTGCAGAAAGCAGATGAAAATGCAGAATATCATTTGATGAATTTAGTAGCAGAAACAAATGAAAGCGATAGTATAGAAATTTTAGAAATTCTAGAAAAAGCTATTCAAACGCTTCCTGAAAAGCAAAAATTGGTATTTATGATGAGGTATTATGATGAACTTTCTTACGAAGATATTTCGCAGATAGTAGATATGTCTGTCGGAACTTTGAAAACAAACTACCATTATGCCAAGCAAAAGATAGAAGAATATATAAAAACAAACCACCAAGATTAAATTTTTTAAACATGAAAAATTTTGATTTAGAACAGATAAAAAATCGGAAACATCAAGAGATGCCCGAAGCTTTTTACAAAAAAATGCAAGAAAATGTGTTGAATAATACAATCAACACAACCAAAATTGTAGAACTTAAACCCAAAGCTAAACTGAATTGGATTTATGCTGCCGCAGCATCATTAGCCATTATTTTTGGGGGAACTTATTTCTTCCAAGAAAACAATTTAGATCATAAAACTGTGGAACCAGCAGAACAAATGATCTCAAAAATTGAAATACCAGAAAGTAGTGCTGCAGAAGATTCAATTTTTAATACTGCATCTGTAGAAACAATACAACCCGAACAAATTATAGAAGAAGCAGTTTTGGAAAAGGAAAAAAATATAGTTTTAAACGATGCAGCAAAATCTAGTATCGCAAAAACTGAAACAAAAAAGCAAGTAAAAATAATAAAACCACAAGATCAGATAGATTTTCTTTTAGAAAATTTCACTCCAGAAGATATGGCAATTTTAGCAAAAAATTCTGATCAAGATGTGTATCTAGATTTATATTAATTTAAAAATAAGATATGAAAAACATATATAAAATATCCTACATTCTATTTCTTTTTTCATTTGTATTTTTTTCTGCGCAACCAGGAAAAGATTGGAAAAAAATGAGTACCGAAGAAAAAAAAGCGGAATTAAATAAAATGACTTCAGAAGAGAAGATAAAATTAATGCAAGGTTTTAAACAAAATCTTGTAGAGGAACAACTTGAAATTAAAGACACGAATAGAGAAGCTTTTAGTGCTTTGTATAATAATTACCAAAGTAGCCAAAGAGATATAAAAAACACCTTCAGACCAAGCAAAGATTTCGAAAACATGACAGATGAAGAAGCAATTTTAGAATTGGATAAAAGTTTTGAAGTTGGACAAAAACTATTGAACAATAAAAAAGAATACGCCAAAAAATTTCAGAAAATCATAAAACCGCAGCAAGTTTTAGAGCTTTTTGAAAGTGAAGGAAGAATGCGAGCAAAAGTGAGAGAACGAAACCAAGAAGTGGAAGGACAAACACAAAGTACCGAAAATACAGAAAGCGCGCACAGAAACGAAAGCGAAAGACGGAGATAATATTAAATTTATTTCTAAAAAACCCTAAGAGTTTTACCATTTGGTAAAGCTCTTTTTAGTATTAGATTTCGACTAAAAAACGATATATTTGCATACAATTGAATTATTGAATGAAAAACACGCGAAATTTTTGCATTATTGCGCATATAGACCACGGCAAATCTACTTTAGCAGATAGACTTTTAGAATATACAAACACCGTAACATCCAGAGAATTGCAAGCGCAAACTTTGGACGATATGGATATTGAAAAAGAACGAGGAATTACCATAAAATCTCACGCAATCCAGATGGATTATGAATTTAAAGGAGAAAAATTTATTCTTAATCTAATAGATACACCAGGACACGTAGATTTCTCTTACGAAGTTTCTCGTTCCATTGCAGCTTGTGAAGGTGCGCTTCTTATTGTAGATGCTGCACAAAGCATTCAAGCACAGACGATAAGCAATTTATATTTGGCCTTGGAAAATGATCTAACAATTATTCCTGTTCTTAATAAAATCGACCTTCCTTCGGCAAATCCCGAAGAAGTTACGGATGAAATAATGAATTTAATCGGTTGTGATTATGAAGATGTACTTCGTGTTTCTGGGAAAA
Organism: Frigoriflavimonas asaccharolytica; assembly: GCF_013294015.1. Taxonomy (GTDB): domain Bacteria; phylum Bacteroidota; class Bacteroidia; order Flavobacteriales; family Weeksellaceae; genus Frigoriflavimonas; species Frigoriflavimonas asaccharolytica. The sequence goes on from NZ_JABSNO010000001.1 coordinate 278,868, forward strand.
CTGGAGAAGGCGTTTTAGAATTATTGGAGCATATCGTGAATAGAATTCCGGCTCCAAAAGGAAATCCAGATGGTCCGCTTCAAGCTTTGATTTTTGATTCTGTTTACAATCCTTTTCGTGGGATAGAAGCTTATTTTAAAGTAGTGAATGGCAGCATCAAAAAAGGAGAGAAGGTGAAATTTATGGCTACCGGAAAATCTTATGATGCAGACGAAGTAGGAACTTTAAAATTAAAACAAGCTCCAAAAAACGTAATAGAATGCGGAGATGTTGGTTATATTATTTCTGGAATTAAAGATGCGCGAGAAGTAAAAGTTGGAGATACAATTACGAGCACTTTAAACCCTGCAGAAGAAGCGATAGATGGTTTTGAAGACGTGAAACCAATGGTTTTTGCTGGAATTTACCCAATAGAATCCGAAGATTTTGAAGAACTGAGATTTTCTTTGGAAAAATTGAGATTGAATGATGCTTCTCTGGTTTTTGAGCCAGAAAGTTCTGCAGCACTTGGTTTTGGTTTCCGTTGCGGATTTTTAGGAATGCTTCACATGGAGATAGTGCAAGAAAGACTAGATCGGGAATTTAATATGAACGTAATCACTACTGTTCCAAACGTTTCGTACTTCGGATATCACAAAAAAGATCCAGATGTGGCGGTATTGATCAATAATCCTTCAGAATTACCAGATCCTTCTGGTTTAGATAGAGTAGAAGAACCATACATAAAGGCAACCATCATTACTAAATCTGATTTTGTAGGTTCCGTTATGTCACTTTGTATAGAAAAACGTGGCGAGATTGTCAACCAATCTTATCTTACCGCAGAACGCGTAGAATTAGCGTTTAATATGCCTTTAGCAGAAGTTGTTTTTGATTTTTATGATCGTCTGAAATCCATTTCCAAAGGATATGCAAGTTTTGATTATCACCCAATTGGTTTCCGTGCTTCTAAACTCGTGAAGATGGATATTTTGATCAATGGTGATATGGTAGATGCACTTTCATCGCTGATTCATGACAGTAATGCTTACAACATTGGTAAAAAAATGTGCGAAAAGTTGCGACAATTGATACCGCGTCAACAGTTTGATATTGCGATACAAGCAGCTTTGGGAGCAAAAGTAATCGCTCGTGAAAACGTGAAAGCTTTGAGAAAAGATGTAACCGCAAAATGTTATGGTGGAGATATTTCTCGAAAAAGAAAATTGCTAGAAAAGCAGAAAGAAGGAAAGAAAAAAATGAAGCAAATTGGTAGAGTAGAGGTGCCACAATCTGCATTTATGGCAGTTTTGAAGTTGAATGATTAGACAGAGTTTTGTAATTGCGAGAAACAGCCTGTCCCGATGCATCGGGAAAGCAATCTTTAATACACAGATTTTCGATTCTTACGAAATTTAAATAAAAATAAAATTCCTGAAAATTTTTCAGGAATTTTTTATTCTAAAAAACCAAAGTTGGAGCGTTCCTGTTTTTCAAGAATTTTCTCATCGATTGAAATATTAAACTCTTTGGATTCTGCGTTGTAAAATTTAATTTTTGCTTTCCTATTTAACCCTTTTTTTAAATGTGGTAAGGCGAAAACTATGATTTCGTTCGGTTTTAAGTCAAAATACGAAAATTCAATTGGCGGAAAGCAACCAAGAACTAAATGTTCAGAATTTCTAATTAAGTGAAAACCGTTTTTGTAATCTACGAATACAGCAATTCGATAAAATTCAGTAGGAATTTTCAAGGTTTTACCAGAAATATTTTTAAAAAAAATAGGAAATGCTTTGTGTTTTTTTATTTCATTACTTTGATAATCCATCTTGTAAAGTGGAATGGTATCTTTTTCTTTTACAATTATGGAGAGATTTTTATTGGTAATTGAATCTGCTATATAATCTTTTGTAGATAAATAAGGAATTTCTTTAGTTCTGAAATAGAGATTTTCAAGTTTTCTACTAGGGTCTTTTTCTTTATTTAATTGAAGTAAATTTTTTTCATAATCCTTTCTATTTTCCATTTTTTCTGGCGGAGGAGGAGGTGGCTCAATCATATTTCGATAATATTTCACATCAATTATAGAATCTATTTTACCATAATAGATTAAACTACTTCCCATTTCATTCCCATCTTCGTTAAATTTCTGAATAGTCAGATTTTCACTTTTATGAAAATTCAACGCAATATCATCCGCAAAAGTTTTCTCTTTGCAACTGCAAACTATCAAAATAATTAAAAGAAATTTCAATTTTCCCATTTCGAATTAAAGATATGAAAATAATTGATTAGAAAACTGTATTTTTATGTAGCTTAAAATATAAGAAATGAAAAACGTCATCAGAATAGGAATGGGTTTGGCCATGATAGTTGCGGGAATTGGTCATCTAACTTTTGTTCGCAAAACTTTTCAAGCGCAGGTTCCAGATTTTGTGCCGTTTTCTAAAGATTTTACGGTTCTCGCTTCTGGTTTTGTAGAAATCGCATTTGGTTTAGCAATGGTTTTGGGTGGAAAGAAGAAGCAGCAAATTGGTTTGGTTTTGGCAATTTTCTATGTATTAATTTTCCCTGGAAACATTCACCAATATACAGAGAAATTGGATGGTTTTGGTTTGGATAGTGATGCGAAAAGATTGGGTAGACTTTTCATGCAGCCAGTTTTAATTTTTCTAACACTTTATTCTACAGATGCATGGAGAATTTTTAGTAAGAAAAATAATCAAAAAACGCTTTCAAATTAATGAAAGCGTTTTAAATTTTATTTAGGCAAACCTTTAGATAGAGCTTTATTAGCAGTTTTTACTGCTTTTCTCTCTTTCCAATCCATATATTTTTTCTTGAATTGCCCTTTCATCAGATTATCAAAATTTCGCTGAACGGTAAGATTCCAAAGCGAGTGCGCTTTTACAGCCCAAGATTTATCCCAAGCTCTTAGCGAAATAGAAAAACTACCATCTAAATATTTCATATAATGCCACCATCCTGTTGGCATAAATAAGGTGTCTCCATGTTCTAAAAAACATTCTATACCTTCTACACCATCCAAGGCAGGAAATTTCTCGAAATCTGGATTAGAAATATCATAATCTTCTAAAGCATAGGTTGCAAGAGGCAATTTGTACAATCTTTCTTTCCATTTATAATCAAAAAGCAAAACGTGCTTTCTACCATTAAAATGGGTGTGAAAAAGATGTGGCATATCTATATCAAAATGGAGAAAAGTTTGAGAACCTTCGCCACCAAAAAACATGCTTGGGTATTTATCTAAAAAACCACCCATCAATTCTTTTGGAGAAACATAATCTTTCAAAAGCTGAGGTGCGTGTTTGATTGGATCAAAAAAGAAAATTCGTAAATCTGTAGGTTCTCTTTGGATAAGATCTATATAATCTGCAAATTTCATTGTGGTAGTTGCAGCATTTATTGGTGCAGCAGGATCTGCTTTAGAAGAATCGTATAGCGGAACTTCTACATCTCCAACAGCTTCCTTCATATATTCCATGGTCCACTTTTCATAAGCAGGCCATTTTTTAGCCATATTTTTAATAACTACAGGCTTTCTGGTCTTTACATACTTTTCTAGAAAATCTTCTTTAGAAATATCATCTACAACATCAATCGGCTTCAAATGCAATCCCATAATTATTTATTGTTTTCTGCAAATTTATAAAATCTTTTTTAACTATAATTTTTAAACACGATTATAGTACATAAGCGATACAGTGGAAAATTTAAATCAAAAAATTAATTTAATAAGGAATATCACCATCAAAATGAAAACTGAAAGCCTGCTTTTATACCAAATTTTGAAATATCTGTTCGGTCTAAATAGTTTCCTCTCCAATTGAAGTCTACTCTCAAAATCCTTACATTCCCAAAGCCGATATTTTCTATTCCAAAACCGTATTCGTAGTAGATTTTTTCAGAAGGTGCAGAATATCTAAATCCTTCTACATTGATGTTTTTAGAAGCATCACTCAATGTACCATAAGCTGCTCGGAAAAATCCTACCTCTCGAAATTTCAATTTTTTAATGAGAGGAATATAAGATAAAATTTTACCATTAAAATGATGCTCCACGTGCAAAGTTGTATAGGCATCTGCAACAAATTCATAGTAATTTAATTGTGCAAAAGTATTGGGAACCAAACCATAACTTTGATTTCCTGGTATCACGTTTTGCAACGCAAGCGGTACGGTATCAAAATTTTTCCCAGCTTCTGCATTAATTAAAGTTTTCCCCCAACTTCCTAATAGAAATGGTTGATAGTAGAGAAATTGTAATTTATTATACGTAAAATCCGCATTGAAAAGTCCTTCAATTCCGCGCGTATATTTTAAAACAATAGTTGGAGTTAATGCAGAATGTTCATACCGATCTAGACCGTAGGTAGAAAATTTTGCGCCCGGTCTTGCAATTAAGCTCACCGTCACATGGCTATCATTCACAGTTTTGCGAAGTTGGTCTCCATTGTAGATATAATTTAAATTGAATGCAACGGGATTTGCAGATTTTATACTTTGCAAAGTTCCATCTACTCTCAATTGATAGTTTTTCCATGGTTCTACAGAGGTGAAAATATTGGTTTGATTTACAGAACTTAAACTAGCATTTTCTCCTCTTGCAAACACGGTAGAAGATGCGAAAGATCTGCTTAAAACGCCATCGTCATTCGTTAATTGAACTCCTAATTGCGTGATGTCTCTTTTTGTGCCTGCACCAATAGTGAATCTATTTATTTTGTTAAGCATCCACTTCCCTTCAAAACCATATTTAAATTGCTGATCCTTAAAACCATAGGCACCAAAACCCTGTAGTCTCCATGTATCATTTCTTCCGAAATATGTTCTTGCTCCCAATCTAATTCTATGACCTTCCACTTCATTAAAACCATAAATTGAATATACACTACCCAAATCTATAGCATTTCCTACATTATAATATCCAGAAGCTAGGGTTTCATATAATTTCACCAATCTATTAAATCTTGGAGTTTCTTCTAGTTGATTAAGCATCGTATAAATGCCTTTTTCTTTAGTAGATAGAGAATCTGTTCTGGCAGTATCCCAAAAAACATCTTCTTTTTTATAAAATTCTGGATCCAATTCTTCTTCCCGCTGCTCAAAATCTTCCGGTTTTAGTTTTGGATTAAATTCGTAATCGGAATAATTTACAGTTCGTGTTGCCAAAAGACCTTTTGCATTTTTTCCTTTAGATATTGGCGAAAGTTCTATAGACGTTGTAAATTTTGTACGCAGAAATGTTTTTTCATCTGGATTGTCAAAAGATAATTGCGTGAAAATACCATTCACAAAATTTACATTTAATTTTTTAGTTGATCTTAAAGTTGCTTCTACCACAGCAAAATATTCTGTAGAAATGTAAAGGTACCCTTCAAAAGCGAGTACATCTTTTCTTTTTGGTTCGTATTTTATTTTAAAAGATTCTTGCCCATTGACGAAAAGTGTATCTTGAAGTTGATAATCATAAGTGCTAAATCCGTTTCTAGAAACAGGACTGGTGAAACCGATATCGAAAAAATTAATGGTATCATCGTAAATATCAAAATCTCGGTATAAATTTTTTGCCGTCAAAGAAACTATCTGGTTCTGCTGAAATCCAGAGGTTTTCTGTGCCGTCAATAGTCTTTTGTTTTTCGCTGTTGGCTTGTTTTGCCCAAGATTTTTGTAGATTGCTTCATTCAGAAAAAGCGGAAGCGCCAATTGCCCATTATCTGCAGAATCTGCATAATTGAAGATAAAATCTAATTTTTGAAAAACTTTACGATCCATGAAGGCGCTATCAATATTTGTGATATCAAATTCAATTTTTTCGTATTCTTTAAAACTGTAGGTATCGTAGTTTGAAAGTCCGTTGTTGCGCTTGCGCTTCCATACTTCTTGCATTATTGCATAAGCAGGATTTTCTTTTTTGTTGCTATATTCTATTTTTTTATTATTTATTACAACACCTTCAATTTCTTTTTCACGGGTTTTGTCCTTTTGTGCGAAGACAAATGAATTCAACAGAAATAAAGAAAGCAAGCAAAATTTTGAGAGATAAGACTTCAACATAGTAACTTCATACAAACGATAATAATGTACAAAAAGTGTGCAAAGCTAATATAATTATTTAAAAAAGCGAACTTATGCAGAATGAGAGCATTAGATATTTATAAAATTCATCGTTTGTGGTCTGATAATCTTATCATAAAAATGGCCAGATTAATCGAAATATATAGAAATTATCCGCCGATTTTTATCATGCTTCTATTTTTAGAAAATAATTCTGGGTTTTGAAATTCTTCGTCAGATTTCATTCCACCACGAACAGGAAATTTAGATTTAATATTTTTTTCAATTAATGGTAAAATGCTTTCGCCCTTTCTCAAGGTATCTAAGAGCGCGTTTTCGGTGTTGGAAAACAAACAATTTTTTAATTTTCCATCGGCAGTTAATCTTATTCTGTTGCAAGTTCCACAAAACGGATTGGTTACAGAACTGATGACAGAGAAACTTCCGACGTAAGATTTAATTTTATGATTTTTAGCAGTATCGTTTGGTTTGTCTTGTATTCGAAGAATATTTTCTGCCTGAAAATTGTTTTGAACCAATTCTAAAATATCCGCATAAGTCACCAATTTCGATTTGTCCCATTGATTTCCATTAAAAGGCATAAATTCTATAAACCGAATTTGAATGTTGAGGTTTTTAGTTAAATTAATAAAATTTATAATTTCCGAGTCGTTGAAACCTTTCATTAAAACAACATTAATTCTAACTTCAAAATTATTTTCCATTAAAAGATTGATGTTTTTCCATAAAGCATCGTAATGATCACGTCTTGTAATTTGCTTGTATTTTTCTTTATTTAAAGTATCTAAACTGATATTTAATGAAGAAATTCCCGCAGATTTAAAGGTTTTAATATATTCATGAACGAGCAAACCGTTTGTAGTAATCGTCAGTTCTGTTCCCAATTTTCCCAAACGTTCGATAATATCTCGTGCATCTTTTCGCACCAAAGGTTCTCCACCAGTTAAACGGATTTTTTTGACACCCAATTCTACAAATGTTTTTGAGATAGTTTCTATTTCATTTGCCGTCATAATGTGCGCTTTTGGCGTCAGATTTATTCCTTCTGCAGGCATACAATAGGTGCAACGAAGATTACAATTTTCTGTAATTGAAATTCGTAAATAATCGTGAACTCTACCGTGTAAATCTTCTATTTTAAGCATATTATTTTCCGTGATTAAAGCCATTCAATATTTTAAATAAATGTAAAACCGCAGGAAAAATTGCATCCATAGATTCGCTTGCTCCGTTTGTAGAACCGGGTAAAGCAATCACCAAAGTTGAGCCAATAAAACCAACAACACTTCGCGAAAGCATTGCATAAGGCGTTCGGTTTTGACCGTAAGATCTGATGGCTTCTTCAATTCCTGGAATTCTTCTATCGAGCATCGGAATTATTGCTTCTGGTGTAATATCTCTGTTCGATAAACCAGTTCCGCCAGTTAAAATGATGAGGTCTATTTTATCTTTATTGAATTGATTTACAGCACTTTGAATCTCCGTCAATTCATCTGGAATGATGATATAATTGGCAACTTCCAAACCTAATGTATTCAATTTAGAAGTAATTACTTTTCCAGCTTTATCTTCTTTTTTTCCTTTAGAAACACTATCCGAACAAACAATTACGGCAACCTCTAAATTTAAACTTTTAGCATCATTAAAATCAGATTTTCCGCCTTTTTTGTGCAATAATTTAACGGTAGAAATTTCTACATTTTTATCGATAGGTTTCAGCATATCATACATTGTCAAAGCCACAATACTCGCTCCATGCATCGCTTCCACTTCAACACCAGTTTTGTAAATCGTTTTTACCGTAATTTCTATATGAATTTCCATTTCTAAAATTTCGTAGGAAATTGCCGTAAATTCTATTGGCAAAGGATGACAATCGGGAATTGCGTTGGATGTATTTTTCACCGCAAATAATCCTGCAGTTCTTGCCACTTCCAAAACATCACCTTTTGGAACGGTTTTATCTTTTATCGCTTGAATTGTTGCGGGATTTCCCACTTTTACAATAGCTAGAGCCGTTGCAGTTCTTTGTGTTGTAATTTTATGTGTGATATCTACCATAATTTTTATTTTGAAATTGTCCGTGATTTATAATTAAAAGTTTTTTAAACATTTTTCTGTCATTCCGTAGGAATCTAAATTACCCTTTATCAAAACGTTGAGATTCCTACGGAATGACAATATTGTGGCAAATAATTGTGTGTTTGTAAAAACGGACATTTTTAAGAATTCTTTTTCCAAGTATAAGTTTCGTCTTCAAATATTTCTTTGCCGAAAATGGCAACTTTTTCTTTAATTTCTTCTACTAAAAATTCTAAAGCTTTATAAACCACCTTTCTTCTTGGTGCAGAAACAAACACGAATAAGCAGATTTCTCCCGTTTTCACCAATCCTAAACTGTGGTAAATATGCAAACACGTTAGATCATATTTTTCGAAAGCAGCTTCTCTTATTTCATAAAAACTTTGCTCTGCCATTTCTTCGTAAGCAGAATATTCTATCGCAGAAACTATTTTTCCCTCAATTTCATCTGCACGAACTTGACCTAAAAAAATATTGTGCGCACCAATGGATGTTTTGTTTTGGTGTTTTGCAATAGAATTTCCAATAAATTCTGCAGCAATTGCACCTTGAGTGAATGATTTTTTTATAGTTTTTTTCTCCATAATTAATTTTCTAAATGTAAAGATTGAATGCCATTTTGCAAATGATAAACATTGGTAAAACCTTTATTTATAAATAGTTCTAATGCTTTTTTACTGCGAATTCCACTCTGACAAAAAAGTACAATTTTTTGAATTTTTTCGAATTCATTTTGATGTTTCTCAATTTCTGAAAATGGAATATTGATGACTGAATTATAATTTAATTTTGGCAATTCGTGATCCTCCCTTAAATCAATAATTTTGAAATTTTCATCCAAACATTTTTCTAAAAAATCGATTTTATTCAATTCTAAATTTTGTTTTTTATTTTGAATTAATTGTTTTCCGTTTTCAAAACCAATTTCAAATTGTTCTTTATTTTTAGTAAATTCAATCTCATTAAATGACATTTCTAAAGAATTATAAAGAAGCAGTTTCTCCGAAAAAACTGAACCAATTCCTAATAGTATTTTTAAAACTTCTGTTGCTTGCAACATTCCCAAAGTATTTGGTAAAACTCCTAAAACTCCAGTCGTGACACAATTTGGAATAGTTTCACTTTCTTTTTCTGGAAATAAACATCGATAAGTTGCACCGTTTTTATAATTAAAAACGCTCAACTGTGCTTCAAATTTATGAATAGAAGCGTAAATCATCGGTTTGTTGAGGTAAACTGCAATGTCGTTGATTAAATATCTGGTTTCGATGGAATCCGTGCAATCCACAAGAATATCGTAGTTTTTTGCAATCTCAAAAATATTACTTTCATTAATAAATTCAGAATAAATATCCATTTTTATTTCTGAATTCATTTTTAGAATAGCATCTATTGCAACATCAACTTTCAGTTTTCCACAATCATTTATATTAAACAAAATTTGACGGTGCAAATTGCTTTCATCTACAATATCGCCATCTACAATTCCCAAATTTCCAACTCCAGAAGCAGCCAATATTTGCAAAACAGGGCAACCCAAACCACCAACACCAATAATCAAAACTTTTGCGTTTTGTAATTTTTGCTGACCATCGCTTCCAATTTCTGGAAGTACAATTTGCCGTGAATATCGTTTAGAATGTTCCATTGTATACTATTTATCCGCCTGCAAAAGGTGGTAATAATGCGATAATATCGTTATTTTTTAAGTTTAAATTTTCTGAAGTAATATTTTTATTTACTGCAATTACAAAAGAAGTTTCTTGCAATTCGCTGTATTTTTGTTTCAAATCATTCAATAAATCTTCTGTTGAAAAATCTGATTTTTCAATAGTGAATTCTTCTTCAATTTCCTTCGTAAAATCTGCAATTAAGCCGAAATATTTTGCTGTTATCGTCATTTTATTAAATTTTGATAGTCTTCTTTTGTATTGATATTTTGTAAAAATTTGCACCAATTTTCCGGAACTTCTATTGTTTTATTTGGAATATTTTCTACAATTTTCATTAATTTTAATTGATTTTTAATTAAATTTTCCTCAAAAATTGAAGCCGTATTTTTATTATAAACTGCAACTAACGGACTTGTTTTATCCAAAATTTTCACTTGAGTTATTTGCTTTTCTTCGTCAATGTTTTCAATCAACCAATTGATAATTTCCACAGAAATTAATGGAATATCTACACTTAAAATTAAATTCTGTTCCGTTTTTGAATGAGATAATGCTGTGAAAATTCCACCAACTGGACCTTTATCTGGATAAATATCTTCAATTCTATTACAATTTAAAAAATCATAATCTTTATTTGAGGAAACAATTGTAATATTTTTAATGGAAGATCCTTGCAATGCTTTTACAATATGTTCGATAAATGTAGTTTCATTTAAAGGCAACAATCCTTTATCCGAACCCATTCGAGAACTTTTTCCACCAGCCAAAATGTATGCAGAAATATGTTTCATTAGATGGTATATAATTTTAAAATTGCAATTCCTAAAACGAAGGCGAGAATATTTCGCAAGACTTTATTATTAAATTTTTTACTTCCATAATACGCTCCAAAAAAACCGCCAACAAACACAATTCCGATTAATAGAGTAGAAGATGCGGGAATTTCGCCTCCTTTTGAAAGAAAACCGAAAATCCCAGAAATAGAGTTTACAAATATAAAAAGTGCCGAAACTGCGGCTGTTTGTTTCATATTTGCCCAACCTAATAAAAGCAAAACCGGACTTAATACAATTCCGCCACCAATGCCGATTAATCCAGATAAAAACCCGATAATTGCTCCAATCAATAGCGCAAAAGGAATGTTGATTTCTTTCAAATTTTCTTTCTCTTTTCCAAATAAATCCAACAATCTGAAAACGGCAAATAAAAGTAAAGTTGCTAAAATAATTTTGTACAATTTAGAATCTACTGTTAAAAATCCGCCTAAAAATGAGAAGGGAATCGAAGAAATTGCAAATGGATAAAAGAGTTTCCATTTAAAATTATTTTCTCTATAATAAAAGTAAAATGAAATGCCAGAAACCAAAATATTTAAGATTAATGCGGTTGGTTTCATAAATGTCATTGGCAACGCAAACAAACTCATCAAAGCCAAATATCCACTTGCTCCACCATGACCAACACTTGCGTATAAAAAGGCAACGATTGGCAAAATTAGCAGTAACCAAGGCGAATTCAAAATCTCTGAAACTAACATAAATCGTGTTTTTTTAACTGTTCGTCTAGAAACTTCCAGCAATCTTTATTGATGGTTTCAAAAATGGTAATAAGCGATTTTCCATAAGGTGTTAAAATAGTTCCGCCACCTTTTGCACCGCCAATTTTTGTTTCTATTAGAGGTTTTTTTGTGGTTTTGCTTACTTCGTCAATTAGACGCCAAGCTTTTTGATAGGAAATGTTTAGCGCTTTTGAAGCTTTATTTAAAGAACCCATTTCATCGATTTTTTTGAGCAATTGTACACGACCTTCACTCAATAAAATTCCATTTTCGGTTTCTATCCAAATTTTACTTTTAATTTTCAAGGCGGATTTATTTCGTTATACTTTGTCAAAGATAACGAAACTAGAATTCTTAAATAAGATAAATACTAACTTTTGAACCTTTTTTTAGTTCATAATTTCCTTCTGGTAGATGGATTAAACAATTGGAAAGTGCAAAAGTATTCAACATAGAAGAAGCTTGATGCGATAAAACCGAAATTTCATTATCTATAAAATTAGCTTTCAAAAACTGACTTCTTGTATTATTTACCGCAAAATCATGAGATAATTGCTTTTGCAAAACAGCGTTTTCTTTATTAGAAATTCCAGAAATTTGATTTAAAATAGGTTTTACATAAATGTAATAACAAGTTAAACTTGCCGCAGGATTTCCGGGAAGAGCAAAGATTAATTTATCTTCAATTTTCCCTGCCAAAAGAGGTTTTCCGGGTTTTTGATTGACTTTATAAAATAATGTTTCCACTTTTAATTCTGCTAATGCAGCTTCTACAAAATCGTAATCTCCAACGGAAATTCCTCCAGAAATTAAGATTATATCATTTTCGGTTAATGCTTTTTCTATGCTATTTTTAGTATTTAAAAAATCATCATCAACATTGTAGGTGTTGATATTTTTGAAACCTGAATCTAACAAAGCAGCTTGCAACATGATGGAATTGCTTTCGTAAATTTTTCCGTATTCAAGATCATTTCTGGGTTTTACAAGTTCATTTCCTGTAACTAAAATTCCGACACTTGGTTTTTTGTAAACAGAAACTTTTGTAATTCCCAATCCAGCTAAAAATCCGATTGCTGCAGCATTTAAAATGTTATTTTTAGAAAGTGCGATTTCATTTTTTTTAATTTGCTCACCTAAAGGTCGGATATTGGTTTCTAAAAGAATGGGTTCTTTTAATTCTAAAATTTCGTTGGTTAAAACTGTTTTTTCAATTTGCATTACGGCATTTGCAGAATCTGGAACAGCAGCTCCGGTAAATATTTTTATGGCTTCACCTGATTTCAATTCAATTTTGTGAGAATCTCCTGCTTTTATTTCTCCAATTAAATAATAAACAAGACTTTCGTGAATATTCAAAGCAAAACCATCCATTGCAGATTGCCGAAAAGGTGGCATGTTGATTTCGGAAATTACATCTTTTGCCAAACAGAAATTTAATGCTTCTAATAAGGGAAGTTCAGTTTCTTTTGAAGGTGGAATATTTGAGTTTACAATTGAAACAGCATCTTTAACGGAAATCATATTATAAAATTTGTACTTCAAAAGTAAGGTAAATTTGAGTAAAACAAAATGAAATCTAGCAAATAGAGCTAACTAAAAGTACATTTTTTAATTGAAGCAATTCTTGAGGAAATAGTTTTTGATGAGAATCAAATTAAAAATTTCAAGAATTCGTATCTATTTTTTTTAGCCTCGGTAATTAATCCTTTTCAGGATCAGTCTCAAAACTTGGGGAGAAATTAAAATGAAGTAGTAAATTTGTGGGATGCTAAACGAAACTGAAATCTTGAAATTATTACTCCCAGAGTTTTTAGTAGACCATTTTGATATTGTAAAATTTGAAGAAGTAAATAAGATT
>NZ_JABSNO010000002.1 GCF_013294015.1 Frigoriflavimonas asaccharolytica
GGGAAAGGTTTTGTTGTGCAACTCAAAGATACTTTGAGATACTAAACTTTACCCTCTTTTTTTACATTTTTATTTAAACGTTTAGGACGATATTGATATTTAATATAAAAACGGCTATATTTGTTTTTGTAATTGATAGAATATGAAATTTAATTCAGACCAACCAAAAATAATCGTTATTGGAAGTTCTTCCATAGATTTAGTTTTAAACGTTCCTCATTATCCAGCGCAGAATGATACCATTATGGCAACCAATGTGCAAAGTTTTTTTGGTGGAAAAGGTGCCAATCAAGCTGTTGCAGCTGCAAGATTGGGCGCAAGTGTATACTTTGTAGGAGCAGTTGGTATGGATCCTTTTGGCCAACAAGTGCTGCGAAATTTGAAAGATGAAGGCGTGAATGTAGCCTTTGTTTATGAATGCGAAGAAGTCGCAACTGGCGCAGCATATGTAACAGCGGCAGAGAATAAAAATACAATAATTGTAGTTCCTGCAGCCAATAATGAGCTGAATAAAAACCATATAAAAGACGCAGAAAAATATTTTGACACTGCAGATGTTATACTTCTCCAATTGGAAATTCCGATAGAAACAATAGAATTTGCAGTTAACTTAGCGAAACTGAACAACGTAAAAGTTGGTTTGTATGCAGCACCTGCGAAGAAAATCAGCAAAGAAATATTGGATAAAATAGATTTTATTGTCGCAAAAAGCTCTGAGTTGGAGACGATATTTGGCATCGGTACAAAAGACGAAATTTTGCATCAATATCCTAATAAATTATTTGTGAGAGACGACGCCAGTTCTACCACTTATTTTGATGGTACAGAGATGAAATACCACAGAAACGAACCCTCAGAAATTGTATACACAATGGGAATGGGCGATGCTTTTGTAGCAGGTTTCACGGTTGCAATGTGCCACCAAAATTCTATAGATGATTGTGTGAAATTTGGCAACAAAGTTTCTTTAAAGGCTAGTGCAGAGCGAGGTTCGCAGAAAGGTTTGCCAAAGTTGGCAGATATTATTTAAAATATTTTGGGCGCCATTATCCGCCTTCCGTTCCCGCTTTTTTATACTATTTTTCTACAAAAAAATTATAAAAAGAGCTTCACTCAAACCTAACGAAGTGGTTCGATGATTCAAAAAAGATTAAAATAATAATCATCAAGTCGGGGCGCAAGCTCTGCAATTTTTCAAATGTTAGAATCAATTCAAAATTAATATTTTTTCCCAATGTCCATCACAGAAAATACCATACAATTCGTAAAAGAAAAACTAAAAAACGCCGAAGCAGGGCATGATTGGTTTCATATAGAACGCGTGTACAAAAACGCAAAAAAAATAGCAGCGGAAGAAGATTGTGATACCTTATTGGTAGAAATTTCTGCCTTACTGCATGATATTGCCGACGCAAAATTCCACAATGGTGATGAAAATATAGCGCTGGAAATCTCTAGAGATTTTTTAGAAACTCAAAATTGCACCGAAGATTTTATTATAGATGTTTTGTACAGTATCAAGAATATTTCTTTTAAAAATAGGGAAGAAGTGGGCGATAATATCCCAATAGAATTGCAGATTATACAAGATGCAGATCGTCTGGATGCAATTGGAGCAATCGGTATTGCGAGAACATTTCATTTCGGCGGCTTCAAAAATAATCTTTTGTACGATCCCGAAATTCTGCCCGTTACAAAATTCAACAAAGAAGAATACAAAAAATCCAACGGAACAACCATCAATCATTTCTACGAAAAATTATTGCTGTTAAAAGACATGATGCACACCGAAAAAGGTAAAGAAATGGCAGAAAAAAGGCATCAGTTTATGTTGAATTTTTTAGATGAGTTTTTAGCAGAATGGGATTAATATTAACATTGTAAAATATGCAAAAAGTTATCTTGATAACGGGAGCTTCTCGTGGTATTGGTAAAGAAATAGCGCTGCAATTTGGCGGAAAAGGCAATAATATTATTGTTAATTATGCTAATAGTGAAGAAAGTGCATTAGAAACGGTTTCAGAAATTGAGAAAGCAGGCGGAAAAGCGATTGCTATAAAAGCGGATGTGAGCAAAAAAGCCGAAGTTACTGCAATGTTTGATGTAGCAATTTCACATTACGGGAAAATAGATGTGCTCATCAACAATGCTGGTGTAATGGTGACAAAACCTTTGAAAGATCTAACGGAAGCAGATTACACCAAAATGTTTGATATTAATGTGAAAGGAACTTTCAATACTTTGCAAGAATGTTTTTCTAAACTAGCAGACAATGGATTCATTATCAATCTATCTTCCAGTACTACTAAAATGATGTTGCCAACTTACACTTTGTATTCCGCGACCAAGGCAGCTGTAGAGCAAATGACGAGAATATATGCGAAGGAAATAGGCAGAGGAATTTCCATAAATGCAATTGCGCCAGGACCAACAAGTACAGAACTTTTTTTTAATGGAAAATCCGAAGAGCAAATTGAATTTCTTACCAATCAAAATACTTTCAAAAGATTGGGCGAACCAAGTGATATCGCAAAAGTTGCACAATTTCTAGCAAGCGATGAATCTAAATGGATTTCTGGACAAGTAATACCTGTGAATGGAGGAATGGTATAGCAAAATAGGATGAAATTATTTGCTATAAATATTTAATCAAACTCTATAATATTTTTCAATCTTAAAATAGTAATTATACAGCATCTAAATTTTTGAAAATTAATTCGAAAATATTTGAAATTTTAATAATATAATTATGGAAAATATACAATCTTTAAGAGGTAAAACAGTAGTAATAACTGGCGGAACAAGTGGAGTAGGACGTGCAGCAGCAGAAGCATTTGCACTAGAAGGTTGCAATGTAGTAGTTGCAGCAAGAGGTCAGGAAGGTTTAGATGAAACCGTTTCTCTTTGCCACGATTTGGGTGTAGTGGCGCTCGGAGTTTCTACCGATGTTTCTAATGCAGACGAGGTGAAAAATTTGGCAGAAAAAGCACTGCAATTTAATGGTAGAATAGATTTTTGGGTGAATAATGCTGGCGTAATGGCAAGCGGAAAGTTCGAAGATGTGCCTACAGAAGCCATGGATCAATTGGTGAGAACAAATTTATTGGGTTATATGCATGGTGCGCACGCCGTTTTGCCAATTTTTAAAAAACAAAAAGACGGAGTACTGATTAATAATGTTTCTATCGGTGGTTTTATGCCTGCACCTTATTCTACAGCTTATTCTAGTACAAAATTTGGAATTCGTGGGATGGTAGAAGGTTTGCAAGGCGAACTAAGCAACGAACCGAATATTCATGTGGTTGGTTTGTATCCGAGTATTCAAAAATCTACGGGAAATCTGCATTCTGCAAAATATTCTGGTTTAGATTTCAAAATTCCACCATTTTCTACAGATCCTAGAGATTTGGCGGCGCAAATGGTAGCAGCAGCAAAAAATCCAAGAAAGCAAATCATCACAGATAATTATGCTGCAGTGATGAAAGTTTTGTATGGCATCTTCCCAAAAGCAATCATCAATACTGCTTCTGCAGTTTTAAGATTATCAATGAAAGAGAATGCAGATACAAATACGAACGGAAACATTATGCATGCATCCAATGAACCGCACAGAATATATGGTGAAATGGCAATTCCAGAAATTTCTAAAAATACCAAAAACGCATTGATTGGAGGAGTAGGAGTTGGTCTGGGTCTGATTTTATTTCAAATGGTGAAGAAAAGAAAATAGCGGAGCGGTAATATTTAATTGGTTGTGAATTAAAACTAAAATATTATTCGTTAATTTCTATCTTTGCAACAATGGAAAAATACGCTTTCTTATTATTAATAATATTATTTATTGGCATCGCACTTTCTGCAGTTAGCGAAGGTAAATATGTAACCAAAGCAAGATGGTTGCAAGGCATTATCACCGTTTCTACCATCATTATTATTTCGCTTTGGTTTGTGCTACAATCCAACAGTAATCTTGAACAAAGTACGATTTTGACAAAAAATACCAATCAGATTTCCAAAACATTGGAAAAAACTTTTATTTTGGGAACTGCAGAAGAACGAAGCAGACTTGCCACCATAAAATTCAGCATCCTAACTTCGCTCAATTTTTTACTTTTATTTTTAAATGCTGTTTTGCTTATTAAAAATGTAATATTGGAGAGAAAAGTGATAGTGCAAGCTTAAGTATTTCTATGATAAACTTCAGCAATGAATGTATATAAGAAATTGTACTTTTGCACCTCGAATATTTATAGGTAAATATTTGAATTAATAATTAAATTTCTGTACTTGAAATCGCTGTTAATTAACATAATAAGCAAATGTAATTATGATGATGCGATTCCAATTGACAAATAAGAACAATAAAATTTACGAATGAAAAGAATTGGCGAACATAGAAAACTACTTGGTGTAGACAAAACTGCAACTTTGAAAGAGCTGAAAACCATCTATAGAAATACGATGAAAGATTCTCATCCAGATAAATTTATCAATGATGAGGAAGGTAAATTGCAGGCAGAAGAAACCAGCAAATCTGTGATAGAAGCATATCATTTTCTTGTAAGCATCAACCCAGAAACGCAAGAAAAATATAAAGAAGAATATACAGAAACCATCACAACTTCTATTATTCAAGATTTTCATTTAGAAAAATCTATCTTAAAAGTTCAGCATTTGAACGGGAAAATGTTTGAGTACATTGGTGTACCAAGAAATACCTATATCAAAATGGTGAATGCAGATTCGCCAAGTCGCTTTGCAAGAAGACACATCTACGGAAAATTCACCTACAGAAAAGATGGTGAAGTGATGGCAGATTAAGTTTTTTCAAACTTTATAAATCAACAAAAAAAGCACAATTTCTAAATTTAGAAATTGTGCTTTTTTTTGGTTAAGATAAAATAAATTATTCCGCTACAGATGTCTCTACAGCATCGTTATTTTCTTCTTTGCAATAAGTAGGAACATCCACTAGTTGGCTGTTTTTTAATTCAAAACTCAATTCTCGGTTTATTTTTAATTCGTCTTTGCCCGTATTTGGGTTGAATTCTGTATTGTAGAATTTTATCGTTAGGGTTTTCCCTTTTTTCAGTATTTCTTTAAAACTCTCTATCTTTTTGTCGCTCATTTTCACGAATGGATTTTCCACTTCTTTTGCATCCACGAAAAATGATATCTTCTGAAAATCACCCGATCTAGAGGAAGCGAAATCTAGCCCTCCCCATTCTTTATCGCCATAGTTGCCATTGTATTCTACCAAAAAGCTCGGCGGAGTGTCGGAGTTTGTTTTGCAATTTAGAGATAGATAAAGCACATAGTTTTTATTAGAAAAATTAGCAAGATCTTTCATGCCGTTTTCTTGGTCCAAAATAACCCAACCTTTGTTTTGAATTTTATAAAATTCTTCAGCGTCTATTTTTTGCACATCTATGCTCACTTTATCATCATATTTTTGCGCGAGCAAATTCAAACTAAATAGGGTGCAAAGGCTTAGGAATAGTAGTTTTTTCATCTATTTTATTTAATGATTATTTGGGATAAAGATAGTTTTTTTCATCATTAAAAATGCACAATGCTAAAACCTTTTGGTGAGCATTTTAAAATCCGCTTCGAAACAAAAGCCAAAAAAAAATTCGCGGACAATGCAGGTGAAAAAAGTGGAAAAATTAAAGGGATTGGAATTAGGTATTTTAGGAAGATTTTAAATGAAAATTAAGAATACAATCTAGAAATAAATTTCTGAAGCTACACGAAATGTATTGGAGTGTGCATCTACAATCGTTTTTATTTCTGGAGAATAGCCTCCTCCCATACTTACTTGTACAGGAATTTCGTGCTTTTTGCAAAGGGAAAGTACAATCTCATCTCGCTTTCTACAAGCTTCTATGCTGCAACCTAATTTACCCAATTTATCTGTAGCCAAAATATCTACTCCGCTTAGATAAAATATAAAATCTGGTTTCTGCTGTGCTATTAATTTTGGTACAAATTCTTTGATGATTTTTAGGTATTCTTCGTCAGCAGTTTTATCCTCCAATGCGATATCCATATCGGAAATTTCTTTTCTAAAAGGGTAATTATTTTTACCATGCACAGAAAAAGTGAAAACCTTAGCTTCATTTTGAAATATCTCTGCAGTACCGTTTCCTTGGTGCACATCTAAATCTACGATCAGGATTTTGGTAGCCAATTTTTTATTCAAGATATATTTAGCAGCTATTGCTTGGTCATTTAGCATACAAAAAGCCTCTCCACAATTGGAAAACGCATGATGTGTGCCACCCGCAATATTGAAGGCAACGCCGGCTTGCATAGCCATTTCGCAACCAGAAATTGTGCCTTGGGCAATTCTCAATTCCCGTTCTACCAATGCTGCAGAAAGTGGAAATCCTATTTTGCGTTGTGCTTTTGCATCTAAAGTGTAATTTAATAAAGAATTTACATACTCTTTCTCATGAATTGCTAAAACGTGGGCTAAATCTACAGGATTTGGCTCAAAGAAATCTGTTTCCTCTGCGATGCCATGAAGCAGAATCTGCTGCGGAAGAAGATCATATTTCAACATGGGAAATTTGTGATTTTCTGGCAGCGGATGTTTGTAAATTGGATGATAGGTGATAGGAAGCATGGGTAATTTAGTTCAAAAATAAGGTAGATTTAAATAAATAAAAAACTGGTTTTCCAAAATAATGTAAAAAAAAATCCCAGAAATTTCTGGGACCTTTCATTATAAATTGAAAATTTTATTTATCTTTTTTCTCCTTGAGTTCTTCTTTGTCTTTATCAGATGGATTCCAAACTTTCACTTCAGAATCTTTGGATAGTCCGCCGAGAATTTCAACTTTTATACCATCACTAGATCCTAATTTTACATTCTGTTTTTTAAAACTTCCGTCTGCTTGTTTCACTTCTACAAAAGAAACATCTTTGCCTCCTTTCTTTTCATATTGAATTAATGATTCATCTAAAAGCAGTGCATTTTTCTTAGAGCTTAGTACGATTTCCCCATTTGCAGAAAATCCTGCACGGATGAATTCGCTTGTAGGATTGAAAACATCTCCTTCTACCGGGAATTTTATGGTTCCGTTTAAATCTTTACCTTTTGGTGCAATCATCGTTACTCTTCCAGGGAAAGTTTTGTTTTGAAGAGCGCCAATTACGATATTCATATTCATCCCTTCTTTTAATTTTCCTGCTTGTGCTTCATCAATTTCTCCTTCAAATATAAGAGAACTTAGATCTGCGATGGTACAAATTGTAGTACCTGCGTTGAAAGAATTTGCCTCAATTACTTGGTATCCAATTTTTACGGGTACTTCTAAAACGGTACCTGCAGTTTTGCTTCTAATTTGTGTTGTGGCCAAACCTTGTAGTGCTGGTGTAACTCCAGTTCTTGCAATTTGCAGATTATTTTTGGCAGTTTGAAGTTGTTGGTTTGCGTTTCTCACTTGTATTTGTGTAGATTGCAATTGCTGTTGAGAATTAAGGTATTCTTGTTTAGAAATTACGCCTTGTTTGTATAGACTTTCTTGCATCGCAAATTGTTTTTGCTGATTGGCAACATTTAATTGTGCATTGCTTATCTGCAAATTTGCATTGTTTACTTCTTGTTGAGCACCATTCACATTAGCGATGACGGGCACAATTTTAATAGTTGCTATCAATTGTCCGGCAGAAACTTTATCTCCTTCCTTCACCAAAATTTTATCGATGATACCAGAAAGGTTGGGTTTAATTTCAATTTCTTGGTTGGGTACAATTTTTCCGGTTGCCATTACTTTGTCTTCCATATTTTCTATGGTTGGTTTTTTGGTGAGGAATAATTCAGATTTTGTGGAATTTGATTTAATGAAATAGCTAATTCCCATTACGATTGCCCCCAAAAGTATAAGCCCAAGGAAAATATAAATGGCTTTCTTTAATGTAAATTTTTTCTTTTTCTGTTCCATAGTTTAGTTTTTTCTATTTTTTCGAAACTGCAGTTTCTTTTCTACGTTCTATTGCTTTTAATCTTTTTTGGAATTAATGATGAATTTTATTTAATCTAAAAGCACCTAATTCATATATTTAAAATTAATTATTCACTTCTCAAAGCTTCTATCGGTCTCACACTCACAGCTCTTTGTGCGGGTATCATACCAATTATTAATCCTAAAATCACCATGACGGACATCGCTCCTACTACATTTAAATAATTGATGGTTGGATTGTAAAATGGAAATTCATCTTGATTTTGCGTTGCAGCATCTAAACCCATTAATAATAATAGCCCAACAATAAATCCTAAAATTCCCGATGTGAGGGTGATCACAACGCTTTCCAATAATATTTGGTTTCTTACTTCCGCGGGTTTTGCGCCCAATGCTCGGCGAATTCCTATTTCTTTGGTTCGTTCTTTCACGGTGATCAATAATATATTGGATATCGCGATAACGCCTGCTAAAATAGTTAAAGTACCAACTATAATTGTTAATAATTGCATACCGGTTAGAAATCCTGTTAATTTCAAAAATTCTTTACCTAAATTAAAACTTCCAAATGCATTGGTATCTTCTGGAGAGACTTTATATTTTTCTTTTAATACTTCTTTTACGCGGTCTTCTACTATTTTTAAATCTGCATCTGGCTTGCTAACGATAGAAAAAACGGTGAGTTTATCTCCTTGATTGTACATATTGTTGTAGGTACTTAAAGGTATGAAAGAGGTGTCATTTCCACCCATTGGTCCGGCTCTTTTCACATTGAAAACGCCAATCACTTGAAAAAAAGTGCCTTTTACATTCACAGATTTTCCGAGTGGATCTTCGTTCTTTTTCGCATCAAAGAAGTTTTCATAAATATCTTGTCCAATGACGATTACATTTTTGCTTCCAGAAATATCTGCATCATTCAAATATCTGCCAAAAGTTAATTTTTTCTCTGAAATTTTGTTACCAATTGGTAAATCGCCCGTTAAAGTATAGGTGGCAGATTTTCCATCTCTAGACATTTGTTCGCCTGCGCTACCGAAATTTCCCCGCGAATTTTGTGGTGAAATGTAATCTATCTGTGGGATTTTGGAGATTAGAAGATCTATATCATTCAATCTCAATTGCATTTCTCTACCTTTAGGAAAACCAGCGTAAGGAATATTGGTATTTTGTGCCCATAGGAAAATAGAATTGGTAGCGAAACCCGAGAAAGCTTTATCAAAACCATTTTCCATTCCTTTTGCAGCACCGAGCAAAGAAACGTATAAAAACATGCCCCAACCAACGCCAATCATGGTTAGAAAAGTTCGAAGTTTATTCTCTCTCAACGAGTAATAAATCTCTTGCCACGTATCTTTTTTAAATATTATATTCATTCCCCTAAATCCCCGAAGTGGACTTTGTGTATTTTAATGATTTAACTTTATCTCTTTACTAATTCTACCTATTCAATTTCTTATCTGCCATAATTTTGTTAAAGCTCCTTTCGCTATTGAAGATTATTCTGTACGCAACGCTTCTATCGGTTTTATCCTACTTGCTCTGTATGCTGGTACAAATCCTGCGATTAAACCTGCCAATACAAGGAGAAAAAACGCAACGAAAATCATTCCCCATCCAACACTTGGATCTTTTATAAAATATTTTTCTAAACTATCTCCGATTAAAAACAGCGTGAGAACAGCCAAACCAACTCCCACAATACCAGAAATTACCGTTATCACCACACTTTCTTGTATTATTAATGCTACAATACTTCTTGGTTTTGCACCGATGGCTTTTCTTACACCTATTTCTCTCGTTCGCTCTTTCACAATGTACACCATGATGTTGCTGATGCCTATAATACCTGCGAGCAATGTTCCGATACCTATAAAACCAACTATTAGCGTCAATATCGCCAGAAAAGCAAAGGTGTCTTTGGTGTTTTCTGCATTGTTTCTTATCCGAACGGCATTTTCATCATCTGGAGAAACTTTTAATTTTGCCTTCAATTCTTTTTCCAATTTATCTCCAAAAGCAATGGCTTGTTCTGGTGAAAGATCTTGATTATAAGTTAATTGGATACTATTAATTGTGTCTGATCCTTTTTTTAATTGTTGTAATGTAGAAATAGGCACAGATATCATTCGCTCTTCCCAATCTCCACCTCCTTCGTCAGAAAAAACACCAATCACCTTAAATATTGTTCCATTTAAGGCTAGTTCTTTCCCAATTGGGCTTCCATTCTTGATTAAATCTCTTTGCACCATTCTGCCAATTACTGCAACTGGCAATCTTCGGTTGATATCTCCTGCATTCACATATCTACCTGAAACTAATTGTCGGTTTTCTATCATCTTTTCGTCGCCAGAAGTTCCAACTATTTGATAGGTACCACTTTCGTTGCCATATTTTACGGTCATTCCAACTCTGTATGTTGGTGCAGAAAATTCTACATTTTCTTTATTATTATTTACGACATCTTCAAAATCTTGATTTTTCAAAATTACGCTTCTATCCGTTTGCAAGCCATCATAAGCTATAGTCGTTTTTCCTGTGTAAATTCCTATTAAATTGGTGGCATCTCTTGCAAAGCCTTCTGTAAATGCGTTTTGTAAGCCAGTTCCAATTCCAAAAAGTACAATGAAAATGTAAAGACCAAGCGCAACTGTGAACCCGGAAAGTACCGTTCTCAATATATTGCTTCTAATGGAGGCAAAAATCTCTTGCCATCTGTCTAAATCAAACATTTTTTTCTTTTAAATCTTATTTCTCGTCTCTATTACAACACTTTTTGCTCAATCATTTGATCAAATAATATCACGCCATCTTTTAATTCTACATTTCTTTTTGTTTGCGCAGCAACATCATTTTCATGGGTAACCACGATGATGGTTTTTCCTTCATTATTAATTTCTTGCAATAATTTCATAATGTCAAAGGTGGTTTTGCTATCCAATGCACCAGTTGGTTCATCTGCCAGAATTACTTTTGGATTTGCAACCAATGCTCTCGCAATGGCTACACGTTGTTTTTGTCCACCAGAAAGTTCGTTTGGAAGGTGTGTTGCCCATTGCGCAAGTCCTACTTTTTCTAGGTATTCCATCGCTATTGCATTCCGCTCTTTTCTTGGTATATTTTGATAGTAGAGTGGAAGTGCTACATTTTCTAATGCATTTTTGTAGCCTATCAAATTAAAAGATTGAAAGACAAACCCCAAAAATTTACTTCTATATTCTGCTGCTTTTATTTCGTTTAAATCTTCTATTGGCAAACCATCGAGGTTGTAGATTCCAGAATCTTTTTCATCTAAAATCCCTATAATATTTAATAAAGTAGATTTTCCAGAACCAGAACTTCCCATGATGGAAACAAATTCCCCTTCATTTATAGTAAGATTAATACCTTTTAAAACGTGGAGACTACTTTTGCCAGTGGTATAAGATTTGTGAAGGTCTTTAATTACAAGCATAGCTAGATTTCTTTTATAAATAAGTAGAAAAATTTTTAGCTTTGTTACACTCAATCCTCTATTTTTTGAAGCAAAATTATATTCGGCTTTATAAAATCCTTATCCTGGTCTGAATATACTATTTTCTGCTGGACCTTAGAAAAAACCAAGATCAACATACAAAGATTTTATACCCAAAATTTAATGGCTGTTTAACGTGTAAACACTGGATGTAGTACTATGTAGAAAAATCGTTTAAATTTTTTCTTACTATTAATGGGATTTTTAAATTTTAAGTTTAAAATTTACTTTCTATGCGTGCTTTGGCGCGATTGTGGAAAACTTTTTAGGCTACAAATCAGTGATTTAATATTTCTTCCTTTCAAATGCAGTCTCGTTTGCCTACTTTTGTATTCGGACGGGAAACTAAATATTTTTCATAAAAAAGAATCATTTTATTTCGTAATATTTTTATTTTCAGTTGTTTACATTTTTTTTTATAATTTTTTAATATACACAAGCATGGGTCTTTTTGATAAACGCATTTCCTACAAACCTTTTGAATATCCTGAAGTAATGCAATTCGTGGATGCTATCAACAAATCTTTTTGGGTACATTCCGAGGTAGATTTTACAGCAGATGTTCAAGATTTTCAATCTCAACTAGAACCTCACGAGCAAAACGCTATAAAAAATGCACTTTTGGCAATTGCACAAATAGAAGTTTCTGTCAAAACTTTCTGGGGAAATCTCTATACGCATATGCCAAAACCAGAATTAAATGGTCTTGGTTCTACATTTGCAGAATGCGAATTTCGCCATTCAGAAGCATATTCCCGTTTACTAGAAGTGTTAGGTTACAATGCATCTTTCAATCAAATAATAGAAGTTCCAGCTATTAAAAAAAGAATTGAATTTTTAGGAAATGTTTTAAAGCATTCCAATTCTACAACGCCAAAAGAATATATTTCGTCACTATTATTGTTCTCAATTTTGATAGAAAACGTTTCGCTTTTCTCTCAATTTGGAATCATTTTATCTTTCACAAGATTCAAAGGCTACATGAAAAATGTATCTAATATTATCGCGTGGACTTCTGTAGATGAACAAATTCATGCCAATGCTGGGATGTTTTTGATCAATAAAATTCGCGAAGAACAGCCAGAATTGCTTACCGATTCTGATATGGAAGATATTTACACTTTAGTAGATCAATCTATAGAAGTAGAAGCAGAAATTTTGGATTGGATTTTTGAAATGGGCGAGATCGATAATATTTCAAAAAAAGATCTTTTGAACTTTATGAAATACAGAGTAGACGATTCTTTGAAAAAGATCGGAATTGCAACACGTTACAATGTTTCACCAGCAGAATACAGACCAATGCAGTGGTTTGAAGAAGAAGTTTTCGCCAATTCTATGGATGATTTCTTTGCAAAAAGACCGGTAGATTATACAAAGCATGATAAGAGTATTACGGCAAATGATTTGTTTTAATTGATCATCATTGCGATCCCGATTTCTATCGGGAGAAGCAATCTATTCGTGTTTGAGAAAGTTTCGTTAAATGATAATTTGGAACTAATTTGGGCGCCAATTTCCGTCTTCCGTTCCCAATCTTTTTTTTGCAAAAAAAGGATTTCCACTCAAGCCGAGGCGCAAAGTTTGGAAGGTTGAAAAATTTTCTTTTTAATCAAAAGTTTAGATTTTTGGAATATCCAGTTTGTGATGTTGAAGAATCTATGTATACTATATGCTTTTCAAGATTTTATTTGAAAGACAATAGAGAATTAAAATATTTTGTAAAAAAGTAGGTTTTGGCTAAAGCCAATAAAAAATACAAAATATAAACACGCCTTAAAAGGTGTGGCAATTGAAATTAAAAAGTAAATTTTTTGTACGCAATTCAATAAGAACTGGTTTTAACCCGTTTTATTCAAGATGAAGATAATTTGGCTTTAGCCAAAACATATTGCAGGGTAAGCGTTGTTAGAGCTTTAAGCTCTAACAACGCTCTCTTCAAAAAAGAGAAAGTAGATATTTTAGCCCCGATTGCAGCGGCATCCTTTTTTGTAACGAAGTGTAAAAAAAGATACAGCGGAAAGCGGGACAGGTTTTGAAAAAAGAGAAAATCTATATGCTTCAAAAAAGAAATAGAATTTAGAAATCAAGAGACAATTAGAAAAGAAAACACAAAAAAGAGATTGATTCTCCCGATAGTTATGGGTTTGCAATGACAGCCTGTTAATTGATGATGATATCTCGCAACGGCAAAATAAATCGTACTTTTTACATAGTACAATATACAAAATACAAGAGAAGAAAATGGAAGAACAAACAAAAATATGGTGGCTCAACGAGGAGTCTGAGCAAATGCTAAATCGTGGTTACCTTCTGAAAGGGGAAACCGTAGATGGAGCCATCAACAGAATTACAAGTGCCGCTGCAAAAAAATTATATAAACCAGAATTGCAACCTGCTTTTGAGGAAATGATCCGCAAAGGTTGGATCTCCTTTTCTTCGCCAGTTTGGGCAAATATGGGAACAGAAAGAGGTTTGCCAATCTCGTGTTTCAACGTTCACGTTCCAGATAATATTGAGGGAATTACGCATAAATTGGGAGAAGTAATCATGCAGACCAAAATTGGTGGCGGAACTTCTGGCTATTTTGGCGAATTGAGAAATCGTGGAACTGCTGTTACGGATAATGGAAAATCTTCTGGTGCAGTTTCCTTTATGAAATTGTATGATACAGCAATGGATGTGGTTTCGCAAGGTGGCGTAAGAAGAGGTGCTTTTGCAGCTTATCTAGATGTCGATCACGGAGATATTGAAGAATTTTTGAGCATCAAAGATATCGGACATTCTATTCAAAATTTATTTACCGGAATTTGTGTGCCAGATTATTGGATGCAAGATATGATAGATGGAGATGCAGATAAACGCAAAATCTGGGCAAGAGTTTTGGAAAGCAGACAGCAAAAAGGTTTGCCATACATTTTCTTCACAGATAATGTGAATAGAAACAAACCGCAAGCTTACAAAGACCAAGGTTATATGGTGAATGCGAGCAATCTTTGTTCAGAAATAATGTTACCTTCTACAGAAGATGAAAGTTTTATCTGCTGTTTAAGTTCTATGAATTTAGAATTATACGATGAATGGAAAGATACCAATGCTGTGCAATTGGCTATTTATTTCTTAGATGCAGTTTTGTCTGAATTTATAGATAAAACGGAAGGAAATTATTATTTGACAGGATCTAGAAATTTCGCAATGCGCCACAGAGCTTTAGGTTTGGGAGTTTTGGGCTATCATTCTTATTTGCAGAAAAATAATATACCGTTTGAAAGTTTTGATGCTACGCAATTCAACGCGAGAGCTTTTAAACATATCAGAACGCAGGCAGATATTGCTTCTAAAGAATTGGCTAATATATATGGCGAACCAGAAGTATTGAAAGGTTACGGAATGCGAAATACAACCGTAATGGCAATTGCACCAACAACTTCTAGTTCTTCTATTTTGGGGCAAACTTCGCCAGGAATTGAGCCTTTTGCTAGCAATTATTACAAAGCAGGATTGGCGAAAGGAAACTTTATGCGAAAGAATAAATATCTTGCAAAATTGTTGCAAGAAAAAAACCTGGATAATGAAGAAACATGGAGAACCATTATGCTAAATCATGGTTCTGTGCAGCATTTGGAGCAATTGACGGAGGAAGAAAAGTCGGTTTTCAAAACGTTTAAAGAAATTTCGCCGATGGAAATTATTTCTCAAGCGGCTCAAAGACAGCAATATATAGATCAAGCGCAATCTTTGAATCTTTCTATACCTGCTACAATGCCGGTGAAAGATGTGAATTATCTTTACATTGAAGCCTGGAAAAAAGGAGTAAAAACTTTATATTACCAAAGAAGTTCCTCTGTTTCTAAAGAAATGATGGTGAATTTTGTGAGTTGTACAGCTTGTGAAGCATAATTTGCAAGTGAAAAGTTTACGATAAAAGCTAAGTCGCAGAATTTTTTCTGCGGCTTTTTTAATTTTTGATAATTAATTAATTTATTAAAAGTGAAAAAATAAAATTAATTGTTATTGTAAATAAAATCAAAATTCCTTCTGGCACGATTTTTCCTGTCAATAAATTCGCTAAAATTTTACCAATTTATCAAAATATGCTTAAAATCTTTTCATTTTCACTAGTATTTTTATCCATTTATAATTTTGCGCAAGTTGGTAGCGACGCAATTCTTGGTAAATGGATTTCAACGGATAAAAATGTTGCTGTAAATGTATATAAGGAAGGCAATTCTTTTCAAGCTAAAATTATTTGGTTTGATGATACATTGGGTAGCGGAAAACCTATGAATACGCAAGTAGACTCTGAAAATCCCAATCCGCAATTGAGAAATCGTAAAATTCTTGGTATGGATGTTTTGGAAAATCTTTCTTATAATGGAAGCAAAAATCGTTGGGAAAATGGTAAAATCTACGATGCTTCTTCGGGCAGAACTTGGGATAGTTTTGCAGAAATGCTAAGCAATGGGTATCTAAAAGTTCGTGGATTTTGGAAATTTAAATGGATAGGTAAAACTTTAACTTTCAAAAAACTTTAGCTTTAAAATGTTTTAGCAATTCACTCAAATAAAAATTCCCCAGCAAAAATGTTGGGGAATTATGTTTTTTGGAAAAAAAATTAAGCTAAAAATTCTAGCTCTTTATCCTTAAAATTATTATTTTCGACTATTTGATTGATGGTTTTCAACGTTTTTTTGCGAATTTTTGCCATACTGCGAATCGTTTTATTTTCGCTATAGTTAAAAATATTGTCCTTAAAGGTGAACGTGTCGCCTTTTTTGAAGTGGATATCGCTATCATTCAATTCGCCTTGCAACATCAAATTCGTCATGGTTGTAAGTAAAGAATGTTCGTATTTTGCAAGACTTTTCAAGCCTTTTAGCAGTTGTTTTTTATATTTTTTATTGCTCATTAGTCTATATTTATTTTGTCAAAAATACTAATTTTTAATTTAATTTTTTAAAATCTAAAATGATTTTATGATAAATTTTCTTTTATAATTACTTGTAAGGTATCAACTTTTTTTAGACCTAAATTTTAATTAAATTTGACCATCAGTATTTTAATAAAAAATAAAAGCAATATGAGCCAAGATCCAATATTTCAATTGATAGAAAAAGAAAGAGAAAGACAAACCCATGGTTTGGAATTAATAGCGTCCGAAAATTTTGTTTCTGAAAACGTGATGAAAGCAATGGGAAGCGTTTTGACCAATAAATATGCAGAAGGATATCCTGGAAAAAGATATTATGGTGGTTGTGAAATTGTGGATCAGGTAGAAACTTTAGCCATTGATAGAGCAAAGGAACTTTTTGGGGTAGATTATGCTAATGTACAGCCTCATTCTGGTTCTCAAGCCAATGCAGCAGTCTATTTAGCTTGCTTAAAACCAGGAGATTCTATCCTAGGATTGGATCTTTCTATGGGCGGACATTTAACGCACGGCTCTTTCGTGAATTTTTCTGGAATACAATACAATGCACATTTCTATGGTGTAGATAGAGAATCTGGTTTGATAGATTACGAGCAAATGCGCCAGAAAGCTTTGGAATGCAAGCCAAAAATGATGATTGCAGGATTTTCTGCATATTCCAGAGATTTAGATTACAAAAAATATAGAGAAATAGCTGATGAAGTTGGCGCTACTTTGTGGGCAGATATCGCTCATCCAGCTGGTTTGGTAGCAAAAGGATTGCTTAATTCGCCGTTTGAGTATTGCCATGTAGTTACTACAACCACACACAAAACTTTGCGTGGACCAAGAGGAGGAATGATCATGATGGGAAAAGATTTTGAAAATACTTATGGACACAAAACGCCAAAAGGCGAAACGAAAATGATGAGTACCGTTTTAGATGGTGCAGTTTTTCCAGGAATACAAGGTGGACCGTTGGAACATGTGATTGCTGCAAAAGCTGTTGCCTTTGGAGAAGCTATTGACGATCGATTTTTAACCTATCAAAAGCAAGTAGTTGCCAATGCAAGAGCTCTTGCAAAAGCGATGATGAGTAATGGATTTGATATCGTTTCTGGCGGAACAGACAATCATTTAATGCTTGTAGATCTAAGAAATAAAAATGTAAACGGGAAAGAAACCGAAAAAGCACTAGTGTTAGCAGATATTACGTGCAATAAAAATATGGTTCCTTTTGATGATAAATCTCCATTCACAACATCTGGTATTCGATTGGGAACTGCTGCAATCACCACAAGAGGTTTGGTAGAAAATGATATGGAAACTATTGCAGATTTGATAAATGATGTAGTTGGCGACATAAAAAATGAAAATTTGCTAGCAGAAGTAAGAAAAAAAGTAAATAGTATGATGGAAGGCAAGGCTTTGTTCAATTACTAAAGTTGTTTTTTTTTCTGTTCTAAAAATTCCTTTATTTATTTTTAAAATTAATGGAAAAGAAGCTCTTCACCTTTAAAGAAACAAAGCAGAAATTGGCAGATTATTGCGTCTATCAAGATAGATGTCACCAAGAAGTCGAACAGAAAATGTGGGAATATGTTTTGATTCCAGAGGCAAAGGATGAAATTTTGCTATATCTAATTCAAGAAAATTTTTTGAATGAAGAGCGATTCACCAGAAGCTATATTCGGGGTAAATTTTATATGAAATCTTGGGGTAGAACGAAAATAAAAAGTCATTTAAAATTTAAAGGAATTTCTGAAAAACTCATTAATTCTTGTTGGGATGAGATTGATGAAGCAGATTATCAAAAAACATTGGAAAAAGTCTACAATAAATATTATGCTACTTTAAAAGGTTTAAAAGAATATCAAAAAAAGATGAAAACCACTAAATATTTAATGACGAGAGGTTATGAATACCAAGAGATTTTGAAATTAAATGATGAGGATAACTAGAATAAGTTTAAAGAGCAAAATTTAATGCTGTATAAACAAAAATCTGCAATCTGTTAATAAATAATTAAAAATTAACAACAAAATTTTCACTAAATTTGCAAAAAATTAAAGAGAATAAGATTATTGAATTAAATAATCTTATTCTCTTATTTAATTTAAAAATAATTTTATTTTAATGAGTTTAGTAGATTCTTTTCGCAAGAAAATCTATAGTGGAGACAATATTGTCAATCTCACAGACGTAAGGTATTTACCAAGGTGGACAATTCTACTTTTTGACCTGGTGTTGTTGATGTTTTCTATATTCATCACCTATTTTATCTTGAGTAAACTGCATATCTATACTCCTCAAAATTTTTCTAGCTATTTTAAATATGGTACTATAATAGGTATCAATTTAATCTTCATGTTTCTTCTGCGGACTTTTGCTGGTATCATTCGTCATTCAACGTTTGTAGATTTATTCAAATTACTTTCTGCCAGTTTTTTTACGTTGATTACTCTTGTAATTGTTAATGTTTTATTATTTTCATTCACAAAAAAAACATTACTAACAACGGCTTTTTTAGGCTTTTATTCTGTGATTTCTTTTTTATTGCTTTTCATGTTCCGTCTTTTTGTAAAAGAATTTTTTCAAATTGTAAGAGAGTTGAAAAGTAGCATCAACAAGAAGAGAATTTTAATTTTGGGTATTGATGAGCAGGCAGTTGCAGTAGCGAAAACTATTATAGCGAATCATAATTTAGATTTTAAAGTCACCGGCTTTCTCACAAAAAGGACAGATTCGAAAAGAGCAAACTTACTTGGAAAACCAATTTTGTTGAAAAATAAATTTGAAAAATATAGCAAAGAAGATTTGGCCATAGATGGAGTTGTTGTAATCAAGGATATGATGACGAAGGAGGAAATGAATGATTGGGTAAATTTATTTCTGGAAAAAGATTTGAATGTATTTAAAGCGCCATCTGTAGAGCAAATGCAAGATGCAGATTCTGTAAAAACAATTAAAAATTTACAAATAGAAGATCTTCTTAATAGGAAGCCGATTAAAATTGAAAACGACGAGATTTACAGCACTCACTATCAAAAATCAATTTTAATAACTGGAGGTGCCGGTTCTATCGGTAGTGAAATTGTGCGCCAAGTTGCGCAATTTTCTCCATCGTTAATCGTGATTTTAGATCAAGCAGAAACTCCATTATATGAAATGGAGCTTGAAATGAGAGCATCATACCCAAATATAAATTTCAAATTTGTATTAGCGGATATTTCTAATAAACACAGGCTTGAACCACTTTTTAGAGAATATCAATTTTCTATGGTCTACCATGCAGCTGCTTATAAACACGTTCCTTTGGTAGAAGAAAATCCGCATGAAGGTATTTTGGTAAATATCTTTGGTAGTAAAAATGTGGCAATGCTTTCTTCAAAGTATAATGTTTTGAGATTCGTGATGATATCTACCGACAAAGCCGTAAATCCTACGAATGTGATGGGAGCTTCCAAGAGAGCAGCAGAACTATTGATACAATCTCTTCAAAATGTAGAAGGAAATACCACGAAATTTATAACCACAAGATTTGGAAATGTATTGGGTTCCAATGGCTCTGTAATTCCTCATTTTAAAAAACAAATTGAAAATGGAGGTCCTGTTACCATCACTCATCCAGATATCGTTCGGTATTTCATGACGATACCAGAAGCTTGTGAACTCGTATTGCAAGCGGCAACCATGGGAAGTGGAGGAGAGATATATGTTTTTGATATGGGAAAACCAGTGAAGATTCTCGATTTGGCAAAACGCATGATCAAATTGTCTGGTTTGGATTTGGATACGGATATAAAAATAATTTTCACAGGATTAAGACCAGGAGAAAAACTTTTCGAAGAATTATTGAGTGATGGCGCGAAAACTTTGCCTACACACCATGAAAAAATATTGATATCTAAAGATCCTTGTGGAGAATTTTCTGATATAGAAACTTTAACAAATAGAATTACAAAAGCAGCATTACGCAGAGATAAAGTAGAAGTGGTGCAACTATTAAAAATAATTGTTCCAGAATTTAAAAGCAATAACTCTGTATATGAAGCGTTGGATAAATAGTGAATCTATAATAAATCGTATATTCGCAAAATCTTTTTTTTAAAATTAATAATGAAGTATAAATATTATTTTTTGTTCTCTGTTCTAGTAATTTTCTCTTGCAAACCTGTGGAAAAAGCAAGCGAAATCAACTACATGCAAAATATTGAAGCTATAGCGAAAGAAGCAGCGGCGAACAATCAAATCACCATTTTGCAACCTGGAGATCAATTGATGATCTTGATAACTGCAAAGGATAATGATGTTGTGAAACCTTACAATCAAAATTATTCTTCTTCAGAAATCGTACAGAATATTGCTGGTGCAGGAAATACACCAAATTCTGCTATAAGTAGCGTTTCTGGACCTACGTACTTAATAGATTCTGACGGAGATATAGATTTTTCTGGTATTGGAACTATGCATCCAGCTGGAAAAACTTTGGTAGAATTTAAAGAAGAAATAAGAAACGAAATTAGAAAGTATGTTATCAATCCTACCATAAATATTCGATTGACAAACTTTAAGGTAAACGTAATGGGAGAAGTTGCTCGTCCAGGATATTATAATATCGTGGAAGGACAAGGAACTATTTTGAATGCATTAAGTCTTGCAGGAGATTTAACAATCTACGGAAAACGAGATAATGTCCTTGTTTTAAGAAATGAAAATGGACAAGTAACCAACAATTTTATAAATTTAAAAGATGCAAACTTTTTAAATTCTCCTTTTTATAATCTAAAACAAGGAGATGTAATTGTAGTTTCTGCCAACAAAAATAGAGAAGTAACTGCCAAAACAAACCCAAATACAGGTCTTTATATTTCTATAGCTTCTGTTGCTGTAGGTGCTTTAGCAATTATCATTAGCGTTTTTAAATAATATCATCATTATTCCTAATTAATGGATTCAAATAATACAAACTCCTCAGAATCAGAAATAAATATTGGCGAAATAATACAACCATACCTCAAACGATGGTTTTGGTTTGTTGTTGGAGCTTTTTTAGCAATAGTTGCCGCATATTTTTATTTAAAAACTCAAAAAAGCGTTTTTGAAGTAGCATCTACCGTTTTAATAAAAGATGCAAAACCAAGTTCTGGCGGTCAAGATTTCGCAGCATTACGAGATATTTCTGGGTTGGGAGGTATTAGTAGCAATGGTATTGATAACGAAATGGAGATTTTCAAATCTAAAAAATTGATGAATACTGTGGTCGGTAATCTCGGTTTGGAAACCAATATTTTTAGATCTGGTAAATTTCAAGATACAGAACTTTTTGAAAATCAATCTCCCATCATCGTTAAAATAATTAATGAAAAAGATAAATTAAAATATCCGGAAGTTCCTATCAATTTAAATATTTCTGGTAATAAAATTACTCTTTCTTCGGATGAAATGGCGACGGTAGAAACTGTTTTCAATAAGACGATAAATTTACCATTCGCAAATATTATTATTTTAAAAAATAAAAATTATATCGTAGATAAAAAGAATCCAAATCTGACAGATTTAATGCTTTATATTTCTACAAAAGAAGCTAAAACCAACAGCCTGCAATCTGACCTTAAGGTTTCTTTGGTAAATAAAGATGTAACCGTGATTAAATTGGTAATGAATGCCACGGTAGTTGATAAAGCAAAAAAGATTATTAATGAGCTAGTAACAGTATATAACGCTGATGCAATAGACGATAAGAATACAGAATCTAAAAAAACTGCAGAATTTATACAAGATAGAATTGCCCAAATCGGAAACGAACTTGGAGCTGTAGAAAATGAGAAAGAACAATTCAAACAAACCAATAATATTACAGATATTGCTGTGGAAGCAGGAATAGGTTTGCAAGTTTCTGCAGATGCGCGTGCAAAGCAACTTGAAATTGAGTCTCAACTAGCATTAAGCAGTTCACTTTTAAGTTTTGTAAATAAATCTGGATCTTATCAGGTTTTGCCAGCAAACGTTGGTTTAGATAATCCTGGAACTATTGCAAATATTTCTATTTATAATAATTTGATTTTGGAAAGAAACAGATTATTAGAGAATGCAACACCTCAGAATCCTTTGGTTGTAGATGTTACAAAACAGATAAATAGTATAAGACCTACAGTTGCGCAAAGTTTGCAGAAAAATATTTCTGGCTTGCAAATGGCAAAAAGTAGTTACCAAACAGAGCAAAATAGAGTGCAAGGTAGAATTTCAAAAATACCAGCACAAGAAAAGAGATTTAGAAGTATAGAAAGACAACAAGAAATAAAAGAATCTTTGTATCTTTTGCTACTACAGAAAAGAGAAGAAAACGCAATATCTCTGGAAATTACAAGCAACAAAGCTAGAGTTTTGGATCAAGCTTATTTGGGAATGCAGGTGGCACCAAAACCGAACATTATTTTACTAGCAGCATTAGTTGCAGGCTTATTATTACCTCTGGTTTTAATTTACTTGTTAGAATTATTAAATAATAAAATTAGATCTAAGCACGATTTAGAATTACTTTCTCATGGTAAATCTGTAATTGGTGAAATACCAAAATTAGAGAAAAATCAAGAAGAATTGGTACAAATAAATGATATATCTCCGATGGCAGAAGCTTTTAGAATTCTTATTACAAACATGAATTTTATGCTTCCAAAAAATGCTATCGATGGGAAAGTTATAATTGTTACCTCTACCGTGAAAGGCGAAGGAAAAACATTTGTGTCTGTAAATCTTTCTTTAACACTAGCAAATCCTGGTAGAAAAGTGATTGTAATAGGTTCTGATGTTAGAAATCCGCAATTACAGCGTTATAATGCAGCATCAAAAGGCCTTATTGGTCTTTCAGAATATCTGCATGATAATACTACAACTTTACAAGATATTGTACATACATCATCTTACAATCCAAACTGCGACGTCATTTATTCCGGAAGTATACCTCCTAATCCTACAGATTTATTCACAAATGGTAGGTACGATGTTTTATTAGATCAATTAAAAGTTCAATATGATTATATCATTTTAGATACTGCACCTTTGATGTTGGTTACAGATACGCTATTAATCTCAGATTATGCAGATGCAACATTATATGTAACAAGATCTCAATATACAGAAAAATCTTTGATAGAATTTGCTCGTAAAAATGTAGAATCTGGAAAAATTAAAAATGTTGGTTTCGTATTAAATGCAGTAAGCAACGATTATTTCGGATATGGAAACAAGTATGGATATGGTTACGCCGCAGAAGAAAGAACTTTTTTACAGAAATTAAAAGCAAGAATTTTTCAATAAAATCAATCTAAATAAAGAAATTATATGAGTCATAAAATAGCAGTGATAGGACAAGGTTATGTAGGATTGCCACTAGCTTTAGAGTTTGCAAAATATTTTCCTGTTTTTGGTTTTGATATCAATGAAAAACGTGTTTCAGAATTAAATAATGGGCAAGATCATACTTTGGAAGCAAACCCAGAAGAAATTAAAATTCTTTTAGATGCTGCAAAAAATTCTAATTTTGAAAAAGGATATCAAGCTACTGCCTCATTAGAAGATATATCCCAAGCAAATGTCTACATCGTTACGGTTCCTACTCCTATAGATCGTTTTAATGCGCCAAATTTAAATCCACTTTTGCAAGCAAGTAAAATGTTAGGAAGCATTTTAAAATCTGGGGATATTGTAATTTATGAATCTACCGTTTTCCCTGGTTGTACAGAAGAAGATTGTGTACCTGTACTAGAAAAGGAATCTGGTTTATCTTTCAACAAAGACTTTTTTGTAGGCTACTCGCCAGAAAGAATTGTGCCGGGTGATAAAGTAAATACTTTAACAACGATCATAAAAGTTACATCTGGCTCTACTCCAGAAATTGCAGAGATTGTAGATCAATTGTACAAAAAAATTATAACTGCTGGAACGCACAAAGCATCTAGTTTAAAAGTTGCAGAAGCCTCAAAAGCTATAGAAAATGCACAAAGAGATGTAAATATTTCATTCGTGAATGAATTAGCCCTTATATTTGATAGAATCGGGGTAGATACTCAAGACGTTCTAGAAGCTGCCGGTACAAAATTTAATTTTCTTAAATATAAACCAGGTCTAGTTGGCGGACATTGTATTTCTGTAGATCCTTATTATTTGGCGCACAAAGCAGAGCAAGTTGGCTACTATCCTCAAGTTATCTTAAGTGGTAGGAGAGTGAATGATATGATGTCGCATTTTATTTCTAATAAAGTAGTAAAATTGATGATACAGAAAGGCATCAATATTAAAGATAGCAATGCATTAATTTTAGGTGTTACTTTTAAAGAAAATTGTCCAGATGTAAGGAATACCAAGGTAGTAGAAATTCATAAAGAATTAATAGAATTCGGTTTGAATGTTGATATACACGATCCTTGGGCAAATGAAGAAGAAATGATGGAAGAATATGGTGTTCAAATTTGCAAAGAACTACCTTCTAAAAAATATGATGTCATCATTTTAGCCGTTTCTCATCAAGAATTTGCCAGCATTAATTTTGTTGAATTAAAAAATGAAAAATCTGTTATTTTTGATGTAAAAGCCTTCTTAGATAGAGATTTGGTAGATTCTAGATTGTAACTTTGTTTTGATTAAAAGATCATTTTTGTTAAATTTTGTATCTATTAATTTTAAATAATCCGCAACTTTTGTTTTTTTTGCGATAAGAAAATAGGATGTATTTGTCAATTATTTTCTGCAAATAACTTTTAAAATTTCATCTAAAATATGATGTACAATACTATTATCGTAGGTGCAGGTTTGGTTGGTTTAGCAACTGCTTATCAATTAAAATTAAAAAACCCAGCGTCTAAAATTCTTATTTTAGAGAAGGAAAGTGGTGTTTCCAAACATCAATCTGGTAATAATAGTGGCGTTATTCATAGCGGAATCTATTATAAACCAGGAAGTTTAAAAGCAAAAAACTGTATAGAAGGTTATCAATCCATCATCCAATTTGCGGAAGAACATGGCATCAAATACGATCTTTGTGGTAAAATAATTGTGGCAACTACCAAAGAAGAACTTCCACTTTTAGATAATATTTATAAAAGAGGAGAAGAAAACGGACTAAAAAATTTGCAATTTCTTTCTAAAGAGGAATTTCAAGAGATAGAACCACACTGTACTGGCGTAAAAGCTGTGAAAGTCCCACAAACGGGCATTATAGATTATCCTGGAGTTGCAGAAAAACTGAAAGAACTTTTTGTAAATCTAGGTGGAGAAATACTATTTAATCAAAAAGTTTCGCAAATCATTAATGAAAAGGAGACAATTGTAAAAACTGAAAATCAAGAATTTAAAACGGAGAAAATAATTACTTGTGGTGGTTTATATTCAGACAAACTTTCAAAATTGACAGATCCTAAAAATGATTTTATCATAGTTCCTTTTCGCGGCGAATATTATAAATTGAAAGAGGAGAGAAAATCTTTGGTGAAAAATTTAATTTATCCCGTTCCAGATCCTAACTTTCCATTTTTGGGTGTACATTTTACCAGAATGGTAGATGGCAACGTAGAAGCTGGACCAAATGCTGTTTTGGCTTTCAAAAGAGAAGGCTATAAATTCACGGACTTCAATTTTGCCGAAACTTTAGAAACTTTTATCTATCCAGGTTTTTGGAAAATTGCTGCAAAATATGGCAAAACTGGTTTGGGCGAAATTCATAGATCACTTTCCAAAGCAGCTTTCACGAAAGCTTTGCAGAAATTAATTCCAGAAATTCAAGAGAATGATCTTGTTCCTGGTGGAGCTGGAGTACGAGCACAAGCTCTCAAAAGAGATGGAAGTTTGATAGATGATTTTGATATTTTGCAAAAAGGAAACGTAATACACGTAAGAAATGCGCCATCTCCTGCAGCAACTTCTTGCTTATCAATTGGTGAAAAAATTGCAAACCTTATTTAGTTTTAAATTTTTCTTTAAAATTAAATTTTGAATGAAATATTTTTCAATTTACATTTCTTTATTTTTTACTAATTTTTACTTCGCTCAACAAAGCCACATTTTTAAAATTAATAAATACAAAATTGCTGTACTTTCAGACAGTTTGCAAGAAAATTCTGGGCTCACTTTCTTCAAAGATCAATTATTTAGTATCAATGATGGTGGAAATACTTCAGAATTATTCCAATTAAATGCCCAAACTGGAAAAGTGATTAAAAAACACAGAACCTATCTTCAAAATACAGATTGGGAGGCGATAACCAACGACAACGATAATTTCTACATCGGCGATTTTGGAAACAATAACGGGACAAGAAAAGATTTAAATATTTATAAATTCCCTATCGATAGCGGAATCAGCGTTGATAGAACTTTAAGCGTTACCGATGGTTTTGCAACGTCAATTCCTTTCTATTATCCAGAGCAAACAGATTTTCGCCCAAAAAATTTGAGAAATGATTTCGATGCAGAAGCAATGATATTTCTCAACGGGGAAATTCATTTATTCACCAAGGAATGGAATTCCAAAATGACCACACATTACCTTATAGATTCAAATACTTTTGAATTACAAGCAGCAAAAAAGGTAGAAACTTTTGATATAGGTTTTGTAGTTACAGACGCTTCATTCTTCGATGGAAAATTATATTTAATTGGATATACAAAAAAGACAGAGGTATTTTTACAAATTTTTGCAGTTTCAGAAAACGTAGATTTATTCTTCACAAAACCCTTACAAAAATACTATCTCGGAAGCGCAATTTCTTTAGGACAAATAGAAGGAATTGCTGTCAATGCTTCTGGAATCTACATTTCTGCAGAAAGATTTCTATTCCCTTTTGGAAAAACGACGCAGAAATTTTTTCATATTCCTCATGATAAATTAGATTAGACATTATCTTTATCGTAAAATCTAAAATTCATAAATGAATATACTTTTCAATCACAAGGAAAAAAACCTTTCAATTTAATGAAATTTACGAGAGAAAATTCTTAAACATTTTTTCTTTAAGATCTAAATTATGAACAGATGAAAATCACTTAAAAATTCATTTAATAATAATTATCTTTGTCATAATTATTTCAAAACAAGAATTTCCACATTGTCAAATCCAGTAGACCTTATAAAACAACCTATAGAATCCGAAATGAAACTTTTTGAAGAGAAGTTTTACGCTTCTATGAAGAGTAATGTTTCACTTTTAGATAAAGTTACAAGGTTTATAGTAACTACAAAAGGCAAGCAAATGCGACCAATGTTCGTATTTCTTTGTGCAAAATTAATTGGTGATGTCAACGACAAAACCTATCGCGGAGCATCAATGATTGAGCTTATTCACACGGCAACATTGGTTCATGATGATGTAGTAGATGAAAGTTTCAAACGCAGAAATTTCTTTTCCATTAATGCGCTTTGGAAAAATAAGATTGCCGTATTGGTAGGAGATTATTTGCTTTCAAAATCAGTATTGCTTTCTACGGATCACAAAGATTATGATTTGCTATCTGTTATTGCAAGAACAATTCGAGAAATGTCTGAAGGCGAGCTTCTACAATTAGAAAAAGCCCGAAAATTAGACATTACCGAAGACGTTTATTATGAAATTATCCGCATGAAAACGGCAACTCTAATTGCAGCTTGTTGCGAAATTGGTGTACTTTCTAATAATGCAGATGAGGTTTTGGCCAAAAAAATGCAAGAATTTGGAACTTTTACCGGAATGGCTTTCCAAATTAAAGATGATTTGTTTGATTATTTAAGCAAAAACGTCATCGGAAAACCTGTAGGAATAGATATTAAAGAACAAAAAATGACTTTACCATTGATTTATTCTTTAAAAAATGCCAATGAAAAAGATCGAAAATATTATTTTAAAAGTTTAAAAAACTACAACAACGATTCTAAACGCGTGAAAGAATTGATAGAGTTTGTAAAATCTTCTGGCGGTATGGATTACGCCATTTCTGTAATGAAAGATTACCAACAAAAAGCCAAAAATATCCTCAACGATTTTCCAGATTCCGAAGCCAAACATTCTCTGAATTTGATGCTGGATTATGTAATTGAAAGGAAGTTTTAAACACAATATTTAATGAAATTTATCCTTGTAAAATTTGCAATAATCTTACTTATAATATCTTGTAAAACAACAACTACAATTAATGTTGAAACTAAAGATAATCTATTAGAAAAAATTGATTCAATTGCCAATTCAACTAATTATAATGGTGTAATTCTTTTGGGAAGCAATTCAGATATTTTATACAATAAAGCATTTGGATATTCAAATTTAGAAAGCAAAACAATACTTAAAACAAGCGACCAATTTTATATAGGTTCAATTAGCAAACAAATAACAGCAGCTTTAGTTTTAATAGAATATGAAAAAGGAAATATTCAATTGACTGATAAAATTTCCGATTTTCTGCCAGAAATTAATCAAGCTTGGGCAAATCAAGTTACAATTCATCATTTGCTCACACATACTCACGGAATTATTTCAATTGACGAACCTCTAGAATTTGAATTGGGATCGCAATTTCATTATTCCCAAATTGGGTATGATCTATTATCGAAAATTGTTGAAAAAGTAAAAGGTAAAACCTTTGAACAAATTTCAACAGCATTATTTTTAGAAAAAAATTTAAACAACACATTTCATCCTGCTAACAGAAAATATAAGAATTTAGTAAATGGTTACGAAGAAAGCGAAGCAGGGAAATTATTAATTGCCGAAGGGAATCCTGTAAAATATATTGCAGCAGGCGGATTTATTTCAAATGCTGAAGACTTATTGAAGTGGAACAATCTTTTATATTCTGGAAAAATAGTTAAGTTATCGACTTTAAAGTTAATGGAAACAAGATATGCAACGAGAGTTCATCCCATTTTTGATAAAATTGAATACGGTTATGGATTAATTTTTAAAAATGGAGATCAGGAAATACAAATAGGAGCTTTTGGTTATTCACCTGGTTTTCCTTCAGCAAATTATTATTATCCGCAAACCAATTTACACCTTATCGTTTTAGAAAATATTGGCGCAAACTTGGCAGATTTCAAGATAACATTTAAAACACACACGGAATTGATGCGTTTATTAAAGAATGAATCATCAAAAATTAAACGTTAAGTATTGAACAAGATTTTGCACGCAAATTTCTATGATATAAAAATCTCTAGATTTTTTTTGATGAACTTAATTTCTCCATCGTTCCTAATGGTTAAAATCCAATATTAATTTAAGAATCGTTCAATTATACTTCAAAGTTTTGCACATTGCACACCATTCCTTATATTTGTAAAATAACCTTTTGCTATGCCAGAAACTTACATCCAAACTCAAGAACTATCCTTCACAGATTTTAAAAATAATATTTTAGAAGATTATAAACTAGCGAGAATTTCTCGCGAAATGTCTTATCTCGGTAGAAGAGAAGTACTTACTGGTAAGGCAAAGTTTGGAATTTTTGGCGATGGAAAAGAATTGCCACAATTGGCAATGGCAAAAGTGTTTAAAAATGGAGATTGGAGATCTGGATATTACAGAGATCAAACCTTCGCTCTTGCAGTTGATGCCCTTACTGTAGAAACTTTTTTCGCGCAATTATACGCAGATACAAGCGTAGAACGCGAACCAGCTTCTGCTGGAAGACAAATGAACGGGCATTTTGCAACCAGAACTTTAAATGAAGACGGAACCTGGAAAAATTTAATGGAAATGAAAAATATTTCCGCAGATATTTCCCCAACTGCCGGACAAATGCCGAGATTATTAGGTCTCGCGCAAGCTTCCAAAATTTTTAAGGAAGTTCAATTTGATGGTTCGGGAAAGTTTTCAAATAATGGAAATGAAATCGCTTTTGGTACCATTGGAGACGCTTCTACAGCAGAAGGTCATTTTTTTGAAACCTTAAATGCTGCTTGTGCGCTGCAAGTTCCGATGATTGTTTCTATCTGGGACGATGGTTACGGAATTTCTGTACCTACCAAAAATCAACGTGCAAAAGCAGATATTGCAGAGATGCTTTCTGGTTTTCAAAAACAAGAAGGATCTGACCAAGGTTGCCAAATAATACAAGTGAAAGCTTGGGATTTTCCTGCATTATTAGATGCTTACGCAAGAGCAGAGCATTTTGCGAGAGTAGAAAGCACACCTGTTGTAGTTCACGTCATAGAAGTTACACAACCACAAGGACATTCCACCTCTGGAAGCCACGAAAGATACAAAGATGAAAGCCGATTGACGTGGGAAACCGAGTTTGATGGCTTAAATAAATTAAAAGAATGGATTCTTACGTACGAAGTAGAAATTGAGGGCGAAAAAATGGCTTTATCTACTGAAGAAGAATTAGATA
This sequence comes from Frigoriflavimonas asaccharolytica, assembly GCF_013294015.1. GTDB lineage: Bacteria > Bacteroidota > Bacteroidia > Flavobacteriales > Weeksellaceae > Frigoriflavimonas > Frigoriflavimonas asaccharolytica. Next base: position 30,752 of record NZ_JABSNO010000002.1, read on the forward strand.
ATATAGAAAAAGAAGCTAAAAAATTAGTCAAAAACGGGCAAAAAATTGCTTGGGAAAATTACAGAAATGATATTGATGCTATAAAAAATGAAATTTTGCCATTGGTGGAAAATTTAGCATCTCAAAGCGATGAAGTAAAAGAAGTATTGAAAAGCTTCAAAGCATTAATTACCATTGGGAAAAGAGAAATCTTCCATCTTGCAAGAAAATCTGTTCTTATTACTAGAAACCAAAATTCTGATGAAAGAAATTCATTAAAGGACAAATTAGCTAAAATTTCAGAAATTGAAAAAGACAGATATTCTTCTCATTTATATTCACAATCTGCATTAAAGACGACCAAGGTTCAAGAAGTGAAACCAATATTTACAGAAAATTCTGAAATATTGGATGGTAGAGTAGTATTGAGAAATAATTTCGACAAAATTTTTGAGAAATATCCACAAACATTGGTTTTTGGGGAAGATGCCGGAAACATTGGCGATGTGAACCAAGGATTAGAAGGTCTTCAAGAAAAATATGGAGCTTTAAGAATTGCAGATACTGGTATTCGCGAAGCCACCATTCTTGGACAAGGAATTGGTTTGGCAATGCGTGGACTTAGACCGATTGCAGAAATTCAATATTTAGACTACGTTTTGTATTGTTTGCAAGGTATGAGCGACGATCTAGCAACATTGCACTATCGTACAAAAGGTGGACAAAAAGCACCCGTAATTATAAGAACGCGTGGCCATAGATTAGAAGGAATCTGGCATTCTGGCTCGCCAATGGCAGGAATTCTAAATCTTGTAAAAGGAATTTTGGTATTGGTACCAAGAAATTTAACCATCGCTGCAGGATTTTACAACACATTATTACAATCAGACGAACCTGCAATTGTTGTAGAACCGTTAAACGGATATAGATTAAAAGAAAAGCAACCAGAAAATCTTGGAGAATACAATATTCCTGTAGGAAAAGTTGATGTTACCAAAGAAGGGAAAGATGTAACATTGGTGACGTACGGTTCCACTTGGAGATTGGTGATGGAAGCAGCAAATGAATTAGAAAAACTCGGAATTTCTGCAGAAGTTATTGATATTCAATCCCTAATTCCATTTGATATTGAATCAGAAATTGCAAAAAGTCTAGAAAAAACGAGCAGATTAGTTGTAATTGATGAAGACGTTTCCGGTGGCGCATCAGCATTTATTCTGCAACAAGTTTTAGAAAATCAAAATGCTTTCAAATTATTAGATTCTCAACCTTTGACGATTGCTGCAAACGACCATCGTCCAGCTTACGGAACAGATGGAGATTACTTTAGCAAGCCTTCCGTAGACGATATGGTAGAAAAAATCTATGGAATATTTAATGAAAATAATTCCGTAAAATTTCCAAATCTTTAATTTTAGAAATAGTCATATAAGCAGCCTAATCCTCAATTATTAACGCCAAAGTACTACAATGTTTTTTGGTAGTATATTAAATTAATAAAAAACATCTCAAAAATTCTTCACAAATAAGATTTTTTAGAATACATAATTAAAAATCATTAAATGCCAACTTTTCAAGTACAATCCATACCATTAAAAGATGTAATCATCAGTTTGGCAAAATCTTTTAATGTTCCTTACCAACATAGTTGCAACGAACATTTTTTAGAAATTCCAGCGAAATTTGGGGGAGGAGAAATACGTGGAATTAATTTCGATAATGGCCTTGGTCTTATCGTGTACAATGTTTCTTTTAAAGAAGATATTCGCTTAGAATTTACAATAGATGAGGTTCATCCTATTAAGTTTATTTATTCTTTGCAAGGTTCCTTATCGCATTTATTTGCAGACCAAGAAGAGATCCATTCTATACCAGAATATAGTTGTGCTATAGTTGCGAGTGAAAAAAATGGTGGACACATTGTAGAGTTTAAAAAAGATATTTCCTATGAAGTTGTAAGCATAGAAATTGATAGAAAAGTTTTCAGTGAGCGTGTACATTGCGAAATTGATGATTGGAATTCTAAATTGCAAGATTTATTCTTAGATCTGGAAGGCAAGAAACAATTTTATCATCTAGGAAGTTGTGGCGTTTATTTTAAAGATATTTTGCAAGATTTTGAAAAATATAAGGACTTTCTTCTGGCTCGTAAATTAAATTTACAAAGCATTACTTTGCAAATGTTTATCAATCAATTGGCGCAATTTGATGATGATTTAGCAAACGATTCTGATCGTACTATTCTTCGGATTGATGAATTGAAAAGAGTAGAAGAGATTGCGAAATTTGTACAAAAAAATCTCGCCGCAGATCTCTCAATAAAAAATTTGGCCAAAAAATCTGGGCTCAATCCCAACAAACTGCAAAATGGATTCAAACATTTGTACAGTACTACCGTCAATGAATTTGTAACCAACACGCGATTAGAAAAATCTAATATTCTTCTCAAAAATAAGGAATACAACGTTTCTGCAGTTGTGGCGGCAATCGGTTTGGAAAGTAATAGTTATTTCTCGAAAATTTACAAGAAAAAATTCGGAATCACCCCGAAGAATTATAAAAAATTATTTGTTTAAATTAATATTTAAAAGAATTTTTTTTTATTTAGTACAATATTTTTCCAAAATATAAGGCGTTACTTCTTTCAGTGTTTTATTGTTTTCTGGGTGAATTCCGTGGTTGGTAAAAAATTCTACCACGTTATTAGTTTTATCGTACCATACTTTTCCAAGAGCATTTTCTGCGGTTAAAGTATCCTGCTGTGTTATTTTTTTTAATTTATATTTTTCTAAATTAAATTGCTCTACTTGAAAATTGTCTATATTTTCACCACAATAAACGGAAATGTACTGCTCTTCATTCCAGTACATACAATCTTTTTTTTTCTTTATTAATGGTGGTTTTTGCAATTCGGTATCACTGTTGTGTGGAATTTTATAGATCGTATTCTGCAGTATTTCCTTTTTTTCTACAATGGGATAAGAATTTTTAGTGGAGGTTTCTGGAAGATTGTGAGTGGTTTTATTTGCAAATTGATCGAATTTATTTACGATAAAACTTCCTAGTAAAATAATGCCGATGAATCCGAAACTATTCTTGTTTTTCGAAACAAATTCTGGTAGCGTAAAAATAGGGCTATTGGTAATATTGATTATTATTTCTGAAAAATTGCTAGAGGAAGAATCTTGTTTTTTTCCGTCGATGCTTACTTTCACACTCGTTTTATTTTCTAAGTCTGTACATTGGTCACAATATTGTGCAAAATTTTCAAAGCCAATATATTTGCATAAATCATCTAATATGTAGGATTTTATATTGTAATCTACATTATTTTCAACCAAATTTTTATAGTAATTTTCAAGAGTTTTGTAGCTTATTTGAATTTTAAAATCTTCTTGTAATTTAAATTCCAAATCTTTCAATATTCCACTCAGAGATTTTTCTGTAGTTGTTTTTTCAGCCTTTTCAAAAACATCTTTTATTAATTTTCTTTTTTGCAGCAAAAATTTCGACATCTTTATTAAGTTTTTGTAAAAGTAGAAAGTTTATTTTAAAAAATTCTAAAAACTATGGTTTTCCTTTTGTGAAACTTTCCAAAAACTTTCCCATTTCTTTCTAACACTTGCCTCTTGTATTGCAATACTTTTGCTCTAGAAATAAGTATAAAAGATTGTATAACAGTACAATTCACCTACAAATTTCTAATATTCTTGTAAAGCTCTGAAAAAAAAATCTGCTCTGGGACGCAGGTTTTCTCGTCATCGTCTTTGCAAAAATAAATTCCCAAAAATTTTAAGAAGCGCTTCTTATTTCATGAATGTATCTCTACCTAAAAATCTGTGTTTTTGGGCATGTACAGAAATATTTAAACTTAAAATTTATACAAAATGTTACAATTTATTTTGATATTATTAGGATTGTTGACTTCAAATCCAGATGCAAATTCATTTAATTCAAATGAAGATCACTCGGTAAACACTGAAACAATTAACAATCCACCAAATGATACAGGTGGAGAAACAAGTTTACCACCGAAAAGATAATTTTTTTCAAACGGCTGAATATTTATTCGGCCGTTTTCATTAAATTTGGTAAAATCCTTCATTTGAAATATTTATACCTTCTGCTTTTCGTACTTTTCTCTTGTAAAAAAAATGAAAATGCACCGAACAAACAAAATAATAATGGTGATTTTCTATATGATCAAGCCTTTACAAAGCTTGATAACAACCAAAAAGAAATCGCTTACTCGCTTTTTAGTAAAGCCAAAATTGAATATTTAAAATCTCATGATTCTCTCTGTGTTGCAAAATGTGAGATGAATATGGCGGTCATCCAAAATGAATATGGCGACATCACGGGAAGCCAAGAAAATGCTATAGAAGCTCTAAAATTTTTTGCTTCACATAATGATTCTATTTACATTTCTACTACACTTAATATACTTGGCACAAACGAAATTTCTTCGGGCAACAGCAAGCAAAGTATTAAATATTTAAACAAAGCTATCTTTCACAGTGTTGATAATTTGGAGAGAAATGTAATTTTAAACAACAAAGCAATTGCTTTTTCAAAGATCCAAAACAATGATTCTTGTTTAATTATTTTAAATAATTTGGCAAAAACCGACCCATCTCAAAAAGCACGGTATATCGATAATTTTGAATATTACTCTTGGAAAAAAGACAATAATTACAATGCGGAACCAAAAATGCTAGAAGCTTTGGAAATGCGCGTAGAAAAAAATGACTTGATGGGACAAAACGCCAGTCACGCTCATCTAGCGGATTTCTATGAAGAAAAAAATACGGAAAGATCCCTCTTTCATGCTTATAAAATGTATGATATTGCGAAGCAATTAAAAAATCCGGATGATCAGTTGGAAGCATTAGAAAAATTGGTAAAAATTGAAAATCCTTCTAATTCTAAGAAATATTTTGTACATTATTTAGCATTAAAAGAAAGCATAAACAAATCTAGAAGCAATGCCAAAAATCAATTTGCTGTGATTCGTTATGAATCTGAAAAAGAGAGAGAAAACTATTTAAAATTAGAAGCTGAAAAGGTAGAAGAAAATTATCAACTTTTAATCCGAAATATTGCTTTGGTATTGAGCGTTTCATTTATAATACTAAGTATTTTCTGGTATAAAAAAAGAAAAATCAGCATAGAACAAGATCGTGAATTAGAAATTAAGAGAACTGAATTAAAATTTTCTAAAAAAATACATGATGTGGTTTCTAATGGTGTGTACCAAGTGATGTCTGAAATAGAAAACAAAAATGAAATCGATAAAAATCAGATTTTAAATAAACTAGAAAATCTATATGAAAAATCTAGGGATATTTCTTATGAAAATAGTACAATCAATCTAATAGAAAATTACCAAAAGCGCATATCAACTTTGGTAGATTCCTTTTCTTCCGATTCTTTAAAACCAATAATTATTGGCAACGAAAATGAAATTTGGAATCAAATTTCTACCAAAATACATTCAGAATTTTTCATCATTCTACAGGAACTTCTTGTAAATATGAAAAAACATAGCCATGCACAAAAATTAATTTTGAAATTCGAAATCGTAGGTAAGATGCTTATTTTTAAATATATGGATGATGGAATTGGTATGGAACAGAATGTAAATAAGAAAAATGGACTTCAAAATATGGAAAACCGTATTTTTTCCTGCCAAGGAAATATTACATTTGACAAAATAAACGATAAAGGAACTTGCATAAAAATTTCTTTTCCATTAAAAAATAATTGAATGTATCATAAAGTTTTGGCTGTAGAAGATTTTGAAAGTGCAAGTATTTCTGTACAGAAAGCACTAGATGATTTGGATATTAAAAATGTTGTTTTCGCAAATTATTGCGATCAGGCGTTTGAAATATTTAATGATAATTTTGAAGAAAATTCAACTTTCGATTTGTTAATCACAGATTTATCTTTCGATGAAGATAATAATGTACAAGAAATAAAATCTGGTATAGAATTGATAAAAAAAATTAGAGAAATTTCTCAAGATGTAAAAATCATAGTTTTTTCTACAGAAAGAAGATCACGAAAAATCAATGAACTTTTTACAGATTTAAAAATAGATGGTTTTGTGAGCAAAGGAAGAATGGATGTGCAGGAGCTAAAAAAAGCCATATTAGAAATATCTGAAGACAATAGTTATATTTCGCAAGAAAATTTATTCAATATTAAGCAAACAGATACTTTAGAATTATCGAATTTAGAATATGCTATATTGCAACTACTTTCTTCTGGTATTCTGCAAAAGAATATCTCAATTATTTTGAAAGAGAGAAACTTGAAACCAAATAGCCTGAGTTCGCTAGAAAAAATACTAAATCAATTAAAAGAAACTTTCTCGGCGAAAAGTAACGAGCAATTAATAGCTAAATGTAAAGATTTGGGTATTTTATAAAGTTCCTTTTACCATTTTATTACATTTAATATCTAACCTTTCAATTTTTGGAAGGTTTTTTTTGTACTATTTCGCCCGTTTTACGGTTTCCCGTAAGGTGGTTTTGTGAAGAGGTTTTATATTTGTTGAAAGATAAAATATAAGAGAATCCAAAAAATTCTTAAAACACAAAGTCAAGATATCTTTTTCAGAAAAAGCAGTGGTAATTTCAAATGTATTTTTATACATAGTTTTTTATCACTGTAATTTCAGGAATTTTCAAGAAATGATATAATTTGAATAGTCATTTTTTTAAACAATGTCATTTTATTATAAGCTAGAATGCTTTTTAATTTTTCTATGAATTTTAAAAACCTTTTTTATCAGATATTTTTTAATTATATAATATGAAATTTGGATTTAGAAAACCATCACTGAAAAAAAGAATTTCAGCTAGGATGTCACCAAAAAGATATATAAGGCATAATCTAGGATTTAAGGCTCCTCGTGGATACGGATGGATTACCAATCCAAAAAAGTTCGCTTACAATAAAGTTTATAACAAAACTTCCCGTGGCTGTTTATTAGTTGCAATTCCTTTCGTATGTTTCTTCACATTTCTATTATTTTTGATCATAATCAAGGTGAATTAATAATTATGACAAGACATTTACAAAAAATCACACACCTTCTAGCTATTTTCTTGTCCGTTTGGTTTTCACATAGTTTAGCACAAACTACAAGTAAAAAGAAAGCAAAGACGCATAAAGTTCACAAAAATAAGACGCAACAAAAAGCGACTGAAAGTGGCAATACTAAAGGTGGACGAACAATTTATACTGGACCGAGAGGTGGAATATTCTATATAAACAACAATTGAAATAAAACTTATATATAATATGGATAAATTAAGATGAATATTTTAATTAAGTATTTTACCTTTACTAATTCCATAAGAAAACTGCAGAGCAATTTAATTTTTGATAGTAATATTTTAAAACCTTCATAAAAAAAATAGAAATCTTAAACAAAACCATTGTTTTATTTCTAATTAGGATTTTTTTGATAAGTTTGTTTCAATTTTTACATAAGAATTTGATAATTCTCTTTTTTATGGATTGAAAGACCTTAATAAGTCCATTAATGGACAAATGCACTGCGATTTATTTAAATTATTTATCAATAAAGTTAGAATTTAGTGTTCATGGTATTAGTTAGATAGAAACTTATTTTTTTACTTTTAAATGAATTTTTCAAATGATGTTCAAACTCTTCTTCATCTCATTCCTATTTTTCCTCGCTTGCAATCCGAAAACTGAAACAAGCAATAGTTTACCCAAAAATTTTGAAGGAAAAGTAGTTGCGATAAAAGATGGAGACACCTTCAAAGTAATGTATGAAGGAAAAGAAAAAACAATCCGACTAGAACATATAGATTGCCCAGAAAAAAGCCAGCCGTTTGGGAATAATGCCAAACAATTGGCGTCAGATTTATGCTTCGGAAAAATGGTGAAAGTTGTAAGCAACGGAAAAATGGATAGATATCAACGTCTGATTGCAGAAATTTACGTTGGCGATATAAATGTGAACAAAGAACTCGTGGAGAATGGTCTGGCTTGGCATTTTGTAAATTATTCTAAAGATAATTCCTACGCAAAATTAGAAATTCAAGCTCGTAAAAACAAAGCCGGACTTTGGTCAGACGTCCATGCAATCGCACCTTGGGATTGGCGAAAAATTAAAAAAGCCAAAAATAAAAAGTAGTTTTAAGCTATTTTCTAAAAATCAAAAATAAACTTTCAATTATTTTTGAAAATTCAAAAAGTTTGTTTATCTTTGGCCTATAATTAAAGCAAATGAAACTTTCTGAAGCCAAAGAGCAATACATTCAAACCTGGGGAACATTCGCTACCAATTGGGGCATCAACAGAACCATGGCGCAAGTTCACGCTTTGCTTTTAACTTCTTCGGAAGCACTTTCTACAGATGAAATCATGCAAAATCTTCAAATTTCTCGCGGAAATGCAAACATGAATATTCGCGCATTGATGGATTGGGGAATCGTGAAAAAAGAATTGGTGCGTGGCGAAAGAAAGGAGTTTTTCTCTGCTGATAAAGACGTTTGGTTTCTCTTTAAACAAATTACAAAAGAGCGCAGAAAACGCGAGATAGAACCAATAATTTCTTTTCTAGACAACCTGAAAGATATAGAAGACAACGATTCCGACGAGGCAAAAGAATTTATAAAATTAATGGGAGATTTTTCCTCCGTTACCAATAAAATAAACAATGTGATGGATTTAGCCGTAAAAAGCGACGATCATTGGTTGGTTGGGAAGATTACGAATCTTTTGAAATAATTTATTACTAATAAAATAAAAAAGAGCGAAATCTCTTTTTTATTTAAAACATACTTTCAAAAATTACTGAAACTACAAAAATTAAAATTATGAAAAATCTAATCATTCACTTATTCCTAATCCTCTACTTTGGAAATAGCAAAAGAAGTTTCTTAAATTTTTAAACAAAATAAATGCTCAATCTAGTATCCATATCATTTTATATTTTGATAAGTTTTTACATCACTATTTTTATTGGCTACAAATGCTACAAAATCGGCGATGTTTATTTACTCAATTTCATAAAAAATGTGGAAATCTGCAAATCTATCAACCATACTTTGTTGATTGGGTACTATCTTGTAAATCTTGGTTATATTGCTTACTCTATTCATTCTTGGCAAACTGTAAAAAATATATCGCAAGGTTTTCTTGCTGTATCTACACAACTTTCTACTATTCTTATTATTCTCTGCGTATTGCATTACGCCAATATTGCAGGCATTTATTTCCTTCGAAAAAAACAAAATATTAATCTTTAAAATTTATTTATCATGAATGCAACGTACAACTTATCTGCTTATTTTATTTATTTACCGGTAGTTATCGCTTTAACTATCGTAGTTTCCAACATCCTTTTTAGAAATGGAAAAATCTTTATGCTCGATATTTTCCATCAGAAAAAAGATATCGCATATGCTACCAATTCTCTTTTCAAAATTGGATTTTATTTGCTCAATATTGGTTTTGCATTAAAAATAGTAGAATTTTCAGAACTGCTCACTTCAGAATCTCTCATTGTAAATTTGAGCGAAAAATTAGGTGGATTTTCCATTTACCTCGGTGTGATGATGATGCTCAATCTATTACTCTTCATGAAAGGTAGAAAACACGCCTTGAAATCTGAATCAATCAAAATTTCTGAAGAAAATTTAGCAGTTTAAATAGTAATAAAATTCATATAAAGGCATTTTACTTTGCTAAATGAAATGCCTTTGCGAAGTTTAAATGCTGTGTAATGATACAAAAATCTCTGAGAACTCTGCGTTCAAAAAAGCACTAATAGTTTACCTGAAAATTTCGCAAAATGAAAACTCTAGCCAACCATCAACTGATCTACGACAAAGATTGTCCCATGTGCAAAGTCTATTCTGGTGCATTCGTAAAGGCAAAAATGCTGGATGAAAATGGCAGGCAAAATTATAGAGATTTATCAGAGCAAACAAAATCTTTATTAAATGTAAACCGAGCGAGAAATGAAATTGCTTTGGTCAATTTTGCGGAAAATAAAACCTATTACGGTTTAGATAGTTTGCTCATCATCATTGGAAATTCTTTTCCGCTTTTAGAAAAAATTGGTAGAATTCCCTTGATCTATTGGTTTTTTTCAAAATTATATTCTCTGGTTTCTTACAATAGAAAACAAATAATTCCTTCAAAAAATGATTTTTTAGAAAATGCTTGCGTGCCAGATTTTAATTTGAATTACAGATTGATTTTTATTATTTCTGGAATTTTATTCTCTAGCTTTTTATTAAATCAAATATTCATCAATGTAAATTTTCAGCAGCAGTTTTTCATTTCATTTTTAATAATTCTAGGCTTTTATCTTTGGCAAATTGGTTTTATGTTTAAAAATAGAACCGAAAAAATATTCGATTATTTAGGAAATTTAAATACACTTTCAATAATAGGAACCACACTATTTTATATTGTATCAAAAATTGATGGTACTGCATTCGATTTTTCATTAACTCTTGTTATTGTTTTACTAATGATAGATCATTTCAGACGAGTAAATATTACTAAAATAAATAAAATTACAATCATCAGCTTTATTATTTATCCTCTCTTTATTTATATTCTATTTCAACAATAAATGGTATTTTTAACATCTTTTAATTAAATTAAAATACTACGAAATGAACAAATTTAAAATTCTAAAATACGAATCTAAAACTCAAATTATTTTAAGTGCAATCGCGACTGTTATCTGTTTATTTACCTTAGCGATGGGAGGCGGAGACGAGTTGACATTTGCGTTTCTAATCAGTTTATTCTTAATTGGATTTTTTAATATTATTGGTTTTATCATCAGGTTAATTGTTGTTAAGAATCAACTAAATTTTATATATATTGCACTCTTGTTCGGGTATTTCGTGATTATTTCCACATTAACCAATGTAATGCAATTGCGAGAGGAAATCTTGATAAATATAGGTGGATCTTTTGCCGTTTTATTAAATGTATTTTACTTATGGTACGGAGATTATTTAGTAAAAAATTGGGCGATTGAAGATAAAAATGTTTAAATTTTGTAGCTAAATTGTGTGGGTTTTTTACGATGAAAAAATTAAAAATTTTAAAAAATGAAGTACGATTGCAAATGGTTTTAAGTGCCATTGCAGCTATAATTTGTTTAGTTATTTTGGGATCAGAGGGAAAACATGAAGCTGGCATTATCTATTTTGCGAGTCTGTTTTTAATAGGTATTTTCAATGTAATGGGATTTATTGTAAGATCATTTTTAATAGATCACAAATTTAATAAGATCTACTCATATAGTGTTATTGGTTTTTTTGTGCTATTTTATATTCTATTGCAAATCGATGAAGATTTTTAGATTATTTACATACAATTTTGTGGACTTTTCTTAAATATTTATTATCTGTGGTATGGATATTATTTAGTAAATAATTGGGAGATTGAAAATAATAATATTTAATTTTTGCAGCTAAATAGTTTGAGTTTTCAGCGATGAAAAAATTAACCATTTTGAAAATAGAAACTGTTTTGCAATGTATTATTTCTTTTGGTGCCATATTGTACTCGGTGTATTTTTTAAAAAGTAAAGATTCAGATGTTTTATTTTTAATTAGTGTTTTTTGGGTTGGTATCGCAAATTTTTTTGAGTTTTTGGTTAGAATATTTATTATGCAAAGTAAATTCAATGTCATTTACTTTTTTTCTGTCATCTCTTTTTTCTATTTTTAGCATTACTTACTTTCTCAATAATCATTTTAGATACACTCAATTTATTCATTATAATTGAAGTTTTTGGAGTTTTATTCAATATTTATTACATAACCTTCGGCTTTATCCTAGTAAAAAACTGGCACAAAAAATCCATTTCCTAAAATAATATTATTTCCGTAAATTTGCATCTAAATTTTATTTAAATGAACTACGATATTATAGTAATTGGAAGTGGACCAGGAGGTTATGTAACAGCAATTCGTGCTGCACAATTGGGTTTTAAAACTGCCATCATAGAAAAAGAATCTCTCGGCGGAATTTGCCTAAACTGGGGTTGTATTCCTACAAAAGCACTTTTGAAATCTGCGCACGTTTTTAATTATTTAAATCATGCGGAAGATTATGGTTTAAATAAAGTAGAAAATCCAGGTTTTGATTTTAGTAAAGTAATTGCAAGAAGTAGAGGAGTTGCCAACAAAATGAGCGGCGGTATTGCTTTCTTGATGAAGAAAAATAAAATTGACGTCATCATGGGAACTGCCAAAATTCAAAAAGGCAAAAAAGTTTCTGTAGTTGATGCAGACGGAAAATCTACAGAATATACTGGAAATCATATCATTATAGCAACTGGAGCGCGTTCTAGAGAATTGCCAAATATTCCACAAGATGGCATAAAAGTAATTGGTTATAGACAAGCAATGGTTTTGCCAGAGCAACCAAAAACGATGATTGTTGTAGGTTCTGGAGCAATTGGGGTAGAGTTTGCAGATTTTTATAACGCAATGGGTACAAAAGTAACCATCGTAGAATATATGCCGGTAATCGTTCCTGTAGAGGATGAAGATATTTCAAAACATTTAGAAAAATCTTTGAAGAAATCTGGGATAGAAATTATGACCAACGCATCTGTAGAGTCTATAGACACTTCTGGAAATGGCGTAAAAGCAACCGTAAAAACGGCAAAAGGAGACGTAGTTTTAGAAGCAGATATTTTGCTTTCTGCGGTAGGAATAGCTTCGAATTTGGAAGGTCAAGGTTTGGAGGAAGTTGGCATCAAAACTGAAAAAGGAAAAATTTTGGTGAATGATTGGTACGAAACAAATGTTCCTGGATATTATGCAATTGGAGATGTTCTACCTACACAAGCATTGGCTCACGTTGCATCTGCAGAAGGAATTACTTGTGTAGAAAAAATAAAAGGTCTGCATGTAGAAGCTATAGATTATGGCAATATTCCTGGTTGTACATATTGTTCACCAGAAGTTGCTTCTGTAGGTCTTACAGAAAAACAAGCTAAAGAAAAAGGTATTGAAATAAAAGTTGGTAAATTCCCACTTTCAGCTTCCGGAAAAGCTACGGCAAACGGAAATACAGATGGTTTCATCAAAGTAATTTTTGATGCAAAGTACGGAGAATGGTTGGGATGCCACATGATTGGTGAAGGCGTTACAGATATGATTGCAGAAGCCGTGGTTGCTAGAAAATTAGAAACCACAGGTCATGAAATCATCAAAGCTATTCATCCACATCCTACAGTTTCTGAAGCGATAATGGAAGCTGCTGCAGCTGCTTATGGAGAAGTGATTCATATTTAAAGAGAATCAAGAATTTAGAATCTAGATACAAGATTTTTTAGTATAAAATTTAAAGCGGTTTTTGTAACCGCTTTTTTTTGTAACTTTATTTTATGGAAAAAGAAGTTGAATTTGAAGATCATTTTATCAACCGCAGCAATTGGATTCGCGCTGCTGTTTTAGGCGCAAATGATGGTATATTATCCGTTGGTAGTATTGCAATTGGTGTTGCAGCAGCAGGTTCTTCTAGAGAAAATTTACTTTTAGCAACCTTGGCTGGTTTGGTAGCTGGAGTTTTTGCAATGGCTGCAGGGGAATATGTTTCTGTAAGTTCACAAGCTGATATAGAAGAGGCAGATTTGAAACGCGAAGCCAAAGAATTAGAAGAAATGCCAGAATTGGAAATGCGAGAATTGGCAAAAATCTACCAAAAAAGAGGTTTAACAGAAGAACTTTCAATGCAAGTTGCGCAGCAATTGCATGATCATGATGCTTTGGGAGCTCATGCAAGAGACGAATTGGGCATTAATGAAATCATGAAGGCTAAACCTTTTGAAGCAGCATTTGCAAGTGGAGCATCATTTGTGGTAGGTGGCGTTTTGCCACTTTTGGTATGTATATTTTTGCCGTTGGAACATATGATGTATTATCAATACGGTTTTACAACTATTTTCCTTGTTATTCTTGGCTATCTATCTGCAAGAGGAGGAGGTTCTCACATTATGAATTCTATATTAAGAGTGCTAATTTGGGGAACTTTAGCCATGATTGCTGCAGCTTTTACAGGATATTTGTTCGGCGTGAATGTAGGGTAATTTGCACTTTTTAATACATTGAAAATTTATAAAATTCGTAAAACTTCGCCTAATTCGTATAACTAGCAAAAGCTTCTTCCAAACTAGAAAATTTCCCTTTAAATTCTTCTATAGCGCAATCTTGCAAAATATTTCCTTGGTGAATTAATATCACTCTGCTGCAAAGTGCTTCCACTTCTTGCATAATGTGTGTGGAAAATATCACCATCTTTTCTTCCCCAATTTTCTTGATGACGTTGCGTATTTCTATGATCTGATTCGGGTCTAAACCATTGGTAGGTTCATCCAAAATCAAAAGATCTGGCTCGTGCAAAATCGCTTGTGCAAGCCCAACTCTTTGCTGATAACCCTTGGAAAGCTGGCCAATTTTTTTATTTTTTTCTGGCGTAATGCCTACTAAATCTACAACCTCCGCAATTCTAGCATTAGAAATTTTGTGCACATTTGCTATAAATTGCAAACTTTCTTGCACATACATTTCCTTATACAACGGATTGTTTTCTGGCAGAAATCCTATCTGTTTTTTAGAATCTATTTCGTGGGTTTGTATGTTTTTATTATTAAAAATAATCTCACCTTCGTCTATTTTCAAAACACCGGCAATAGATTTCATCAGTGTAGATTTTCCAGCGCCATTTGGTCCCAAAAGTCCGATGATTTCGTGTTGATCAATAGCAATATTTATTTTATTTAAAGCAATCTGTTGCCCAAATTTCTTGGTTAAATTTGTGATGTGTAAAGACATTTATTAATTTTAATGTTACAAAAATATAAATAAAAAACTCATTCTAAATAGAATGAGTTCAATAAATGTTTTCAAAAAACATTTTTACTTTTTAGTAGACTTCTTTACTGTTTTTTTTACTGTTTTTTTGGTTGCTGCAGCAGATGCAACATTTTCTACAATGGCTGCTTTCTCTACAGTTTTTGTCTCCTCGTTTCCAGCAAATCCTGTAAAACTTCCACCAGTTGAGGTGCTAGTTGTGCTCGAAGCTTTTTTGTCTTTACCAAAAATCTTATCAACTTGTTTTTTTGTTAGAAATTGGCTTTTGCCAACATATTTTCTGTTTTTACCAATGTAATGTACAAATTGCACTGTTATTTGTCCATAATTTCTTCCATAGTTCAAGCCAATAATATCTTGCGGAAGCTCCATTTCTATCTCGCTTGTTGGCATGTCTATAAAACCATCAGAGATCAATTTATATAATTGATCAAAATCTTTATTCAAATCGTAAAAATAAAAAGAACGAAAACTATTCAGATTTGCGTTTGCTACATCTTGATAATTAAAGGTGTATTTCTTATCTTTTTTGTAAAGTGATACAGAATTGTCTTTTCCTACTTCTGTAAGCGCATCATTTTTCAAAATTTTTATTTGAGAAAATGCACTGACTGAGAAGAGAATTGTAAAAAGTAAAATTAATTTTTTCATTTCTTGTGTTTTTTAAATTGATATTGCTATCGTAATTAAGGGAATAAAGTTAGATTATTCCTTTTGCAAAAATAAGACCTTTTTTTTATATTGTCTATTTTTCTTAATTTTTAAACAAAAAAATTCCCAAAATCCTTATTTTCAAAGAAATATTGGGAAAATTGTGACCTCGACTGGATTCAAACCAGTAACCTCTTGAGCCGTAATCAAGTGCGCTATTCAGTTGCGCCACGAGGCCGATTTGAGTTTGCAAATATAATACTTTTTTATTTTCTTTGAGGAATGAAACAGATATTCTTTTTATTATTTTTATCATGTATTTTATTGCAATGTAAAAAACAAGCCCCAGAAAACTTAAAAAACTCTTGGACAGAAATTTCAGAAAGAGTTTCATTCAATTCAAATGCAAAAAATTTGGAATTCAAATCTGGCAAATTCAATTATAAATTTGATGCTAAAAGTTTGCCGTTAAAAAGAGTCATTTTTTTAAATGCAAGTTTGGTTGGTTTTGCTACAGAATTGTCTGTAGAAAATCAAATTGTAGGAGTTTCTAGTCCAGAATATGTTTATTCAGAAAAGATTTTAAATAAAATTAAATCCGGAGAAATTGAAGATGTAGGTAATGAGCAGAAATATAATTTAGAAAAAATAATTGCTTTAAAACCAGATGCTGTTTTCACAAACTATATTGCAAGTTTTGAAAATACGTACCAACTTTTAAAACAAAACGGCATACAGATTATATTTCTCGATGAGTATTTGGAACAAAAACCTTTAGAAAAATCTAAATATTTAATTCTTTTTGGCCAATTATTCAAAAAGGAAACTGAGGCAAATTTACTTTATAATAGTATTGAAGCTAACTTTTTTACTTTGGAAAAATTAGCGCAAAAAAATAAAATTATCCCAACAGTTTTAGCCAACGAAATGTACGGAAATCAGTGGTTTTTGCCAGGAGGAAAAAGCCAATTGGCGCATTATTTAAAATCTGCAAATTCTGTTTATATTAATAAAGATAATTCTTCAGAAAGCGCTATTCCTTTGAGTTTTGAAGAAATATTTGTGAAAGCCCAAAATGCAAAAATATGGGTGAATGTTGGAAATCATCATACCAAAAAAGAATTATTAATGATCAATCCAAATTACGCAAAAATGAATATTTTTAACCAAGGGAAAATATATTCCATCACAGGAAAAGAGAAAAATAAGGCCAATGATTTTTTTGAAAGCGGAGTAGTTCGGGCTGATTTAGTATTGCAAGATTATGTGAAAATTCTACATCCAGCATTATTAAAAGATAAAGAATTAATATATCTAAAAGAACTGCGTTAAAAATTTTTTCTTTGCGTTGAAATCCAGTTTCATTGTTGTAATTTTGCCTTTCTTATAAATTTTCTATGTGGAAAAAACTTAAAAAATTAATTTTAATCATTATTCTATTCAATATTATATTTATTGTTTGGGGAAAATTTTTCAATCCACCAATTACGATTACTCAAATTGGCGGAATATTGGAATATGGCAAGCTAGAAAGAGATTATATTTCTTATGATGAAATGGGATCTCTCGTGAAAAAAGCTGTCATAGCTTCTGAAGATCAAAAATTCTTTATACACAATGGTTTCGATTATGATGCTATAGAAAAGGCGATGAAGAAGAATGAAGAGGGCAAAAAATTGCGCGGTGGAAGCACAATTTCTCAACAAACTGCAAAAAATGTATTTCTTTGGCAAGGTAGAAGTTATCTAAGAAAAGGTTTGGAGGCTGGTTATACCTTCATCATAGAATTAATCTGGGGAAAGCAAGTTATCTTAGAAAGATACCTAAATTCTATAGAAATGGGACGAGGCGTATTTGGCGTAGAAGCTGCTTCACTCTATTATTTTGGCAAGCATTCTAAAGATTTATCAAAAAGTGAAGCTGCTTGGATTGCAGTAATGTTGCCCAATCCTAAGAAATATGACCCGAAAAATCCGACTTCTTATTTAAGAAAAAAACACAATTGGGTTTTAAAACAAATGAATAATATAAGCTTGCCATAATATTACCAATGAAACTCTTTTCGGGTAAATCCCAAGATTTTAATAAAATTCTGAAGAAATATTTTCTCGTAAAAAATGAAAGTACTTCATTAGAACCATTGTACGAAGTTTTCAACGCTGTAAAATCTGAAGATTTTGAAGTCGTTTTGGAATATTTGAAGCAATCTGAAGCTATAGCTGAAAATTTTTCCTACTATTTGCACAATCTCTTTGAAGGAAAACCTTTCAATGTTTCTTTAACGGAAGCTAATATTTTATCAGAAAATTCTTTCTTTCCAGAATTTAAAAAAAGAGTGCTCAATACGCTTTTACCACCTGTAGAAAACGAAGATTCTGTTTTTTACATGGTAGATCATCTTTTAAGAAATCCTAAGAAAGACCTTAAATTCTTACAAGAGATTTCTGAAGAAAATATTTCGGAACTTTTTATTTTATTAAAAATTGATAAAATAATATTGAAAGAATCTGTACAAAAAGAGTTGATATTTTCCATCAATATCTTGGCTTGGAGAATGATTGGCGATGCATTGAAATCAGAAGTTTTGAAGATGACGCCGGAGTACAAAAACTACGACAATCCTTTTATAGCCTTGCAGCATGAATTAGAAATTTTGAGCACGGAAATTAGAAATATCAAGGATTTCCGTTTCACTTCTAAAAATACAGATGTAAAACAGGTTTTTATTTATGTTTCCCAATGTTTGGAATTTGTAGATAATGCTTTTAAAAATTCTAGCAAATACGGAATTTCAAACAAGACAAACCAGACTTTATTAAGAATTAAACAGCAAATAAATAGGCTAAAAGACATCATAAGTTTACTTCTTATCAATAAAGATGAAGATGTTTTGAATAATTCTAAAACTCTCGTATACAATATTTTAGAATATAAATCTCGCAAGAATAATATTGCAGAACTTTTTGATGATAGCACACTGCTTATTTCACATTTAATCACAAATCATACTGCAGAAACAGGCACGAAATATATTTCTTCAAATTATAAAGAATATTTCAAAATGCTGTACAAAGCAAGTGGAGGAGGTATGATTGTAGGTTTCTTATGCGTATTGAAAATGCTCTACAGCTATTCTTCTTCTAGCGACTTTGCGCATGCATTTTTGTATTCTATGAATTATGCAATGGGATTCGTGATGATCTATTTAATGCATTTTACGTTGGCTACAAAACAACCAGCAATGACGGCAGCTACGATGGTGAAGGTACTTTCCGAAGAACAAAATACGACAAAAAACTATACGGAATTTTCTCACCTTTTTGCAAAATTAATCCGCACCCAATTTATTGC
Organism: Frigoriflavimonas asaccharolytica; assembly: GCF_013294015.1. Lineage (GTDB taxonomy): Bacteria > Bacteroidota > Bacteroidia > Flavobacteriales > Weeksellaceae > Frigoriflavimonas > Frigoriflavimonas asaccharolytica. The sequence continues at coordinate 49,633 of NZ_JABSNO010000002.1, forward strand.
ATTTATGGGTAATGTATTGTGGGCATTTCCTGTGGCACTTGCAATTATCTATGGATTTGATGTTTTGCTGCAAGAAAATTTAGCAGCGCAAAAAAGTCCGAAACTATTAAAAGATCTTAATTTTTTAGATTCCAAAGCATTTTTGCATGCGAGTATTGCAGGTGTTTTTCTATTTATTTCTGGTATTATTGCGGGTAGTGTTGGCAATAATTCTGTCTTTTATCAGATGCCCAAAAGATTGGAGAAAAATTTATTTCTGAAGAAAATTTTTGGAGAAAAATTCTCAAAGTCTATTGCAAAATTCTATGAAAATAATTGGCCAGGTATAATTTCAAACGTTTGGTTTGGTGTTTTTTTGGGTGTAGCTGGTCCAATTGGGCATTTTTTGGGAATAGATTTAGATATTCGCCACATTACATTTGCAGCAGGAAATTTTGCCTTAGGATTGTATGGCAATCATTTTGAGGTTTCTACATTTACCATCTGGATTTCTATTGCAACAATTTTTGGTGTTGGGTTTTTCAATTTTATAGTAAGTTTTGGACTTTCTATGACTTTGGCTTTGCGCTCTAGAAAAATAGATTTACAAGAATTTAAGCAAATAAGAAAAGCCATCTTTAGCTATTTTGTAAGCAATCCTTGGAAGTTCTTTTTGCCTATTAGATCACAAGTATTAGACTCTCGATCAGATGAAATGATGGTGAAATCTATACCTAAAAAATCTGAAGATCGATAAATTTTTCGACACCAAATTCTGCTTGAAATTTTTTCAGATAAAAGCTTTTTCGTAGTTGAAAATCATTTTTCAATAGTGGTGAATTTATTTTAATCTTCAATATCTTTTTATCCAAATTCACACTGTCAATTTCTTGAAAAAGGCTCCTGTCTAAGTAAAATTCTAGAAAATCTTTCACCTCAAAAGCCAATAATTTTTCTTCAAAACCATGAATTCTCGCAAAAGATTGCACCAATTCTGAACCGAGGTATTCTCTTTTTTTTCTAATTTTTTTCATCTGAAAATTACTCTTTATAGTTCAAAAATTCTGCTTTCCTCATTAATCCTTTTTACCACATTTTCTGTTCTTTCTCTGTTAGTATCTGTAATGAAAATTTGTCCAAAATGTTCTTGGTTTACTAATTTCACCAATTGCGAAACACGAGAATCGTCTAATTTGTCAAAAATATCATCCAACAAAAGTAAAGGCGTTTTGCCAGTAAGATTTTTCATTACAATCATTTGTGCCAATTTCAAAGCGATTAAAAAAGATTTTTGCTGACCTTGAGATCCAATTTTTTTTATCGGAATTTCATTCATGGTGAAAAGCAAATCATCTTTGTGAATTCCTGTAGAAGTGTAGGTCAACATCCGATCTCGAGAATTATTTTGATTTAGTAATGCTAGAAATCTAGTTTCTACTTCGTCAGAGTTTTCCGTGTGAAGTTGGGTTTCATAGCCAACATTTATTTTTTCAATTCCATTGGAAATAATCTCGTAATATTGCTGAATAATTGGTAAAAGTTGGGTGATGAAGTTGCTTCTTTTAGTATAAATTTCTGCACCAAATTTAGTTAAAGGTTGATTATAAATTTCCAATGCATTGGCATCATACGTTCTATTTTTGGAAAAATATTTTAAAAGTGCATTTCTCTGTTTTATGATTTTTTGATATTGAATTAAAGAATATAAATAGGTGGAATCCGTTTGCGATATCATGGAATCCAAAAATTTACGGCGGCTTTCGCCAGAATCTGTGATGAGGTTAGAATCATAAGGAGAAATAATAACGGAAGGCAGAAATCCGATATGATCTGATATTCTATCGTAAGATTTATCGTTTTTTTTGATGAGTTTTTTTGCGTCTCTTGGTAAGATAATTTTGATGATACTATCCTTTTCTTCAGTAGAAATTCCGGCTTCAATGCTGAAGAAATCTTCGCCACTTGCAATGTTGTTGGCATCTGTATTTCCCAAAAAACTTTTCCCAACAGATAGGTAATGCAAGGCATCCAAAACGTTGGTTTTTCCGACACCATTATTTCCTACAAAACAATTTATTTCTGGAGAAAATTCAAAATGTCTTTCGGTGTGGTTTTTAAAATTGAGAAGAGAAAGTTTTAAAATAAACATTCGTCAAAAATACTGCATTAAAACGTAAATTAAAAATGGTAAACCCGCACAAGTTTCTACCAAGAAAGAAAAGTAAGAATCTTTCCTTGTTTCATTAGAGAAATAGATTAAAATAAAAGAAAATACAATACTCACGAAATAGGCGATTGCGAAATCAATTTTTAAAAATTGTATTGCTAAAACGGCAGAAATTGCACAAAAAAGATACGCCAAATATTTTGTTTTTTGGATACCAATTATTTTCGGAAACGTGGTTACCGTATCAGATTGCATATCTCGGATATCAAATGGCAACACCAAAGCAGTGATGTATAGCAGCGTAATCACAAATATTTCTAGATTAAATTCTGGAATGATGAGCCAAGAATTGATCATCGCCCACGTAAATCCTACATAAAATACCTTGAAAAGTGGGATTTGCCTCACATAATTCTTTAAAAACCAACTATCATAAAGCAAACCAAGAATAACGATTACCGCCCATTTCACCAATCTAACTTCGTTATGATTAGAGATGATTAAGATTGCTGAAATAATACCCGAAACAACGTTGAATAATAATATTTTATAAAATAATTTGCCCGAGTTTTGATATTTTGTGTAAAGATATCCACTGAAATAGGTGATAAAAATTAACAAAATAGTTGGAATTTTTACAAGGTCTTGTTCTCGCATGAAAAAAACAGCCAAAAAAGTTCCCATTAGTGAAACAAAAATTTGGCTGTCTATTATATATTTTTTCAGTAAATTTAGCAATCTCATAAAAGAGCGTCGTTAGAGTTCAAAGCTCTAAAAATGCCTTGAAAAATAAATCAAATATATGAAAAAACTATCTCTAATATTCACTTTATTACTATCAATGATGGCATTTTCTCAAAACTTTTACGAAACAAAATGGAAAGCCGTTGCGGAAAATTATCAGCAAGGTTTGTATAAATCTAATTTGCCTATCATTTTAGAAATTCAAAAACAAGCAACCAAAGATGGAAATACGGTAGAATTAATACGCAGTTTGAAGGCAGAATTTGTAATCATCAACCAAACGCAAAACGATGATAAAAACGATATTACTTCGCAATTTTTTGATAAAATTTCTACGGTTGAAAATGCTTTAAAGGGTGAAGGTCAAGTATTTCTTTATGTTATAAAAGGCGAATTTGTAAATGATTACTATCAAAACAATTATTGGAGATTTCAAGACAGAACAAATGTAAGTGATGGAAACCTAACTAAAATTGAAACTTGGAGCAAACTGGATTTCAAAAATTATCTAGAGAAATTTTATGCAAATTTAGAAAAGAAGAAAACTGATTTAAAGAAGATAAAAATGGCAGAATATGCCAGGGTTTTTGAAGAATCAGAAAATATTTCTTACTTCCCAACTTTGCAGGATTGGGCTTCTATCAATACAATACAATTTTTTCAAAATGCGCAGTTTTTCACACCAAACGAACGGAATGAAAATCAAGCAAAGATTGAAAATATTTATGATGATTTGATTATCAGTAATTCTGGAAATTCAAAATTGTATTTTCAACATCAGAAATTGAATACTGTTTGCAGTTTTACTCAATGCAAAGATCGTTTTGAGCAATTAGAAAAATTAGTAGAAAATGAAAGTACAAAAGGAGATTATAAAGTTTTAATTATTGAAGATATTGTTAAATTATTAATGCAAAAAGAGGATTATAAATTGGCTTTAACCTGGATCAATGATGCGAAAGAAATGTATCCGAAATCTCAGTTTTTAAATAATCTCATCAATAAAGAAAATCAGATTAAAAATCTTTCTTTGGAGATTCATTATGAGCAAAACACGCTTCCCAATCAGCCAATTCATTTAGAAGTAAATGCAAAAAACACTAAATCTTTTTCTTTAGATATCTATGAAGTAAAAGATGATTTTCAAAATTTCTTAGAATATTCTAGAAATTCGTACGATGTAAATAAGTTTAATGTCATTAAGAAAACGCTTATTCGGGAAGAAAAATACACGCTTCCAGAATTTTCGGATTATAAAAATCATCAAACGGCTTTAGAAATAAAAGCTTTACCAGCGGGAATTTACCTTGCGGAATATAAAATTAATAATGAAAAAATAGAGCGATATTATTTTTTGGTTAGTTCTGCGAGAATCATTTCTGAAGTTATAAATTCTGGAAATAAAAAGCCAGATGTGATGAAATTGGTAGATAGAAATACGGGAAAAGTATTTGCCAACAAAACTTTGAATTTTTACAAAAGTAATAATGAAAAACCAACCACAAAATTTACTGTAAAAACTGATGCAAAAGGAAATTTTGAATATCCAAAAAGTACTAAAGAAGAATATTATAAGTATTATTTAGTTGAAGATTCATCCAATAATAGTTTTCAAATTGTAAACTATTATGATAAAAATTATTATAATAGAAATGATGAAAGTGCTGAAGAAAATAAATATAAAGCACAAATTTTCATCGATCGTGGGATTTACAGACCAGGACAAATTGTTTATTTTAAAGTAATCAACACCAAATTAATTGCTGACAAGGAATCTGTTGCAGTTGGTATTTCGCAAGAAATTATTTTGAATGATGCAAACGGCGAAGAAATCTCTAAACAAAAATTCACCACTAATGAATTTGGCTCTTACAATGGAAGTTTCACTTTGCCCAATGGAAAACTGAACGGACAATTTTCTTTGGTAGTAGATTCAAAGGATATAAGTGACGATGGTGCTTACAAAGTTTTTCAAGTTGAAGAATATAAACGCCCAAAGTTTGAAATTACTTTTGAACCGATAAAAGAGGAATACAAATATGGACAAACCGTAGAAGTTACAGGAACTGCGAAAATGTTTTCTGGCGTAGCTTTAAGCGATGCTACCGTAAAATATGAAATTAAAAAACAGAACATCAGATGGCAATATTTTTCTTGGTTTCCTAGAAATTACGGCAATGAAAATTCTATTTTGGGTGAAGTGAAAACCGATGGAAAAGGTGAATTTAAAATAAAATTGAAATTAGAAAAAGACGAAACTATCGAAGGTGTTCAAATTGATAATTATGCTATAAATGGTTCGGTAACAGACATCAATGGAGAAACACAAACTTCAGATACCAATGTAAAAGTAGCTTCTGTTTCGCATTATATTAATATTGAAAATAATGAAAAGCAAATTTATTTTTCTGATGAAAAGATAGAATTGAAAATTCAAACAAAAAATTACAACGATCAAAATTTAAAAAAATCTTATCACGCCAAACTTTCAAAATTTAAACCTACGGATAGAATTATTCGAGAAAATTTTATGAATGAAATTCAAGATGCGAGCATTTATTCTAAAGCAGAATTTGTGCAAAAATTCCCACATGATTATTTTGATAAATCTGAAAAAGTGGAAAAAATTGAAAAGGTTTTGTACGATAAAATTATCCAGCCAAAAGAAAATAACGTACTAGACATTTTCGCCTCTTCGGCGAAACTGGGCACGGGAAAATTTGAACTGGAACTTTATAACATCGAAGGAAAAGATACCATTAAAACAACTAAATCTTTTGAAGTTTTTGATAAAAAATCTTTAGCAGATTCTCAAAAACCATTTTTAAAAATTATTTCTGAAAAATCACAATACAAAAGAAGTGAAAACCCAAAAATCTATGTCTATTCTGCAATTCCAGATGCTTTGATAAATATTTTTGTACAAAATGGAAACGGCGAAACCCAAACAGAACAGAAAAAAACACAAAATGGATTGTTGATTTATGATGTAAAATCCCCGAAAGATGAGAAAGTAAATGTTGTAAATGTGCAATTTCAATTGGTTGCTTACAATGATGTGAGAATGGAAACCAAAGTATTTACAATCATCAATGAAGAAAAACCAATGCGCATAGAAACGGTGGTTTTCCGAGATAAATTGCAACCCGGACAAAAAGAAAAATGGACATTAAAAGTTTTGGGAAACGATGCTTCGACCTCGCTCAGCACAAGAAAAGAAAAACTGCAAGCAGAGGTTTTGGCTAATATGTACGATAAATCCTTGGATCAGTTTGCAGGAAATTATTTCGGTTGGCAAAAATTAAAAAATAGTCCTAATAATTTTCAGAATTATGATGTGAATGATTATTTGACTCAAAAATATTATCAAAGAAGATTGCAATCCTTAAAAAATTTAAATATTACTTCATTAGATTTTAAATGGAACGATTATCAATTTTTTAACAATTTAATAAAAATAAAGTTAGAAAATCGTCCAAATGCTGATGTTCTAAATATTGCCCAAGGTCAACTTGCAGGTGTAAATATTTCTACTGGAGCGGGACAACCTGGTTCTTCACCATCAATAACCATAAGAGGGAAAGGCTCTTTAGATAGTTCATCGGGACCTTTATACGTAATTGATGGATTTCCAACATCTGCTGAAGAATTTAAAAATATAAATTCTAATGAAATAGAAAGTGTTGATGTTTTGAAAGATACAAGTGCAATAGCAGCATATGGAAATAGAGGAGCAAATGGTGTCGTCATTGTCAAAACAAAGAATGGAGATTTTAAAGTATCTGAAGATTTAAGTAAAATAGAAGTCCGTGAAAATCTAAACGAAACCGCTTTCTTTTATCCAAATTTGGTAACGGATAAAGATGGAAATATCAATTTTGAATTTACTTCGCCAGAAGCTTTAACGCAGTGGAAAGTAATGTTCCTTGCCCACACAAAAGATGCAAGAAGTGCGTATTTAGAAAAATCTGTGATCACGCAGAAAGAATTTTCGGTAACGCCAAACTATCCAAGATTTTTGCGAGAAGGTGATGAAATTATTTTTCAATCTAAACTCTCAAGTTTGGTAGATAAACCGCTGAACGGAACTGCGCAATTGCAGATTTTAGATGCATTCACTAATGAAGACATCACAGATAAATTCGTGAAAATTCGTGAAAATTCGAGAGAATTTGTGTTGCAAGAAAATGGAAATTCTGTAGTAAAATGGATTGTGAAAGTTCCGAAAGATGTTTCTTCAATTATCATAAAAGTGGTTGCCGTTTCGACTTCGCTCAGCGACCAGATTAGTTTTTCCGATGGCGAACAAAAAGCAATCGCTGTTTTGCCCAATAGAATGTTGGTTACCGATGCAGTTCCAATTTTTGTAAAAGAAGGGCAGACCAAAACTTTTAGTCTGGAAAATTTAGTTAAAAACACTTTTGCAACTGTTCAAAATTTTAGCAATACATTAGAATTAACCACCAATCCTATTTGGGAAATCATGTTTGCATTGCCAAGTTTGAAGACGGACGACAATCAATCTGCGGATGTAATTTTTAATAAATGGTTTGCAGATGTGGTGGCTTCAGAAATTTTTAAAGCCAATCCAAAATTGAAAACTATTTTTGAGGAATATCAATCTAAAGCTTTGCTGAATAGTAATTTAGAAAAAAACCAAGAGTTGAAACAATTGCTTTTGGAAGAAACGCCGTGGGTTTTGGAAAGCCAGAGTGAAGAAGAGCAAATGGCGAAATTAGCGAAATTGTTTGAAGTGAATTCAATGAAAAATTCAATTCAAACAGATTGGAAAGAGTTGCAACAATTGCAAAATAGCGATGGAGGCTTTTCTTGGTACAAAGGTTATGAAAGTTCTTACTACAATTCGCTTTATATTTTGAAAAATCTTGGTAAATTAAATCTCTGGTTGAAAGGAAATACCACAGATTACCAATCTTCTGAACAAAAAACAATGGTTGCAAAACTGGTGAATTACGTTGATAATGAAGTGAACAAATATTATGAAAATACAACTTCGCTTAATGCAAGCAAAAAAAATGTTGTAAATAATTATGTTTTAGATTATCTCGATACTCGAAATTATTGGGAAAAAGAGTATCCTTTAAAACAAAAAGGACTTACGCTAAAAACTGCGGTAATTGACAAAGCAAAAACAGAAAAAATTACAGATTTTACGTTCTTTGGATTGCATCGTTTGGCACTTTTGTTTAATGAATACGGCGAAAAAGAAATTTCTGAAAAATTCTTGACTTATCTAAAAGAAACATCTACCGAAACACAAAATCAAGGGGTTTATTGGAAGCAAAACTTGAACGATTGGGGTTGGTATAATTCCAAAATTTCGAATCATGCCGGAGCGATAGAAGCATTTCAACAATTGGCGCCAAATGATATCAACTTTATAGAAGAAATGAAGATTTGGTTGATCACGCAGAAAGAAGTTAATTCTTGGGGGAATTCTCGAAATACTGCGGAAGTTATTTTCACGATTTTAAACTCTGGAAAATCTTGGACAGAATCTTCAAACAATCAAGCAAAAATTATTTGGGGAGGAAAAGAACTGGTAAATTCTGATACAAAAGCGACAGGATACGTGAAAAGCACCATTAACTCTGAAAATTTAGATAAAAACTTAGGAAGCGTAACCATTACAAAATCTGGTGCCGGAATTGTGCAAGGTGGTTTGTATTGGCAATATTTTGAAGATTTAGACAAGATAAAATCTTCGGAATCTTATATTTCCATCACCAAAGAATTGTACAAAAAAGTGAAAACCGTGAATGGTGAAGAATTGCAAAAAATTACAGAAAATTCGCCCTTAAAAATCGGAGATAAAGTTACAGTTCGGATGATTTTGAATACGGATAGAAATATGGAATACATTCATTTAAAAGATATGCGCGCCGCAGGTTTTGAACCACTGAATGTAATTTCTGGTTATGAATGGAAGAACAATTTGGGTTATTATCAATCTACGAAAGATGCTTCTACCAATTTTTACATACAGAATATGCCGAAAGGAAAATACGTTTTCGAGTATGATTATATTTGCAACGCTGCCGGAACTTTCAGCAATGGAATTACGACTTTGCAAAATTATTATGCATCACAAATGAATGCGCATTCTGAAGGGATAAACATAAAAATATCTGAATAGATTTTCTGAAAATAGTAGACATGAAAAAAACCGTTTCAAATGTGAAACGGTTTTCTTTTTACAAAAAATCTGTAAATTATTTTGGCATCAATACATGATCAACTACATGAATCACACCATTAGATTGATTTACGTCTGCAATGGTAACCATAGATTCTCCACCATTTTCATCTGTCAAAATTACGTTTCCATCTTTCACAGAAGCAACAAGTTTTCCACCCGCAACAGTAGTTAATGTAGCTTTACCGCCACCATCTGTTATTTGTTTCATTAGATCTGCTGCAGAAACTTTACCAGATACAACGTGATAGGTTAATACTCCAGCCAATGCTTTTTTGTTTTCTGGCATCATCAAACTAGCAACTGCTTCTTTTGGTAGCATATCAAACGCTGCGTTTGTAGGTGCAAAAACGGTGAATGGACCTGCGCTAGATAAAGTTTCAACTAAATCTGCTGCTTTTACAGCGGCAACCAAAGTTGTATGATCTGCAGAGTTTACAGCGTTTTCAACAATGTTTTTCGTAGGAAGCATTTCTGCACCACCTACCATTTTTGGAGCTTCTACCATTTCAGGATCTACGGTCATACTATCGTTCATTCCCATCTCTGTTGAGTCTGACATTCCTGTTTCTACAGCTTCGGTTTTTTTACAGCTAGTTGTGAAAAATAAAGCTGCTAACAAACCAGCTCCTAATAATTTTTGAATTTTCATATTGATATTTTAATGAGGTTAATAGCAAGTAGATACGATTAAGTTTCACATTTAGATTTGTTTTCACATGAATCTTTTGTAAATTAAATTTAAACCATCTAGTGTAGACTAGTGAGGATGTTATCGTATTGATGTTATATCTAATCTAAAATTAATAATTATCCTACTTTACTTTAATTTTCTATTTGAAATTTAATCAATGAATAATTTATTTGATCAAAAAAAAAGCGACAAAATCTGTCACTTTTTATCAATTTTTAGGGCGTCACAACTTCATGAAAGTAGACGTATTTTTCTAAATCGTAATCATAACCAAAAATTGTGATATTGTAAGATTTTGCAACATCATTATTATAAAATTTTATGCTACCAGATTCATAGGTACTGCTTTGCACATAAGGATTCCAGTATAAAGTGATTCTATTATCTGAAATAGATTTTTGCTCTGGCGTTTTTTCGTAGTCTATAAAAGGGTAGGGGTCATTTTTATCATAGCCAGTAATAGTTTTAGAACCTAAACCTGGCATTCCTACTGGGAAACCACCTTTTTGTCCCACATTGTTGATGCCTTCTTTTAAATAAATGCTAATTACGCTGTTGGATCTACCACGGAAAGGAGGTTTTATAACTTTTATCATGGCAACATCACTTAAATTTAGCGTGCTTACAAAACTAATATCTTGCGGATTTTCATTTACAAAAATCTCGAAATTTTCTCCCCGAATTGTTCCCGTTTTACTTACGGTGCTACCTTGTGTTATCTTCAGACCAGAAACTCTTCCTTCCAGCCAACTCAAAATATCTCTTTGTGATGATTTGTAGTCGTTTACAAAATCAAAAACGGTCTCATTAATACCTTTAAAATTTGGACTGCTCAATTTTTTATTCAGATTATCTGTCTTGTCCCTTTGGGAAAATTTGATTTTCACTTCTTCAATAAGTGCTATTTTTTCTTTAAAATTTTTATTAAAAGTTATTTCTTGCATGGCTCTTTTTACTTCTGGAGATGGTGCTTCGTCAATACTTTTTTCACTTAGTAAATAGGAGTTTTTCGGCAATGCGGATCTCATAACCGCAGGATTTACTTTTGATTGAAAATAAACAGTTACATTTTGGTCTTTACTTTTCACTACGCCATCTATACTGTATGTAATTTCAAAAGGTTCTTCAAAAATTAAATTATCCAAAACGAAAATGCCATTTTCATCTGTTTTTGATTGAAAAAACTCTGTACCAGATCCTTTTGTAGAAAACACCAAATTCATTGTCGTATTTTTCACAGGTGTACCATCCATACTTGCTTTTCCAGTGTAAGTAATATAAGAATTTGGTTTATTCATGATTTTTGGAAAATTGCCAATCAAAATATCTCTCCAATTAAATCTTTCCCATTTTTCAGAGATAAGTAGCGCATCCAACGCATCTAAATTTCTGCTGCTTGTGAAATATTGCGCAGGGTTTGATATTTCAGAACCAATATCTCCCGTTAAAAAAATGGTACTTAATAAACTATTTTCATCTTCTGTGCTTTCTGCAAAATTGTCTGCAACCAAAGCGGTGAAATTTGCAAAATCACTTTTCGTTGGAATATTTATAGAGTTTAAACTTTTAGCTCCAGTTTTTAATCCACTACTTGCAATGTCTATTTTCCCGATATTTAATTTTTCGCCATCTACAAAGCAAAGTCGTTCTGCTAGAACTTCATTTTTATCATTTAGTATTACCAACTGCAAAATACCATTTACCAAAGATTCTGTAGGAATTTTATACGTGGAACCAGAGCTTAAAGTGGAAAGTTTTGCAATGTACACTAAGCGATTATTTATTTGTCCCACAATTTTATAATACGCAGAAGGTTTTTCTAATTTATGGAATTGTGGTGTAAGAGTGATGGTTCCAGTTTCACTTTTTACTTTAAGCTGAATTCCGCTGCCGAAAGTTATTGGGAAGTCAAAATCTTTTTTGTTTCCATTTATATCTTGTACTATTAGTTTGTATTTTTTGCCAATTTCTGGGGTGATATTAAATGTTGCAACGTTTTCATCCAGCGATTTAAATTCAGCTAATTTTAAATTAAGATTATTTTCCTCTACTACAAAACCACTCCAAGTTGAGGGTAAAATTCCCTTTGATTTCATACGGACACTCACTTTCGTATTGATTCCATTTAAAAACCGACCACTTTCAGGCTGTATAGATACATTCCATTCAGAATTTTTGTTGATTTCTAATTTTTCGGCAGATTTTTCATTATAAATAGGAATGGCCTTTATCCATTGAAAATTTTCATTAAAATTGGTAGACCAAGTTGTATAAGCTCGTAGAAAGTAAACATCTTCTTTCATATCTGCTGCAATCTGTATATTGCCCAAAGCTTCTCCAAGCAAAATGGGAACAGTTTTTCTAGATATCAACTTTTTATTTTTATCGTATAATTCCACAAAAAGACTCGTAGAAATTAAACTTGGCTTAAAACCATCGACAATCATACCTTTAAAAAATATGCTTTCGCCCGCAATGAAAGATTTTTTATTCAAAAGTAAATGAATTTTTTCCTGTGGATATTCTTCCGAAAATTTTGAAATAGCTTCTTCTGGGCTGTTTTGTGCAAATGAATTGCAAAAAATAGTAGAAAATAAAAATAGGAGCAATGATAAATTTTTCAGCATGGTTGAAAGTTTATATTTAATAGTATTTCAAACAAATAAACAGAAATTAAATGAAATTTTCACAATTCAATTGTAGACATCTTGCAATTTTTTAGTGTTGAAAATTAATGAATTACCATAGAAATGGGTGAAATTGGTGGGAAAAAGAATATAATTAATTGTTTTTTTTTATAAGTATTTGATTGTATGGGAAAATAAAGAAAATTTCACTACTTTTGCACCCGTAAAAAACAAGTATGCAAAATATTAGAAATATAGCGATTATCGCGCACGTTGATCATGGTAAAACTACTTTGGTAGATAAAATTATCCATGCTACAAACATTTTTAGAGAAAACCAAGAAAGTGGTGATTTAATAATGGACAACAACGATCTTGAAAGAGAACGTGGAATTACCATTTTATCTAAGAACATTTCTGTGCAATACGAAGGTGTAAAGATTAATGTAATCGATACTCCAGGTCACGCAGATTTTGGTGGAGAAGTAGAGCGTGTATTGAAAATGGCAGATGGAGTTTTGCTTTTGGTAGATGCTTTTGAAGGACCAATGCCACAAACAAGATTTGTGTTACAAAAAGCTTTAGAATTAGGATTAAGACCAGTAGTTGTCATCAATAAAGTTGATAAACCAAACTGTAGACCAGAAGAAGTACACGATAAAGTATTTGATTTATTCTATGCACTAGATGCAACTGAAGAGCAATTGGATTTCCCAACTTTTTACGGTTCATCCAAAAATGGTTGGTTCAATACTTCATTAGAAGAAACAGAAAATATTTTCCCTCTTTTAGATGGTATTTTAGAGCACGTTCCTGCACCAGAAGCGAAAGAAGGACCATTGAGAATGCAAATTGTTTCTCTAGATTTCTCTTCATTTTTAGGTAGAATTGCTATTGGAAAAATAATCCAAGGATCTGTGAAAGAATCTCAATGGATTGGTCTTGCACAAGAAGATGGAAAAATTGTTAGAGGTAAAGTAAAAGAACTATACATTTTCGAAGGTCTTGGTAAAAAGAAAGTTGAAGAAGTAAAAGCTGGAGATATTTGTGCAATCGTTGGTTTTGATAAATTCCAAATTGGAGATTCATTCGTAGATTTAGAAAATCCAGAGCCATTGCCAAGAACAGCTATTGATGAGCCTACCTTGAACATGACTTTTTCTATAAACAATTCTCCATTCTTTGGAAAAGATGGTAAATTTGTTACATCCAATCACTTGAAAGAGAGATTGATGAGAGAATTAGAGAAAAATTTAGCATTAAGAGTAGAACCTACGCAAGATGCCAATACATTTTTGGTATTCGGTCGTGGAATTTTACACTTGTCTGTACTTATAGAGACAATGCGTAGAGAAGGTTATGAAATGACCATCGGACAGCCGCAAGTAATTGTAAAAGAAATAGATGGCGTAAAATGCGAACCTTACGAAAGTATGGTTGTAGACGTGCCAGAAGAATTTGCATCTAGAGTTATAGATTTAGCAACTCAAAGAAAAGGAGATCTTCACATCATGGAAACCAAAGGAGAAATGCAACACATGGAATTTGAAATTCCATCTAGAGGTTTGATAGGTTTGCGTTCTCAAATGTTGACAGCAACTACAGGTGAAGCTATTATGGCACACCGTTTTCTAGAATACAAACCTTTCAAAGGTGCAATTCCAGGTAGAAGTAATGGTGTTTTGGTAAGTAAATCTCAAGGTCCAGCTACAGAATATTCTATCGCTAAATTACAAGATAGAGGTACGTTCTACGTAGATCCAGGTGAAGAAATTTACGAAGGGATGATCATTGGTGAGCAAAACAAACCAGGAGATTTGGTTATCAATATCGTAGAAGCAAAACAGTTGAACAACATCCGTGCTGCAGGAAAAGATAAAGATGGTAGCATTGCACCAAAAACATTATTCTCATTAGAGGAATGTATGGAATATATACAAGAAGATGAAGCGATAGAAATAACGCCAAACTTTATCCGTATGCGTAAAAAAGTACTTTCTGAAAACGAAAGAAGAAGAATTGAGAGAGGAGCGAAAGCGTAATTTCACAAAAAATATTTTTTAAACCTTGCCAATTTTGGTGAGGTTTTTTTATTAAATTTACTTTTTTTAAATCCTGTTTTAAATTTAAATATGTTCAAATTTTCAAATTGCACTTTTCTACTATTTTTTCTTTTAATAATAAATCAAAACTGCTCTAGCCAACCAGCAATAGTTGTTGATAAACCTATCGTGAAAAAGGAAAATCTTCCAACAAAAATCATTAAAGAAATTGAAAAACCACTCAATTTACCAGAAATTAATAGAGAATTCCGTGGCGTTTGGATTGCAACTGTGGCAAATATCAATTGGCCTTCAAAAAATAACCTTTCTACGGAACAGCAAAAAGCAGAAGCTATCAATCTTTTGGATCTTATTGAAAAAAATAATTTTAATGCAGTCGTATTTCAAGCAAGACCTTCTGCAGATGCATTGTATAAAAGTAATCTAGAACCTTGGTCTTTTTTCTTAAATGGTGAAACTGGAAAAGCACCCAATCCATATTATGATCCATTAGAATTTTGGATTTCCGAAGCGCACAAAAGAGGATTGGAGTTGCACGTTTGGCTCAATCCATACAGAGCTCATCATACCACTGGTGGAAAAATTTCTAAAGAATCTTTGGTAAATAAAATGCCAGATGAAATTGTAAAACTGAAAAATGGAACCTATTGGATGGATCCTTCCAACGAAAAAACGCAAGATCATGTGTCTGCAGTTGTAAAAGATTTAGTAAAAAGATACGATTTGGATGCTATTCATTTCGACGATTATTTTTATCCTTATGCAGAATATAATTATGGCGCAGATTTTCCAGATTCTAAAAGTTGGATTCAATATTTAAAATCTGGAGGCACACTAGAAAAAGCCGATTGGAGACGTGCAAATGTGAATAAATTTGTAAAGAGAATTCACGATGAAATAAAACAAGAAAAAACCGACGTGCAATTCGGAATCAGTCCATTTGGTATTTGGAAATCTGGTTTTCCTGCAGATGTAAAAGGTACTTCCCAATATGATGAATTATTTGCTGATGCAAAACTTTGGCTCAACCAAGGTTGGGTAGATTATTTTTCGCCGCAATTATACTGGAAAATGGATGCGCCGGAGCAAAGATTTCAATCTTTGTATGATTGGTGGCAATCTGAAAATACGCTGAAAAGACATCTTTATCCAGGTTTGAATACTGTTGGTGTGAAAAATGTGAGCAATCGTTCCTCAGAAATTTATGACCAAATAAATGCAATCCGACAAAGTAAATTTTCAACCAAAGGCGAAATACATTACAGTATTGCAGGTATTTCTAAAGATAATGCGATGCAGGATATGTTTCAAAATCAAGCATATAAAGAAAAAGCTTTGGTTCCATTGTCACCGTGGATTAAAACAAAAGCATTGGACAAGCCAAGTTTAGAAATTTCCTATTCTGATAAGGATTTAATTTTAAAATTTAACCACAAAAATTTAAATTTAGTGCGAAATTGGATTCTCTATACAGAATATGGGAATGTTTGGACGTATAAAATATATACAAAAGATGAAATTCAAATGAATTTAGCGAGCAGCAACAATGGAAAAAAATTAACTAGAATAGCCTTACAAGCAACAGATAGATTAGGAAACGAAAGTATTTACGATTTAAAAACAATAAAATAGTTTTGTTTCAAAAATATTCGTATATTGCACCCGATTAGCTAATGAGTTGTTCGAAAGTGCAAATACACTTTTTTCATTAGGTAGTTTAACAATTAATTTTTTTTTATGAACATTTTTATTTCAAACCTTAACTACAATACAGTTGAGTCCGAGCTAGAAGCTCTTTTTCAAAATTACGGGGATGTAGATTCCGCAAAAATCATTACTGATAGAGACACTGGAAGATCCAGAGGTTTTGGCTTCGTAGAGATGTCAAACGAAGAGGACGCTGGTAAAGCAATCGAAGAGTTAAACCAAAGAGAATTCAAACAAAAAGTTTTGAATGTATCTGAAGCAAGACCAAGAGAAGAAAGACCAAGAAGAGACAGCAACAGCAGACCAAACGAAAGAAGAAACAACTGGTAAAATATTATTCCCCTTTTTTTTAAAGGGGATTTTTTTTGTCTTATTTTTAATTAAACTATCTTTGCCAAACAAATTTAGTTTATTGATAAAATACTAAATCTTGAAAACCGAAAGGTTTTTTTTTTGTTTTAATTTTTAAAATTACCCTTTATGAAATGTGGAATTGTAGGACTTCCAAATGTAGGAAAATCCACCCTTTTTAATTGTTTGAGCAATGCCAAAGCGCAATCTGCCAATTATCCTTTTTGTACGATAGAACCAAATATAGGTACTGTTTCTGTGCCAGATCAAAGATTATTCGAGCTGGAGAAGTTGGTGAATCCAGAACGTGTACTTCCTGCTGTTGTAGAAATTGTAGATATCGCAGGTTTGGTGCGAGGTGCAAGTAAAGGAGAAGGTTTGGGAAATCAGTTCCTTGCAAATATTAGAGAATGTGAAGCCATTATTCATGTGCTAAGATGTTTTGAAGATGGCAACATCATCCATGTAGAAGGTTCTGTAGATCCTTTGAGAGATAAAGAAATCATCGATATAGAATTGCAATTAAAAGATATTGAAACATTAGAAAAGGCAGTAGATAAAGCGAAAAAATTTATAAAATCTGGTAAAAAAGATGATGTTTTGCTCTATGAAACTTTACTTAATCTAAAAACTTTTGTAGAAGAAGGTAGAAATGCGAGAGAGTTTGATGCAGACGATAATCAAATACCTTTAATAGAAAATGTTCAGCTTCTTACCGTAAAACCAATACTTTACGTTTGTAATGTGGATGAAAATTCCATCAAAAATGGCAACGAATGGATTGCCAAAATTGAAGAAATGGCTGCTAAAGAAAATGCAGAAGTAGTAGTTTTGGCCGCGCAAATAGAAGCAGACATCAATGAATTAGATACTTTCGAAGAACGCCAAATGTTTTTGGAAGAATTAGGTTTGACGGAACCTGGCGTAAATAGATTGATCACAAAAGCTTATGATCTTTTAAAATTGCAAACCTACTTTACCGCAGGTGTAAAAGAAGTTCGCGCTTGGACGATTGGGAAAGGTTGGACGGCACCACAAGCTGCAGGTGTAATACACACAGATTTTGAGAAAGGTTTTATCCGTGCAGAAGTGATTAAATATGCAGATTTTGTAGCTTTAGGTTCTGAAGCAAAAGTGAAAGAAGCTGGAAAACTATCTGTAGAAGGAAAAGAATACATCGTTCAAGATGGTGATATGATGAATTTTAGATTTAATGTATAATTAAACACTAAAATTTTAAAGATAAAAAAATCCCGCAATTTTCTAAATTGTGGGATTTTTATTTTTGTCTATTATAAGAATTATTTTGAGATTAATTTTTGTTTTCCAATGCCAAAATATTCATAAACAATTTGTAAGCACCCGGAATTCCTGCTGGAAGTTCTCTAAAAAAGGATAAACCTGTATATACATAAGTGCCTTTTCCATATTTTCCGGATAGTAAAATCCCTTGGTTTGGTGTTTCGCCCAAATCATTTCCTTCTAAATATGGGATTAAATTTTTGTCCCAAGAATTTGCAAAATACAAACCTCTTTCTTGCACCCAAGCTTCAAAATCCTTGTCGGTTATTTTATTTGGCGAATTAAAAATAGGGGAATCTGGAACTAAAATCTTCAGTTTTGCATCTTCCTCAGAAATTCTGCTTCGTCCCAAAGATAGTCCAAACGGCGCAATATCTTTCGTCAACAAACTATTGTTGGTATTATATTGATTGATGATTAGACCACCATCTTCTACAAATTTCCAAAGGTCTCTATTGATTAAATTCATTTCAGGATTGACGTTGAAAGTACGAATTCCTAGTATCAAAACATCGTAATTTTTTAGAATATTAGCATTCCAATTTTTAATGTCCAATTCTTCTACTTTCATACCAATCGCGCGCAAAGAGGCGGGAACATCATCTCCAGAACCCTTGATGTAGGCAATTTTTACAGCGGGAATTTTCAAATCTAAATTTTGAATTTTAGCTTGAGAATTTTTCAACCAAATTTGTCTGTCGATATGCGGATATTCTACAATATTTAAAGATTGATTGTATGTTTTCCCGTTAGATTCTATAATGGTTTCTAAAGTAGAACTGGCATTTTTGGAAAGTGGTTCAACAGTAAAAATCAATTTCTTTTTTTCTCCAATTTCTTTAAATTGAATATCCTGTGGTGCAGAAATTTTCCAATCTTTGCTTCCTTTTAAAGAAATATTCGCCGTAGAATTAGCTACAAAACTTTCAACTTCTACGGTTATTTGTTTTGGCTGATTTGAAAAAATAAAATTCTCTTGTTCAAAATTGGCAGTAAATGCAGGAATGTTGTAAAATGGTTCGTACAATTCGCCAATAGAAGGATTTACGGTTTTTTGCTGCAAAGGAACATCAAAATCAATTTTTGTTGAATTTAAATTTAGGGTAATCGTTTTCTTTACGGGATTTAAAATTTCCGCTTGTCCGATTTCATCAGGACTATTCACTACATATAAATTGTTTTTAGGTAAATTTTGCAACCAATATGGATTTGAAAATTTCGAATCTTTGATTGTAAATTTTTGTGCACTTTTCGAAGATTCTCCTGGCAAAATTTCTTGTTCCGTATTTCCAGCAAGGTAATATTTTACGGTGGTATTGCTTCTATTGGTAATTTCTAATTTGGTATTAATTTCTTCATCTATTGTTCCGAAAGCGGCTTCTGCAGTCCATTCAAAATAAATTCCTTGAGTTTTTAGTATTAAATCTTTTACTTTTTCAATTTTAAAATCGGTAGGATTTTCTTTTTTTATGGTATTATAAATTGCTAGAAGATTATTTAAAGAAGATTGTGGATTGTCAAATTTAAATTCCGAAACTGTTTTATCTAAAAGATTTTGAACCGTTTTGTTGTCAGATTTTAAATTAATTCCATCAAAAATATCATTAGATTTTGGTGCGTCACCTTTTAATAATTTTAAATATTCTGTATCATTTCCACGTTCCAAAGCCATTCCAAAACCTTGGCAAGCGTGTTTGCTTCTGGCTTTTGATGAAATTTCATTGTTAGAAATTCCTAGTATTGGATAATAGTTTCCAACATTGATGGTATATAATTTACCTTTTTCGGCTTCTTCAAATTTTTCTTTGCTGCCATAAAACCACCAACTTGTATTGTGAAATAATCTTTGGGGTTGCCAAACATTCACATATTTCAGTTGCTCGGGAAAAGCTTTTGGATCTCCTGCCAAATCAAAGGCTTCCATAGCCAAAATTGCTGATGCAGTGTGATGTCCGTGTGTTTCTCCATTAGAATTGGGATCAAATCTCGTGATGATTATTTCTGGTTTATTTTTTCTAATAGCCCAAACTACGTCTGCCAAAATTTTCTGTTTGTCCCAAAATTTCAACGTTTCTGTGGCTGTTTTAGAATATCCAAAATCCAAAGCTCGTGTAAACCACTGTCTGCCTTTGTCCATTTTTCTGGCTTCCAAAAGTTCTTGAGTACGAAGCAATCCGAGCAATTCTCCTTTTTCTGTGCCGATAAGATTTTGCCCACCATCTCCTCTTGTTAAAGATAAATAGACAGCATCTACATGTTTTTCGTGTGTGAGCCAAGAGATTACCCTCGTATTTTCATCATCCGGATGTGCCGCCAAATACATAACGGTGGTATTATTTTGCAAGCGAAGCAAATCATCATAAATTTCTGAAGAACTGTTTGAAACTGATTGTGCGGAAGAGAAAAGGGAAATTAAAAGGAAAATTCCGAGAAAATTTTTTATCATGTGTTAAAGATAATTATTCTTATAACAACCACAAAAGTTACGATACGAAAGTACAATTAAATCTTTTTTTCTACAAAATACATATTAATTTCACCCTTGCCTTTTACCTCTATTTTGCCCCGATATTCGAAAACTAAATCTGGATTATCTTTCAAGTAATTGTAAATAGCTTCACTGATATTCACTTTCCCAACGACACCATTGCTTTCTAATCTGCTCGCAATATTTACGGTATTGCCCCAAATATCATATTGAAATTTCTTTATTCCAACAATTCCTGCAATGATAGGTCCTGCGTGAATTCCTACTCTCATTTCAAATGCAGGCTTGTTTAAAAGTTCATTTTCTTGTTTCCTATTTTTTACAAATTCTTGCATTTCCAGTCCTGCCAAAACGATATTTAGCAAAGAAGCTTCATCCGGAATCGGAACACCACCAACCGCCATATAAGCGTCGCCAATTGTTTTTATTTTTTCAATACTATGCTTTTCAGTAATGATGTCAAAAGCTTTAAAGCATGTGTTAATTTCTTCCACTAGATCTTGCGGTGTCATCGTTTCTGCTGTCTTTGTAAAAGATTTAAAATCTGTAAACAATATGGTGGCGAGTTCAAAATCTCTGGCAACAACACTGCCTTTTTCTTTTAATTCTTCAGCTATTTCTTCTGGCAAAATATTTAAAAGCAATTTATCTGAACGGTCTTTTTCTATTTGAAGTGAATTTTTAGATTTTCTTACGAAGTTTAGCCTGCTCCAAAGTGCGGTTGCAATTAGAAATACTAAGCCTAAAGAAATTAATCCAATATTTCTTTGTTTTTCTTTTTGTGATACAACTTCATTATTCTTTAAACGGCTGATATTTTGTTTTTTAGCAAAATTAAGACTGTCCTTCAAATTTTGGTTGTCAAATTCCATTTGCATCAAACTATTGGTAGTTTCCTCTACTTTTAGACTGTCTTGAAAAACGCTGGTTTTCTCATAAAATTGTAGCGCAAGTTTATCGTTCCCTGTTTTTTTGTAGGCTTCATAAAGGCAATTGCAAGCTTTTTTCTTACTTAAATTAGATTCTAATTTTTCAGCTAAATTCAAACCTTCTTTACATTTTTCAATTGCCACTTTGTGAAAGCCCAATTTATTGTAAATATTTCCAATAGCAACTGTATTTTCTGTTTTGTATTGCAAATTATTTAATTCGTTTGCTAAAGTAAGAGATAGTTTGTTTTTTAAAAGTGCGTTTTGGTAATCTTTATTTTTAAAATACAATTCAGATTGGTTTAATAAAACATCCATCTCAACATCTTTTTCACCGGTTTTCTTTGCTAAATTTATCCCATTATTAAAGTACGATTCAGCACTTCTATCATCATCTAGTTGCATGTAAGAATAACCCGTGCTAAGGTATAATTTAGCGAGAGAAAGATGATCATTAAGTTTTATAAAGGTCTTTTTTGCTTGATCGTAATATTTTAAAGAAGATTGATAATCTTTGTTTCTAGCATAAATACCACCTATGTTTTGCATTGTTGATGCTGCCATTTTTTCATCACCAATATTTTTAGATATAGAAAGTGATTTTTTATATAAATCTAAAGCTTTTGGATAATTTCCTATATAATAATAGATGCCACCATTATTATTCATTCCCATTGCTATACCTTTATTAAATTTTATTTTTCTGAATTCAATAAGCGCTTTTTCATTATATTCTATGGCTTTTTTATACTCGCCTAAATTGTAATATGAATAAGAAATTAATGTAAATGTATCTCCAATTTCTTTGTTGCTATTATTCTGTTGATAGAATTTTAAGATTTTTTCAAAATAAGGAAAAGTTTCTGAAGACTTTCCTATATCCTGCAATTTAGTAGCAACTTTAGTTAAACTATCAGCAGTTTTCTTTGTATAAATAGTACTATTTTGTAAGTTTTGTGCCTGTATTTGATAACAAAAAAGGACTAAGATTGTAGCGATGAATTTGCATTTCATATAGGACAAAAATATGAAAAATAAAAGTAATTCTGATGCTATTGAGATTGATTAATGTGTCTCTATCTTTGTATTAAATTAATCTTTTCCAAAATTAAATCAATTTTTGAAGAAGAAACCGGTACATCTTTACCGCCTTCTAAATTTAGAGTTCCACCATCGGTTTTTTGATAAGAAACTACTTGCTCCATATTTACAATATAGGATCTGTGAACTCGTAGAAAATTTTCATCCAGACAAATTATATCTTCAAAATTCTTCAAATTTCTACTGATCAGATGTTTTGTACCATCTAAACAGCAAACTTCAGAATAAGAACCTTCGCCTTTTATGTATAGAATTTTAGTAGTATCCAGAAAAATAATTTTATTCCCACAAGGAACTGCAATTTTTTTTGCCTTTGTCGAAGCCATATTTTCTTTCAACATTTTTAAATTTTCCAATTTGGCATTTTGTTTTTTCATTCTTTCTATTGCAGACACCAATTCTTCTGGATTAATGGGTTTTAATAAATAATCAATCGCGGAAAATTTAAATGCTTTGATTGCGTATTCATTGTAGGCAGTCGCAAAAATGATGGAAAAATTAATCTCGTTTTCATCAAAAAAATCTAATAATTCTAAACCGCTATGTCCCGGCATTTCTATATCTAGAAACACCAAATCTGGCTTCAATTTCCGGATAGATTTTACACCTTCTGGCAAATTTTCACACTGTGCTACGATTTCTACTTCTGGGCAGTATTCCTTTAGTAACAACTGCAAAGTAACTCTTGCTCTTTTTTCATCGTCTATGATTATTGCTCTCATTTTCAATTTTTTATAGGGATAGTTAGAATAATGGTGGTACCCAAAAATTGGCCGTTTTCTACTTTATCAATTGTTTCTATTTCTATATTTTTTTGGTTGAATTGATTCAATAAATCTATCCGATTTTGGGTGGCTTTTGTAGCAAAAGAAACGTGATTTTTATTTTTAATAGCATTCAGTTCACCGCTTTTTTGCCTTCCAATTCCATTATCATCTATGGTGATTTTTAATAATTCATTAGATTTTTCAAAAGAAATTTTTAAAATCTTTTTGCCTTTTTTATGCAGCAAACCATGCTTCAAAGCATTTTCTACAAAGGGTTGCAAAAGCATGCTTGGTATTTTTAAAAAATCGTTTTCACTTGACGAATTTGTAATAATTGTATAGCTCAACTCATCTTCAAATCTTGCCTTTTCGATATCTAAATACAAGGTTAGCGCTTTTATTTCTTCAAATACCGATATTTCATCTTTTTCAGTCATTTCCAAAATCGTTCTTGTAAGATTGGAGAATTTTGAAAGATATTCTATTGCTTGTTTTTTTTCATTAGCCAAAATGTAAGATTGTAAAGTATTAAGTGCATTGTAGAAAAAATGAGGATTCATCTGCGATTTGATGGCCTTTAATTTAGATTGATTCACATTTTTTTCTAAATTTAATTGGTGAAGAAGCTTGGCATTATTTACTTCTATAGTTTTTAATCTTCGTCTATATATAAAGATTACACAAGAGAGCAAAATAATACCAACTGCCAATAAGGTAAGAGGATTTAGCCAAAATGGTTTTTTTATTTCAAATTGTATCGTTTTTACAACAGGATTTTTTTGGTCTGCAATTCTAAAATGAATCTCGTAATCATCCGGAGAAAGTGCCGAAAGCAATAGAGATTGAGAATCCGTCTTCAACACATTCCACGGAGCATCATTGATCTTATATTCTATATTAAATTTTTCATTGGGAATGGAAGTAAGTATCGTGAAATCTATTTTTATATTGTTCTGTTGGTAGTCAAAAGCTAGTTTTTTCGAAAGGTCATAATTTTTGTCATTGGCAGATATATTTTCTAAAAATAAATTTACTTTTGCAGCAGTATTAGGAGAATTTTCTTCTAGGGTAATAATTCCGTCGGCAGAAGCCAAATAATAATGCCCTTTGCATTTGCGTACATCTGAAATATTGATATTTTTTGCCAGCGTAATTATTTTTTTAACCTTATTTTTTGCTAAATTAATTTCATAAATTTCATCTTTTGTGAATGCAAATAGCAGATTATCTTGAAATACCACCTTTTCGATAGGTTTTTCAATCTTTAATTTTTTGAGAGAGAAAAGCGTGATATTATTAGATTTATTTATGATGTATAGTTTTTCATTGCTAGAAAATGCATATACTTTTCCCTGGAAATAATGCAATTTATTGAGGTATAAACTTTCATTTTTATAGAAGATTTCTCTTTTATTAGTTGTAGACAAGGTGATCAAGCCATTGTTTGTACCATAGTAGATTATATTATTTTCAGCATTGTAGGCAACAGATTTTCCGTTGGCGTTTGGGATTATTCCGTGAGAAAAATAATTGTCTTTTTCATATTTTGGAAATCTTGCAAACATGTCGTCCCAAACACTTTCTATGTTTTTATTTTTACCAAAAACGCCAGAAATATTACTTGCGGCATAAGCAAAATATTTATCGTCAATTTTTGTAATTGCTTTTACAGCGCCTATATTGATGGGAGTAGTTTTCTCAGCAGTATTTACTTGAAAAATAGAAGAGGTAAAATAAACATCATTTGTTTTTTCATCCGCAAATATTTGGTACACATCATGATTGAGTTTTCCGGTGTATATTTTTTTTGGTGGCTCATTTTTCATTAAGCTATAGATTGCATCATTTTCTGTAGCAATGTATAAATGGCTTTTAGAATTGGCTAATACAGTAGGCTTGTAGGGTAGGGTGATGATTTGTGAATCAAAATTACCTACAAAAAATACCCCTTCGTTTAAGGTAGAGATCCAATAATTTTCTTGTTGATCTAGGTATATAAAGGAAATGTTTTTTGTAGAAAAATAAGTTTTATATTGCCCTGTAATTGAGTTAAATTTCACTATTCCTTTGGTAGTGCAAAGCCAAATATTATCTTTGATGACGGCTATATTTTGCACAAAATCTAAATCTGGAATGTCAAATTTTTTAAGAATGAATTTTCCATTTTTGAAATAGCAGTATTTTTTAGAAAATTTAGAGATAATTACCAAATCATCGCCTTTTTTTTGAACGATTGGTGCAGAAAATTCTTCTAAAAATTTTTCGGGATAAGCGTAAGATTTTACATTACCGTGACGATCTATTTCGTACAACATTTTATCAAAAATGTAAAATTTATCGTTACCAGAAAAAATAAAACTGATATGATTAAGATCTAGTTTTATTTTCTTTTCAGGGTTTAACGTTTTTAAATTGTATAGTTGTACGCCATTTTTTTCTATTATTTGTAGCGTTTGATCTGTAACACCATACCGAAAATATCCCAGTGGTTTATTTTGTTTGAAAGTTTTTAGCTTTTGATTTTGAACATAATATAAATAGCCATCAAAATTCTCATACCAAATTCTACCGTATTTATCTTGCTGAATATTGCTGCCAGATTTTGCTGTTTGAATATCTGAAGTATAAGTTTTTGTAAAATTGCCATCATAGCGAGATAAACCTTTGCCAGTGCCAAACCACATAAAACCATTTTTATCTTGAAAAATATCATACACCGCATTTGCAGGCAAACCAGAAGATTGATCTATGGTAATATGATAGGGATTTTGTGCTACAACAAAACCTGTAATCATTAGAAATATTAAAACCCAGTTTTTCAAGTTGTGATTATTATTTTAAACAAATATAGAAAGAAGTTCGTATTTATTTCCCTCAGCTTTTTTGAAAATTCAATTTCAAGGCTTTTAATTCTTCCAAAAAGGCTACAAAAAACTGTTTTGATAAACGAAAACCGACGTTTCGTAAACTGGAAGTGACGATTCGTGAGTTGATCTATTATTTTTAAAAAATTTGCCTCTACATTTGACGTATTAAAACACCAATGATGAAAAAATATTTATTTGCAGTATTTCTTTTTATGCTCAGTTTTGTTTCTGCCCAATTGAGCAGTGATGTATTGGGAAAATGGAATTTAAAACTGAGCGTTTCTACAGAATTTAAAGATACAGAAACCGCGATGAACCAAGTGAAAAGCAATACTGCAAAATATTCTTATTTAAATGATAGTGTTTGGAATTTTAAAAAAGAAGGAGAACTGGAAGTTAAATTAAAAAACGGAACTACAGAATTAGCAAATTACAGTGCTAATGAAAATCGTTTTATCATTATTTTTCAAAAAGAAGATATAGAAGAATTTAATACAACCAATATAGTGCTGGAAGATAAAAAGATAAAACTATCTATGGGAAGAGGGATGACGCAGTTGGTATTTCAGTTTGTGAAAAAATAATATAATTTAAAAAATAATACAATGATGAAAACTTTTTTATTTGTAGCAAGTTTGGCTTTGGTAATGAGCTCTTGCAAAAAAAATGCAGAAACTTCTGCAAAAGTAGAAACAAAAGCAGACACAATTTCTGTAGATGATGAAAATGCAGGTTACGAAATGAATGCAGAGGTTACCACTTCAGAAAATTATGAAATGTTTATCCCAGATGGATATGATTTGCTTGCAAAAGCAGAAGGCGACATCAATAACGATGGAATATCAGATTTGGTGATGGTTGTGAAAAGTCAGCAAGAAAAAGCCGACGAAATGCCAGGAGAAGATGTATCTGGTAGAATTTTAATTTTGCTTACAAAAGATAGCAAAGGAATGTACTCTAGAGCCGGAGAAAACACGAATGCAATTTTGGCAAAAAATGAAGGTGGTGCCGCTTCTGATGATCCGTTTGAAGGAATAGAAATTACGCCAGGAAAATTCAACATCACACATATGGGAGGAGCTGCAGAAAGATGGAGTTATGAGCATGTTTTCACTTATGATAAAGCTGCAAATGCATGGTTTTTGACAGAAAAAAACACGGGAAGCTTTAGCACAATGGATCCTACAGCCGAAAATATGGAAAAGGAAACACCAAAACAATTTGGGAAGATTAACTTTTTAGATTTTAAATTGTAGATAATATTTCACAAAATAAAACAATATCAAGATGAAAAAAATGATCATCAGTTTTGCAGTTTTTTTTGCCGTAGCCAGTTGTTTTGCGCAAGATAAAAGTATTGCACATTCCATTAATAAAGCAGCTTGGGAAGAAGAAATTTCGCCAGAAGTAATGGCGGAAATGGGCATTGAATATCCAATTTTCAAAGTTTTTCAATATGAAGATTTGAAAGGAGAAGCAATGATAGTTCTTACCGAAAATAATGTATCTAAAAATTCAAAAGGAGAACCTGTCAATACTGCAATTTCTGCTTTTCTATTAAGAGGAAGTAACGGAAATTTCACCAAAGAGTGGGAAAACTCTCACGATATTAGCAAAGATGCGCAAAGCGAAAGCTCAATCTGGTATTGGAGCAAATATTTTGATTGTATGGATGTGGATAATGATACAGAATCTGAAACTTTCTTAGTTTTTGGAACTGCAGGAGACAATGGTTTTGATGATGGTCGGGTATTTATAGAGATTTATTATGAGGGAAAATTAATTTCCATAGAACATCAAAACGCGGTGAAAGATATGGATAGGATTTTATTAATAAGTCCAGATTTTTACAAATTACCAGGAGTAGTGCAAGAAAAAGCAAAGTACAAAATGAAACAAATGGTCACTGCAAAACAAGCCATTTTCCCGAATAATTGGGAACAAAAAATGGCAGCGAAAAAAACGGAAATTAGAGAAAGATAATCTAATTATCGAGAAATTTCACCATGAAATCTAAAAGATGAAGAGGTCTATGCACGAATAATTTTATTTAAAATTCGTGCATTTTTTGGTTAATAATTAAGGTGATTTGAGAAATAGTGAAGTATTAAATTCTGACAAATAATAAAATCTAAACAATGAAAAAATTACTACAAATCTTATTGCAAAGGTATTTTAATATAGAATGGAAATACCAAAGTAGAAAATAGCCATTTCGTAAACTGAAAACCCACTTTCGTAAACTGGGATAAAAAAACTGCTCATCACTGGAGTACATTTGAATATTAATTTTAAAAAATAAATATCATGAAAACAAAATTACTTTTACTTTTTTTAGTAATTACCACTTTCGCAAAAGCACAAGTTACTTTTTCAGAAAATTTTGATGCGGCAACACCAGATCTTACAGGTTGGGTTTATACAGATTTTACAATAGGAGGAAGTATAGCATGTTCTGGTACAAAATCTTTAACTAAAGATTTCAATGCGGTAAATTCCACTGGTAGAGTAACTACCAAGAATTATGTTTCAACTGGAGGAGACATTACCTTTACGCATACCTTGAGAATGTTAATATTAGGACCAAATAATGCCCAAGCAAACTTTAAAATCGGATATTCCGTAAATAATGGTTCAGATGTTACAGTTTTAAATGCAATGGGAGGTTATGTTCCTAGTTGTAGTGCAGGTTTTCCGATGACAATTCCTGGGAGTGCAGTTCCTGCTGGTTCTAATGTGAAAATATTTGTGCAGTACCAGCAAGCAGATTATACTTTTAGATTAGGTTTGGATAATTTTGCTGCAGTACAACAAGCTGCGCCGACTGTAGTATCTGCTACAGCAAATCCTATTTTCAATGGAGGTACCATCAATTATGTTTTAAATGCGAATACATTGGCTACAACTTCTGTAATTAATTATGGATTGTCTAGCACAGCATTATCCAATCAAATTCTAGGTTCTAATGCTTCTGGATCTACAGATACTGCTTTTGCTGCAGATATTACAGGTTTACTTCCAGCAACCACTTATTATTATCAAGTTGTAGCCACCAATTCTTTTGGTAGCACAAGCTCTACTATAAATAGTTTTATTACAGGAACTTCTGAACCAATTGCAGAGTATAACTTTAATAATACTATGAATAATATCAATGGAAATTCTCCTTTCGCAGTGAATAGTTCTACTTATGTCGCGGGAAGAGATAGTAATTCTCAAATGGCATTGCAAACTAATAATTTTGGAAGAAGTGCAATTATTCCTAATTTACCTGTTGGTACTGTTTCAAGAACTGTTTCTATTTGGTATAAAGTTACTGGGACTAGCGCAAACAACACCTTGTTTGTATATGGAGCTGGTAGTGGAGAGAGTGCTTATGGAGTTTCATTTAATACTACCAATACATGGTATAATTTTGCTTGGAATACCAGTACTTCATTTTCGAATGCATCAAATGATGGTCAATGGCATCATCTTGTAACCACATTTGATTCAAGTAAAACTACGAAAATGTACGTAGATGGAGTTTTAAAAAACACCGTAGTTCAAAATGGTTGGAATACAAGCACAAGTGGAAATGTATTTTGGCTGGCTGGACAGTTTGGTAATTCTTCACCTTTCAATGGAGCTGTTGACGATTTGAAAATTTATAATTATGCCTTAACGCAAGCACAGGTAACAGCATTATTTACAAATGCAACTTTAGCAACCACAGAAAACACCATAAAAACCAAAGATATTTCCATCTACCCAAATCCTGCAAAAGATTTTGTAAATATCCAATCTGAAAATAAAGTACAAACTGTAGAAATCTACAATATGGCAGGTCAAAAAGTATTGGAAACTAGAGAAATGAAAATCAATACTTCTAATCTAAAACCTGGCGTTTATATGGTGAAAATTAAAGATGTTGATAACCAAATCTCTTCTCAAAAATTAATAATTAAATAAATTCCGATTTCACAACCTTGTCAAGGTTTTAAACCTTGACAAGGTTTTTTAGGTGCAAATTTAAACTTTTAATCCAAATCTTATGAAAAAACTAATTCTAGCAGTATTTGCATCTATAGTATTGGCTTCTATGAGCTTTTCTAAAATTGAAAATTCCACAGAAATCGTCAGTGTAAATAAATCTGACAAGTTGGATATCAAAATTAAAAATGATACCAGCGATGTCGTGAAGGTAATCAACGCCGGAAGTGGCGGAAGTTATTCTTTATCAAAAGGCACAACTACAAGCATCAAAATGGAAGAAGGCGACAAATTGCATTATTATGCAAACGGTAAAAAAGGCGATTTGATCTTAACAGCATCCAAAGAAATGGACGGAAAAGTGCAATTGCTGAGCAAATTATAAAACACAATTATCAAAACACAGATGAAGATAGAAATAGCCTGCCGAATATTCGGTGGGTTATTTTGTTTTAAACACAATTATGTATTCTTATCAATTTAACGAAGAAAATGGAACCAGCATCTTTTTGGAATTTAATATCTGGAACACATCTTTTGGAAAATTTATTGCATTTGCAGCGTTTTGCAATGTGCAGAGATGCGTCTTTAATATTTTCTTGTAATTTAATTATCGTTTTCTGTTCTCAATAAATCTTATTGGAAAGATATCAGAAAAAAAATCAGAATAGAAATTGAATAATATTTTCAATCCTTTCTATATTTACATTAAAATATTGCTTTCTAGCAAAAATAAAGGTTCTTTCAGAAAAAATTCATTTTTGCTTGCTATATTTTTTTGTAATTTACTGCATTGAAAAATTTAAAACTTTTTACAATCTCAGTATTCCAGACAAAATTTCGGAATTTTTTTTTATGCATTTTTATCATGCTATTTCAAAATGGGATTGCACAAGAGCCTGTCAGTATTCAATTCACACAAAAAGATGGACTGCCAGATAAAGAATTTTACAGAATAGCTGAAGATAAAACCGGCCTTATTTGGCTGGCAGGAAACAAAGGACTCACCAAATATGATGGCAACGAATTCAGCACTTTAGAAAATTCTGAAAAGCGAGGTTTTTCAGTTTTTGAACTAACTGTGGATGACGACGATAGGAAATGGTGCATCAATATTTCTGGGCAGTTATTCTATGCCGTAAATGATCATTTAATTTTATACAAAGATTTCAAAAAAGATTTGAAGGGGAATTTGGCAGAGCTGATCTATCATGATGGTTTTCTGGTGGTAAGCACCTATTTTATTATCATCACCATAGATATAAAGGACAATATAATAAGAAAATTCCCGAATGAAACTTTATATTTTAGCAGACCAAGCATCATCAACAAGCAAATCGTTTTTTGGACACATAGGCAAAGATTTATAATAAAAAATGGAATTATAGTAGGAGCTAATAAACACCAATTTCCGAAATCAAAATCCAACGATCTTATTAGAGAAATCCCATTAGAAGGGAATAAAAACTTATTTGTTTATTTAATAAATGGAAAAATAACAAATGCTTATTTATTTGATAACAAAAAATTTCTGAAGATAGATGTGCCAAAAGAAATCTTGGCAACTTCTATCAATCTCATAAAAACGGAAGGTAATTCTGTTTGGTTTCTCTGCAAAAATGGTGCGTTTCAAACCTCTTTTTCAAGCGGAAAACTCAGTATTGCAAATCATTATTTTAAAAATGAAATAATTACCGATTTTATAATTGATAGTGATGGTAATTCTTGGTTTTCTAGTTTAGATAAAGGAGTTTATGTATTGCCAAATACAAAAATCACAGACGTTGCTTATGATGAAAAACTAGGAGAACCTCTGAAAATATTGAAGGGGAAAGAGAACGATTTGCTCGTTGGTTTTAGTTCTGGTAAACTGTTAATTTACAATACTTTAAGTTTAGAAAAAACCATCGTAAATCTACCAAAGGAGAATAGAGTTTCCGCGGTAAGTTATGATAGATTTGGAGATAGATATTTGGTATTTCAAGATATAAAGCTTTTTCAAGTAAGTACCAAAAAGCCTTTCAATTTTACTGAAATTCCGAACGAATCTGTTGCCATGAAGCAAGTAGAATTTTTCTCTGAAAAAGAGTATTTGTTTTCACAATTTACCAGGTCTGGAATTTCAAAAGTGGAAAATTTTCCGAAAATTACTGCCTCTTCTTTTCAAAAAATAAAAAGAGGTTATGCTTGCCATTACAATCCTATTTCAAAACTGAGTTTCTTTGGTTTTGTAGACGAATTGGTGATTTTCGACCACGATAAAAATCAAAATTATACGGTAAAAACAGTCGCTGGTAAAGATCTATTTGCACATTCTATATTGCATACCAATGATGGCTTCACATGGATTGCTACATTTAGCAAAGGTATATTTCGGATAAAAAATAAAAGAATTGTAGCGCATTTTACCACAAAAAACGGACTACTTTCTGATAGAGTAAATGCTCTGGCTACAGATAATAATACCATTTGGATTGCCACGGAAAAAGGAATTCAGATTGGTAAACTCAATAACAGGAAGCTTGAATTTACCAACTTGTTTACGCAAGATGGCGTTCCCTCATACAATATTTCAGATATGGCTGTTGTGGGAAATTCCGTCTATTTTAGTTCGCCAGAGCGAATTTTTGCTATTGAGAAAAATTTTGAAAAATCTGCACTTAAGCGAGCGAAAATCTATTTTACTTCAATAAAAATAAACCAAGAAAATCAAAAAATTTCTTCTAATTATCTGTTGGAAAATAGGAATAGCAATGTTGTAATTCAATTTAATGTAAATGGTTTGGGTGGCATTTCTGGAAACCAATTTGAATACAGACTAAAAGGCTTAAATGAAAAATGGACTTTATTAGACATCGGAAAAAGAGAAGTACAATTTGCGAATCTGCCAAGTGGAAATTTCACCTTTCAACTGCGATCTGTTTCCAATAGAAACGACGCAGAACATTTAAAAGAAATAAAATTTGAAGTAACCAAAGAATTCTACGAATCTGTGTGGTTTTGGATTGCAGTATCCATACTATTATTGCTGCTGGTTTATCTATATTTTAAAAGAAAAATCAAACTAGAAAAGCAAGTTTCGGAAGAAGAGAAAGCGAAATTATTTTTGGATAATCAATTGATCAATTTAAAACTAGAAAATCTACAATCTCAAATGAATCCGCATTTTATTTTTAATGCTTTAAATAGTATTCAAGAATATATTGTGCACAACAAAAAGGAATTAGCGAGTAGTTATTTGGTTAAATTTTCTCGTTTAATTCGGCTTTATTTAGATCAATCTAGAGAGAATTCTGTATCGCTCGAGCAAGAACTAATGGCGATGAAGCTGTATCTGGAATTAGAAAAAGTTCGGTTTGAAGATAAGCTGGAATATACCTTGAAAATTAATTGTGAAATTAAGGCGTCGGAAATATATTTGCCACCATTATTTATACAACCTTATGTAGAAAATGCCTTTAAACACGGCTTGTTACATCGGAAAACGGATAGAAAATTGCTGGTAGAATTTCATTATGATGAATCCACAAAAATACTTTCCATTTGCATAGAAGATAATGGAATTGGCAGAATTGCTGCGCAAAAATTGAAATTTGCCCGACCAAATTACCATACTTCTTTTGCCACATCTGCCAATGAAAAACGAGTAGCTTTAATCAATGAAAATAGAGCCCAAAAAATATCTGTAGAAATTATAGATGTAACGGAAAATGGAATGGCAAGCGGAACAAGAGTTTGCGTGCAAGTGCCGCAGTAGAAAATTCAACTATAAACTGAAAATTCATTTAAAACTCTAAAAATCTTAAAAATCGCAAAAATTTTGGATTTCCGACATCTAATTTTAACGCTTTTTCGGCAATTCAGCAAAAAATTCGGTTATTCAGAAAACCGTGATATGAAAACCTGATTATAAGTAGTTATTTTGATAAATAATCAATACAATTTATCATTATGAAAACTAAATTACTCTTCTTAACAATAATGCTTATTACAAGTTTTGGATTTGCCCAAAAAACACTTTTTGAAACTTTAGAAGCACATGGCGAAGATGCTGTTTATACCACTTATTATTCCTTTTACAGAGATGGAGACAAAGAAAAAGGCTACTATACAGAAGGAAGTAAAGGTGAAAAAGTACATCTTAAAATTTTCAGAACTGCGAGTGGAGTTCCAATGGGAATTCATGTAATGAAAGTAAGCGATAATTCTAGAATTGAGCATGCAACTACAGAATACGACGATACCAAAATGGATCATTATCCTTTAGTAGCAACAATTACGAAGCCAAGAGAATCTTTTTTGGCTATTGATAATATGGCTTTTTTTCTAAGATATTTTAATAATGAAGATGGTACTTTTCAAGAAATTAATAGAATATATGTTTTAGATGAGCCCAATAAAACAGAAGCAAATAAAACAAAAAAGAAAGGAGGTTTTTTTAATAAAATAAAAGCAGCAGCTGTTAAGAACTACACAAAAGCAGGTAAAACAGATGATAACCAAAAGGCTTTTACGGCCATAAATTTAGATGAAAAAATTACAAACCATTGGAAAGCTTTAAAAAATAAACAAAAGAATTACAAAAGAACTGCTAAAGACGAAAAGGAATATGCAGATATCGTAGATTTTATAGTTGAAAAATACAAAAAAATAGACTCGAAAAATGCTGCCTATTGGAATAGTCCAGAAGGGAAAAAAACACTTGGCGTTTGGAGGTTAAGAGCTGCCCACAAAGCAAGTTGCCCAAAAACAGCAGAATCTTGTGATAGTTCTTATCATTAATCTAACACCATCATTAAAAATAGTAGTTGCGGTAAAATTTTACAACTAATTATTAAAAGGAAGTTTTAAAAGCTTCCTTTTTTGTATTTAAAAAAACTATAAATCCGCAATAATTTCTATCTCGAATATCAGATTTTTAAACTTTTCCGTAGTTCAGCAAAATATCAGGTTATTCAGAAAGTGCCTTTAGGAAAACTCGATAAATACACCCAATTTTGATCAATAATCAATGAAAAACAACTTAAATCAATCATTATGAAAAAATTTTTATTAATTTTTTTTACAATTTTAATAGTTCAAATTTCAACTGCACAAGTATATGTAGCCTCAGATGTAGTTGGCGGAGCAAATAATGGAACTAGTTGGGCAAATGCATATACTAGTTTACAAAATGCATTGCTCGTAAATTCTTTTAATGGAGCAAAGGAATTTTGGGTAAAAGCAGGAACTTATACACCTGGAACTAGCCAATCAGATATGTTTACCATTTATCCAAATCAAACTGTATATGGTGGATTTAATGGTACAGAAACAATGTTAAACCAAAGAAATTTCCGTACAAATTCTACCATCTTATCTGGAGATTTATTGGGAAATGACAATCAATATTCACTCATTTTTAATGATCCTTTGCGACATGACAACGCCTATACAGTTGTAAGAATGCTAGGTGATACCCCCGTTTTAGATGGTCTAACTATCGCTCGTGGAAATGCGGAAGGTTCTATAGCATCAGTTCAGAAAGGTGCAGCTATTTATATTGTTAATGCTGCAAATGCTAAAATAGAAAATTGCATTATAGAAATGAATGCTTGCTATGGTGGTGGTGCAATTTTCAGTGAAGACCAAATAGGTTCGCCAAATATGACAACCTATATCAAAGGAAATATTTTCAGAAAAAATTTGGCAAGTTATGCACCAGCAATTTATTACGTAGCAAAAAATGGAACTCAATTTAACATAGAATTAGAAGACAATTTATTTTACTACAACGAAGTAAAGCCAAGAGCGGGAAATACCGGTTCAAACGCAATAATTTGGTTTAGAAATCCTGTAGGAACGGCAAGTTTAGAAGCTAAAATTGTAAATTCTACTTTTGTCGAAAATTTTATGTCTGGTACAACGCCAAGTTCTGTACAACCTGTAGTTGCAGCATCTAAAGAAGGAAGTGGAGCAATGACTTTAAAAGTTTATAATTCCCTTTTCTATTACAACTATTTAAATGGAGCACCTGCAACAGCCATTGGAACTTTTGGCAATATTGCCGCAGGAACGTACCAAGCAAGAAATAGTGGTGATGAATCTGGCTTTGCCAATATTACTGATAAAATAAATTGTATTAATTCTGCACCGCAATTTGTCAATTCCTCGAATAATGATTATAGACTTACTGCAACTTCCGACTATGTAGATATTGGAAACAACAGTTATGCAAACGGAAACAACCAAGATTTAGACGGAAATCCGAGAATTTTTGGTACAGTTGTAGATGCGGGAGCATTTGAATTTGGCTCAAGTACTTTGGCAACTGCTGAAGATATCTCAAAATTAAAATTTACCATTTATCCAAATCCTGTATCAGATTTTTTGAATATAAAAGCAGATTTTCAAATTGATACTGTAGAAATTTACAACCTTGTAGGACAAAAAATTCTGATTGGTAAATCTTCTGGTTTGAATGTTTCAAAATTAAAAGTAGGCGTTTATGTACTTAAAATTACCAAAAATAATGGGGAAGTAGCGATGAAGAAGTTTATTAAAAGATAAGCTTCTATATATCTGCTCATTTTTATAAAAATGCGGTCGCTGAGCTTGTCGAAGCATCCACGAAAAATTCCCTTATTAAATTTTTAGATCAATTTTTATAAGGGAATTTTTAAAAATAAAAACATAACTTTACTAAAATACGAAATTATGAAAGTCCTAATTGTAGACGATGAAGAAAAAGCCAGAGCGGTTCTAAAGACTTTATTACAGGAGAATTGCCCAGAAATAAATCAGATATTACAGGCAGAAGATTTAGATTCTGGAGTAGCCTTAATAAAATCTGAAAGACCAAATCTCGTGTTTTTAGATATAGAAATGCCAGAAAAATCTGGTCTTCAAATCTTAGAAGCATTCGAAAACGAGCCTATAGATTTCCAAATCATTTTCGTTACAGCTTACAATGAATTTGCCATAGAAGCATTCAAATTAAGCGCTGTAGATTATCTATTGAAACCTATAGATATTTCAGAATTAAAGGCTGCATTTCAAAAAGCTTTACAACAAAAAGAGCAACAAAATATTACAAAAAATTTAGAAGATTTACGCGCCTCATTTCAAAAAATATCCAAGCAAAAATTAGCATTAGAAGTACCAAGAGGAATGATCTTCGTGGATTATGATGATATTGTATATTTCGAAGCAGATGGAATGTACACCACAGTTAGTCTTAAATCTCAACGAGATAAACTGATATGCAAACCATTAAAACATTTTGCAGAACAGATTGAAGGCAACCCAAATTTCTACAAACCGCACCGATCTTACATTATTAATATCAATTGCATCAAAGAATTCCACAAAAAAGACGGTGGCTACATCGTAATGGAAAACGACAAAGAAATTGCAATTTCCAGAGATAAAAAAGAAGAATTTTTCATGTTAATTCAGCAGGCATTTTGAATTAAATATTTTAATCAGTAAGCAAGAATATCGTCGAAATTACACAATTTAAAATGAAGATTTCATAATTAAAAACAAAATTTGGCTTTGCATGAAACGAATCCTAATTTTGAAATAAATAAATTTATTATGAAAACAATATTGATAACTGGAGCTGGATCTGGTTTGGGAAAAGGTACAGCAATCGGTTTAGCAAAAAAGGGTCATAACGTAATTGCAGGAGTTCATGTATGGGAGCAAAAATCTCAACTTTTGCAAGAAATTAAAGATGCAGGTGTTGAAGAAAATGTCAAAATAATCAAGTTGAATATTCTGGATGATATGGATTGTCTACATGCCTATTCTTATGATATAGATATTTTAGTAAACAACGCTGGAATGGGACATTCTGGACCTGTTGCAGAAATGCCAGTTCATTTAATCCGTGAGGTGATGGAAACTAATGTATTTTCTGCGCTAGAATTTTCCCAACCAATTATCAAAGAATTTGTGGAAAAAGGCAAAGGAAAAGTAATTTTCGTTTCTTCCATCGCTGGATTGACGACGTCGCCTTTCCTCGGCGCATACAATGCATCCAAACATGCATTAGAAAGTATTGCACAAAGCATGAGAGATGAGCTTCATCCTTTTGGAGTAGATGTTGCAACCATCAATCCAGGTCCATTTGAAACAGGTTTTAATGATAGAATGTACGATACTTTCAACCAATGGCATGATGATGAATTGTATTTCACAGATAGAAAAACTATAGAAGATGCCGCAGAGAAATTACTTGGAAATCAAATAGATCCTCAAATAATGATAGACGAAATGGTAGAGATTATTCCGCAAGATGTACATCCTTTTAGAAATGTTGTTCCTGCAAAAATGGCAGAAAATTGCCAGAAATACCAACAAGAGCAATATACATTAAACTGCAACGAAATATCTGAAAGCAAAAAGTAGAATTTTAATCTCAATTAATTCAATTACATCCGCAAAATCTAGTGAAATATGTCATTAGTTTTTGCGGATTTTTTTTGGGAACTTTGTTTCAATCTTAACGGTATGAATGCACAAGAGTTTTTAAAAAAAATGCAGCAACAATCTCGCGAAATTTCAGATGCAGTTCGGAAATTACAATCTGAAAATCTGGAGAGATTAATTTTTAAAAATGATGCAAATCAATGGAATATTTTAGAATGTGTAGAGCATTTAAATTTATATGCCCAATTTTACATTCCTCAATTTGAAGAACAATTATATAATAATACTACAAAACCCAATGCTGATTTCAAAAGTGGAATTTTGGGAAGTTATTTCTGCAAAAGCATTTTACCAAAAGAAAATTTGAAAAAAATAAAAACTTTTCAAAACAAAAATCCTCTCAATCACAAATTATCCATTTCTGTAATCGATGATTTTTTAAATTATCAAGATAGATTTGCGCTTGTGTTGGAAAACGCGGAAAAAGTAGATTTGAACAAGATAAAAATCAAAACAACTATTGCCTCTTTTATTAGAATTAATTTAGGAGATGCAATGCAATTTTATGTAAATCATAACATCAGACATTTACACCAGATTTCAAATTTAATAAAGAATTTTCATTAATATTAGCTCAGCTTTAATAAAATAATCAATTTAAAAATTTCAATGAAACATCAATATACAATTACAGGAATGACGTGCGGAAGTTGCGTAGCCAAAGTGAAAACCGCTTTGCTCAAAATTCCGGAAGTTCAAGAAGCGGAAGTTTCTAAAGAGAATGGAACCGCAGAAATTACCATGAGCAAACATATTTCTATTGCAGAATTTCAAAAGTCATTGCCAGAAAAATATACCATTTCTACAAATGACGAATTCAAATCTCATTCCGTAGAAATAAACAATAATTCGAACGAAAAATCTAAATTTGAACAATTGAAACCTTTGTTTTTAATATTATTGTATATCACAATCGGAAGCGTTTTGATGCACTATAAGCCTTGGAATTTTGGAGAATTTATGCTCACTTTTATGGGATTATTTTTCATAGTATTTAGTTTTTTCAAAATGTTGGACTTAAAAGGTTTTCCAGAATCTTTCCAAATGTATGATCCTTTGGCCCAGCAAATTCCTCTGTACGGTAAAATTTATCCTTTCTTGGAAGTAGCGTTAGGGTTAATGTTTTTGTTGAGGTTTGAAATTAATATTGCCTTAATTGCAACCATTATTATTTTAGGAATTACCACATTCGGCGTTACCAAAACCTTGTTGGACAAAAAATCTATTCGCTGTGCATGTTTAGGAACGGCGCTGAATTTACCAATGACAGAAGCGACGTTTATAGAAAACGCTTTGATGATTTGCATGGCAATCGCAATGTTGTTGATGTAGTTTTTGGCAGATTACGGGCTTTCCTTCCAAAATCCGCAGTTGTTTGCAGAGAAATAGCGGCATCTTTTTGTCTTTTTTTGAAGCCAAAAATCTACCACTATTTCTAGCTGCAACACCTTTGCGTGTTTTTCCTTCCAATCCCTATCTGAAACTTTCGCATTTTTCAAATGAATTTAATAATAGAAATATACTTTCATTAATTTTTGAAAGTTCGGAAAGTTTAATTATATTTGTTGTATTATAAAAAAAATTATGAGTGTTGTACAATTAAAATTG
The DNA here is from genome assembly GCF_013294015.1 of Frigoriflavimonas asaccharolytica. Lineage (GTDB taxonomy): Bacteria > Bacteroidota > Bacteroidia > Flavobacteriales > Weeksellaceae > Frigoriflavimonas > Frigoriflavimonas asaccharolytica. The sequence goes on from NZ_JABSNO010000002.1 coordinate 89,691, forward strand.
TTACGAATATTAAATCTTATCGCTATCTGCATACCAATAATTATTGGGCTCTGTAGTTTTATCAATATCGATTATTTAGCAGGAGCATTAATTTCCACAATTTGTACAGGTATAATTCAAATTATTGTAGCAGTTTTATATTTTGCTTTTAATTCTAAAAGTAAAAGTATTTTAATTTATTTTTTTGGATTATTTCTATTTGTTTTTCTTGTACTTATAAATTTTTCAGATTATTCATTTTGGATACCAATTATCCTCTGTCTCTACCTTTCCTACATCATTCACATTAAAAAACACCACGCATGAGTTTCTTAAAAGCCCAATGGAAAAATTTAACTTTTATCAATTATATTATTGATCCGAAAATTCTGCAACCACACGTTCCAAAAGGAACGGAATTGGATTTCTACAACGGAAATTGCTATGTAAGTGTAGTCGGTTTTTTATTTGAAGATGTAAAAATGCTCGGACTGAAAATTCCGTTTCATATCAATTTTGAAGAAGTGAATCTTCGCTTTTATGTAAAACGCTGGGAAAATAATGCGTGGAAACGTGGCGTAGTTTTCATCCAAGAAATTGTACCCAAATTTGCCCTCACTTTGGTTGCCAATATTCTCTACAACGAACATTACAAAACCTTGCCCATGAAACATTCCATTCAATTGAATGAAAATTCCGGCGATTTTCAAGTTGAATGGAAAATACAAAACAAATGGAATTCTATCTTCATTAAAACCGAAAATGAGCCCACAAAAATAGAACTAGATTCCGAAGAAGAATTTATAACAGAGCATTATTTCGGTTATACAAAAGTAAACGAAAATAAAACCTACGAATACGAAGTAAAACATCCAAGTTGGCAACAATTAAAAGTTTTGGAAATCAAATTAGATATAGATTTCACCGCAAATTACGGAGCTGAATTTAATTTTTTAAAAGACGAAAAGCCAAGTTCGGTCATCTTTGCCATTGGATCCAAAGTGAGTATTGAAAATAAGCGGACATTGCGAAATTAGGAAACGGTTGAATATAACACCAAAATATTTTACCACATAAGTCACATTAGTTTAAGTTGAAAAATTTACTTTGAAAAGTTTGCATTAGTTCAGAAAATCAAAGATTTTCAACCCTGTGTTCTAAATGTTTTCAAAGTGGTAACTAAATCTTATGTGACTAATGTGGTAAAAAAATAGTCGAAATTCTGTCTATTTTTAATTTATTAGCACAAAATTTGCATTAAATTTTTCATCCGAAATTTCATTTAATTAAATTTCATTCCTACAAAAAAATACATGAGACAAGCCAATATAGATTATTCCAAAGGATTTACCTTTAGCAAACATATTCCCAAAGAGATTTCGCATTTTGATCGCGTTTTCGATATTTTCAAAGAACTGCTCACGCATACTTCTGGAGATATCGAGGAAGCATTTGAATGGTTGAATGAATTGGACGAGGAATACAACATCTTCAATGATGAATATTCTCTGGAAGATTTTGAAAACGATTTGAAAAAACGGGGTTACATCAAAGAAGAAATAGATCCCGAAAAAGAAGGAAATACCGGAACTGGAAAAGGGAAAAACGTTCTCACGGCAAAGCTAGAATCTGCTTTGAGAGAATACGCTTTGGATCAAATTTTTGGGAAACTGAAAAAAAGCGGCGCCGGAAATCATCAAACCAAAAAGATTGGAGTAGGAGATGAGCGAGACGGAGAAAATAGAAATTTTCAATATGGAGACGATTTGTCTACTATCAACATGACGGAAAGTTTGAAAAATGCCCAAATCAACAATGGAATCAGTGATTTACGACTCACAGAAGATGATTTAATTGTAGAAGAAAGCAAGCATAAAGCGCAAATGAGCACTGTTTTGATGATCGATATTTCGCATTCTATGATTTTATACGGCGAAGATAGAATTACGCCCGCGAAAAAAGTAGCGATGGCTTTGGTAGAGTTGATCAAAAGAAAATATCCGAAAGATTCTATCGATATTATTGTTTTCGGAAATGAAGCGTGGCCAATAAAAATTAAAGATTTGCCTTATTTAAAGGTTGGTCCGTATCACACAAATACAGTTGCTGGTTTGGAATTGGCGATGGATATTCTGCGAAGAAAGCGAAATACGAACAAGCAAATCTTCATGATTACCGATGGAAAGCCAAGTTGCATACAACTTCCGAGTGGAGAATTTTATATGAATAGCAATGGTTTAGACGATATGATTGTTACCCAATGTTTAAATAAAGCAGCACAGGCCAGAAAATTGAAAATTCCGATTACTACTTTTATGATTGCGCAAGATCCTTATTTAAGAAGGTTTGTAGAATTATTTACGGCTCAAAACAAAGGAAAAGCCTTTTTGACAGGACTTTCTGGTCTCGGAGAAATGATATTTGAGGATTATGAGAAAAATAGAATTAAGAGAATTTAAACAAATTGTATAAAGTAAATTGTATAAAGTAAAATGTACTAAAATTACATTCTACTTTAGTCATTTACATTGTACATAATACATTTTACAAATAAAATATGAAACAAGACATAACATTCAAAGAATTAAAAGATTCTGGATACACAGACAAATCCATTAGCCAAGAAATTCAGGCAAATTTAATTGAAAAAATAAAAAGCAAACAACCCGTTTTCGAAGGACTTTGGGGATATGAAGATACCGTAATTCCACAACTGAAAAAAGCCATTTTGGCAGGTCATCACATCAATCTTTTAGGTTTGCGTGGACAAGCAAAAACCAGAATTGCTAGAAGTATGGTGAATCTTCTAGACGAATATATGCCAATTGTGAAAGGTTCGGAAATTAATGACAGTCCATTTCAACCAATTTCTAAATATTCCAGAGATTTGTTGGCAGAAAATGGCGACGAAACCATGATTTCTTGGGTACATAGAAATGATCGTTTCTTCGAGAAATTGGCAACACCAGATGTAAACGTGGCAGATTTAATAGGAGATATAGATCCTATAAAAGCAGCGACTTTAAAATTACCTTATTCCGACGAAAGAGTTTTGCATTATGGCATGATTCCAAGAGCAAACCGTTGTATTTTCGTGTTGAATGAATTGCCAGATTTGCAAGCGAGAATTCAGGTTTCTTTGTTCAATATTTTGCAAGAAGGAGATATTCAAATTCGTGGTTTTCAGTTGAGAATGCCTTTGGATATTCAGTTTGTGTTTACGGCAAATCCGGAAGATTATACGAATAGAGGAAGCATCGTAACGCCTTTAAAAGATAGAATTGGGTCTCAGATTTTCACCCATTATCCAAAAACTATTGCACTTGCGAAACAAATTACCGAGCAAGAAGCAAAAATTTCTGAAGCAGATGCAAAGGCAGTTAATGTGCCAGATTTAGCCAAAGATTTGCTAGAAGAAGTTGCGTTTGCCGCAAGAGATAGCGAATTTGTAGATGCAAAAAGCGGAGTAAGCGCAAGATTGACGATTTCTGCGATGGAAAATCTAATGGCAGCCGCAAAATTACGTTTGATAGAATCTGGAGAAGAAAAAACAAGCATCCGTTTGGTAGATTTTATGTCAATAATCCCTTCTATCACTGGAAAAATTGAACTCGTTTATGAAGGCGAACAAGAAGGAGCAGATGAAGTTGCGAAGATTTTGATAGATCAAGCTGCGGTTACTTTGTTCGAAAGAAATTTTCCGCGAATTCCTAAATTAGAAAAAGCTGGAAGAGATAATGATTACACAGCGATTATTGATTGGTTTAATGAAAATTCTTTGGAACTGAATTTCACAGATTCTGACAAAGAATTTTATGCTAGTTTAGATACCGTACAACCTTTGCAAGTTTTGGTAGATGAATATGCAGCAGATTATTCCAAAGAAGATAAGGATTTCTGTAAGGAATTAATTTTGTGGGCATTAACAATCGAAGATAAGCTAGATAAAGCCGAAACGACCAATTCCGCAAAATTTGCAATCGCTGGAATTGCGCCATATTTGGGTGGGAGGAATTAAAATAATATTTCACCATAAAGTTTGGCGAATGGATTAAAAGCATTACGAAAATCTATCGATTTTTTCAATGAGTGTAAAAAAATCCTTGTAAAATCTTTTTGTTTTTAATCTTTCACAAAATCAATCAGCTGAAAATTTAGCAAGCAGAATTTTATTTATTATAAATAAAAATCCCTAAATATTTTAAACTTCCATAAAATCTAATCGGTTTTGTGGAAGTTTTTTTTTATTTAAATTTGAAAAGCATTAATTACTATATTAAATCAAATTAAGACCATGAAGAATATTATATTCAGCTTTGCTTTGGCAACACTTTTTCTAAGTTGCGACACCAAAATTAAAAATTCTGAAACACAAGTAAAGGAGGAAAGTGGCACTGAAATATCAGGTGACCCAATTCCCGCTGTAAATGGAGCAACAGAAAATGATGAGGTGATTGGTTCATGGATTGGATATTTTGAACAGGACGAAGATGATTCTGAAAAGCAAAAACATTTGAATGTTGATGAAAATTATGCTTGGAACAGAGAAAACAAAATAAATTTATCTATCGATCAAATAAATGATGGTCAAGTTATTGGTCATAGCGTAGTTGCAGGTAACAACAGACCATTCAAAGGTTTAATTTCAGATGGTCAATTTTCTGTGAAAGAACCAGGTGATAATAAATATGATGGCGAATTTAATTTTGAAATAGAAGAAAATAAGCTGGTCGGAACTTGGAAGGCGTTCAAAAAAATTGATATTCCGAAGAGAAAATATACTTTAGAAAAGAAAACTTTTGCTTACGATCCAGATCAAATGCTAGAGAAAGCCAAAGCCTATGTCAATTGGAATAAATTCATCAAAGATAAATCTATGGAAGAAATAGATGAAGGTGTTTTTGAAGAATGGATAACGGCAACTTTTTCTTCGGCAACAGATAAAATATATCAAATAAATGCTTCTAATATATTATTAACGAAAAAAGAAGTAGAAAATTTAAAAAAAGGAGATTTGATCATCATTAGAAATACCATCTATGCGAGACACGGATATTCTTTCAAAGACAGACCATTGCGCGTTTTTTTGGATGCACAACCTTGGTATATTCCAATTAATAATGATATAAAATCTGATTTTACAGAAACTGAAAAGGAAAACATTAAATTACTTTTGCGTTACGAAAAAAATGCGAAAGAATTTTACGATTATTTTGGAAGAGGATAAATGAAAATGAATAAATTATTAATAATCAAACTGTTGATTTATGGCGCACTTGCCTATTTTATCTATTTGCTTTTTTTGATCACGATACAATATATTCCCATTAATGATGAAGCGGGATTTTTGCTTATAAAACAGGAAGAAATAAAAATTCCATATTACAAAATATCTTTTTACGGCCATGTTTATACCAGTATTTTTGTAATTTGTTTAGGTTTTTTTCAATTTTCTACTACTATTAGAAAGCGGTTTTCCTTTATCCATAGATGGTTCGGAAAATTTTATATCTTTCTTATACTATTTATTGCTTCACCCACAGGTTTGATTATGGCTTACCATGCAAATGGCGGATTAATTTCACAAATTTCATTCATCCTATTATCAATTCTATGGTTTGTATTCACCTTAATGGCGCTTTTAAAAATAAAAATAAGACTATTTCTGCAACATAAAAATTTTATGATCAGAAGTTATGCACTCACGCTTTCTGCGGTCAGTTTGAGACTCTTTAAATTCTTAATCGTTTACTTTTTTGAGCTGCCACCAATGGATACTTATAAAATAGTTTCCATTTTAGGATGGACAATCAATCTTGCGATTGCAGAATTGATTGTTTATAGTATGCGCATTACAAAATCGGCAAAAATTTAATCTTCTTTCTTCATCATTTTTAAAGAAAAGAAACCGAGCATGGCAATAATTACACCCATGATAATCCAAAGCCACAGTTTGTTTTTAAATAATGGTTCCGTGATTTCGGTAGCAGATTTATCAATTAAAATTTCGTTTCCTAAAGTTAAAGTCGAAATGTTTTCCGGGATTTTATCTGCAAAATTGACAATGTCGAAGTTGGGTATTTCGGCATTTTTGTTTCCATAAACCAGAAAATAATCTGCGTCTTCTACAAATCTTACATCCAATTGATTGGTAAAACCTTGTACTTTTATATCAGAAATATTTAAAATAGGATTGTTATTATTTTCAATGATGATTTTAAGTTTTTTTGCAGTAGTTGTGTTTAATGTAAATTCATTTTTATCTAATGAATTGAGCGTTCCATTTCCTATAGTTTCATAATTGTAAATCCAAGCTTTTTCCGTTTTTACGCTATCAGAAAGATATTGTATGCTAATTGGACGGTAAAAATCAAAATTATTATTTGCAGAAATTTTAATTAAACTTACAGGAACAGGTACATCTAATTCAAGATTTATTTCTGTTTGCTTGGCTTTTTTATTTTCAAAAATGCTTTGTTTTTGTATTTTAAAATCTCTGTACAAGCCAAGATTGCTTTCATTTAAAACCAATTTCGCGCTTTTTAAGCCTACTTTTTCTTTTGTTTTTATAAAAATTCTATAATATTTATATTTGGATTCTGGAAAAAGCAACTTCGTAAATTGAAAATTTGTACTTCCATTTTTAATAGATAAAATCCGACTGTTTGCCAAGATTTTGAACCAATCTGTCTGGTCATTACTACCTTCTAGGTTTAGTTTCCAATCAAAATTATCATTAGAAAATTGCAGATTGATGTCGTTTATAGTTTGGATAGATGGAATTTCGAATGTGTAAAAAGCACCTTCATTATTAAAAGATTGATTGATAATTTTGAAGGGAATCTCATTTTTAATGATTGTTCTATCATTTTTCCGCAATATATATGCGGCTTCAATCGTATCTTTATTGGCTTTTAATCCAAAAATCCTGATATCAGATAAATCCTGGGAAATTTTCCCATACATTTCATTCGGAATCGTGATTGTATGCCATTGGTTGGCTATTCCTTTCAATTCTCGTTTGTATTTGAAATCCTGCATTTGCCCAAAACACAGAGAACTTATCAAAATTAATATTGCAAAAAATTTAGTGTTCATCTTCAATATTTTTAGGGTTTTCCATCGTATTTTCATCTTTTTCTTCCTCAAAAATAAGGTGTTTGTATTTATTATAAAGGAAAGAAATGATCAATAATAAAACACCGAGCGCAACGAAAAGTATCGTTTTAGAGATCGTTCCCATTTCGGAAATATCGTATAAAAATAATTTTATTAAAGTAATTCCGAACAAAATAATACCACCCAATCGGAAATATTGTTTCTTTTTCCAAATGCCCAAACTGATGAGAAATAATGCGTAAACGCCCCACAAAATACTCAATCCTTGTTTGTAAACATCTGCATTTCCTGCAAGATCTAGCCAATTGATGAGCTCGCTACTTGCAAACCAAAGGATGGAAATATGTAGTAAACAATCAAATATTTTCGGAAATTTATAAGGTGCAAAATCTGTTCTATTATATTTGAATTGTACCATTGCTGCAAAAACGAAAAACGCCAAAGAGATGTATCTTATCAAAATAAAAAAGCTGCTCGCAGAAAAATATGGAGAGTTTTTAGGATTTAAATAATCAAAACGCAATTCGCTCATTGCATACAAACTAGCTGTTAAAAATAATACACTAAACAATAGCAAAAATCCTCTGTTTACAGTTGCTAATAATGGATTTTTTAATCTGTATATATTCAGCAAACCTAAAATAGAAAAGAAAAATAATGAATAATTGGTCAGCCAAATATTTTTAAATTCAAAGTAAGAATAATCTTCGTATGATGATCCTTTCACTACAATTAAACTTTTGTTGAATAGTTGATCCATATACATCGCAATTTCCGATTGGAAAATGAAATATGACAGTATGATAATTATCGCAGGCAATCCTACCAGAAATAATCTTCTCAATGCTCCATCTTCTGCAAATGGTGAAGGATATTTTTTATTTGTAAATAAGTAATAAATTAAAGAAAAAGCGCCTATGAATAATGCATTTGTAAGAAACATTATATTGAAGATGGGTGTACTGAATGCAGATTCTTCTTGATAAGATACATTTTCGTAGAAGAAATTGTTGTCTTGCCACAAACTGATGCATGCCAAAATCATCAAAATATAACTAAGCTTTTCGTAAACGGGAACATTTTTCGTTCGTCCGATCCAGAAGAGCAAAGTTGCTTGTCCTATCCACAATAGACTTACCCAATTACCATCCAACTGAACAGGAACTGCAATGGTAATGAAAACTAACACCAAGCCAGAAATTAAATAAAATAAATTTTTATCGGCTAATTTTCTTTTATAGATAAATGCACTTACCACAAAATGGATAATGGCGTTGAGCAACGTGAAAAGACCTAAAAGTTCTTCGCCATTTTTCAAATCCGTCATTAAGGCGAATCCTAAACCATAGAAGATAAAAGAATTAAACAAAAGAAAAATAATGTTTACAATTTCAAATTTTTCCTTTTTTATTAATTTGTATGCCAAAAAGCAAATGTAAAATTGCACAAAATAAATGCTAATGAAAATCCATGTGAGTTCGTAATGCAAATCAACTTTGAAAGAATCAATAAACCAAGCAAGTACGATAATCCAAGTTAAAGCAAACGCAACATAGAAAAGAGATTTCCAATCTTTTTTGAAGGATAAAACCAGAATTCCTAAATTAATGATCGCAATATAAGAAAACAAAATTTTCACATTTCCAGAGCCATCACTTAGCAAAAATGGAATGGCATAAGCACCTACCAAACCGATGTGCGCAATAATGGGTTTATCATATTTAAGCGCAGAGAGAACTGTGAATGCCGTGAATACAAACATTAAAATAAAGGCGACAGTTGGTGGCATCAAATCATAAAATGCGTAAGCAAAATAGGTGATAAAATACATAATCGCAATGGCACCACTTACCAAAACTGCACTATAATTCAAGTATTTGGCTTTTAATTTCATGCCAACTCCGAGAAGCGCAATACCTGCAACATATCCTAAAATAATTCTTGTTAAAGGACTGATTAAATCATTTTCTATGGAATATTTTGCGCCGATTGCAACTCCAATCACGGTGATTAAAATTCCAATTTTGTTGATGAGGTTTTCCCCTACAAATTTTTCTAAGCTAGACGTTGTTCTAGGTTTTTTTTGATTTTCTACAATTGGAGAAACAGGTAAACTTGGTGTAAATTGTTCTACTTTTTCATTACCGAAAACTATTTTTGGTTCAGAAATATCTGGAATTTCTGCAAGGATTGGCACATTTTCAACAAATTCGGCTGATTCCAAATCTTCATCATTCCTAATAAAATAAATTTCATTTTGCAATTGTTGAATTTCCTGAAAATATTGTTCATGCCTTTCCAAAAGTACATCCAATTGCGATTGCAGTTGGTTTATTTTATCCAAATTGTTTCCCATGTTTTTATTTGAAAATTCTATTTTTGTAAAAGCGAATGTACGAAGAATTGCTATTCTATTAAAAATTAAATTTTATTATGCTGAAAATGATGAAGTTTAAATGTAATCATGGAATAATTTTTGAAGGTTGGAATCTACAATATTTCATATATTCGCTACTTATAAAGAATTGAAAAAGCAATTAGCCATATTATTCACCATTTTCTATTTCGGATTTTCATCTGGAATGGTTTTTAATGTACATTATTGTTTAGATAAAATTTTCGTTTCTACTGCAAGTTCAAATTCATGTAAACTTTGCGGCACAAAAGAAAAGAAAGATTGTTGCAAAAGCGAAGCAAAGTTTTTTAAGGCAGATCCAGCACAAAAAGCAGACGTATCTTTTATTTCGGATACAATTTTCTTTGCCGAAATTTCTCAAATTTATTCTGCGGACTTCCCATTTTCAGCCATGCAGCGCAATGAATTTATCATTGATAGCAATGCGCCACCAGATAGGCTGAAAGTTCCATTATTTATCACTTACTGTAATTTTAGAATTTAAAATAGACCAATCATTTTTCTACTGAAAAATGATTATTTCCTGTGTCCAAATTTCTGGACAAATTCTATTTTATAACAATCTAAAATTATTACAATGAAAAAATTAATTTTCACAGCCTTATTTTCTATATTTTCAATCCTAAATTTATCTGCTCAAACATATGATGCTTCAATTTCAAAATTGTATCAGAACTATTTGAATATTAAAACTGCATTGGTATCAGATGATACTGATGAAGCCTCAAAATCTGCAGACCTTTTTCTAAAATCTGCTTCCATGGTGGATTACAAAATTTTATCCGAAGGTAATTTGGATATTTTAAGAATAGACGCTACAAAAATCGCAGAAAGTAGAAGTATAGCAACTCAAAGAGAGGTTTTCACCAATTTATCCAAAAATATGATTTGGCTGACCAAAAAATTCAAATTGGCAGATCAATCTGTATTCATTCAATATTGTCCAATGGCAGATGCAAGTTGGCTAAGCGCTGAAAAGGAAATTAAAAATCCTTTCTATGGTTCATCTATGCTTTCTTGCGGCAGTGTGAAATCTGAATTGAAATAAATTTTTTTAATTCCAATTTTCTAAATTTTTTCGCGGACTTGGTAGATAATGCAGATATTAAAATTGATGGTCTGCATTGTCTTCAATTTTCGTGTGAGTTTAATTCTAAAAATGATATATCAAAATGAATACAAATAATAATTCCCAAAATCCATATCCAAAATTTTTCTTGATGCTCGCTGCGTCATTCATCATCATGTACATCGTCATGTATTTCAATACCTATGAATTCGATCATGTTTATTTCAGCATGACAAGATTTTATATGACGTGTTTAATGATTGCTTGCATGGCTTTGTTAATGCTAGGTTTTATGCTAAAGATGTATACTAATAAAAGAAAAAATATTTCAATAGTAGTTGGTAGTCTGGTGCTTTTCTTTTGTTCGCTGTTCTTAGTTAGGGCACAAAGTCCGATAGTAGGAGATATTCTTTGGATGAAAGCCATGATTCCACACCATTCAATTGCTATTTTAACAAGTGAACGGGCAGATATTAAAGATGCAGAAGTGAAAAGATTAGCAGAGAGTATTGTTGCTGCTCAGAAAAAAGAAATCATTGAAATGAAGGCCATGATAAAACGACTAGAAAATGAAAAATAAAATGAAAATTAAATACACCTTTCTTCTCGTTTTTCTAATTTTCTACAATGGTTTTGCTCAAATGACGGAAATGAAAATGAATGCAAATAAAACCGAAAAAACCAACGAATTTGGCGATATTTCTTTCAGCGGAAAAACAGTTCGTTATGATTTGTATGTAAAAGATACTTTAGTCAATTTTACTGGCAAACCATCTCGAGCAATCGCTATCAATGGAAGATTGCAAGCACCAACATTATATTTCACAGAAGGAGATACAGCAGAAATATATTTACACAATGAATTGAAAGAAAACACCGGACTGCATTGGCATGGTGTAATTTTACCAAATGAAATGGATGGTGTTCCATATCTCACCACAAAACCTATAAAACTGGGTGAAACGCATCTTTATAAATTTAGAATTTCCCAAAATGGAACGTATTGGTATCATTCTCACGAAGGAACTCAAGAGCAAATCGGTATGAATGGAATTCTTGTTTTTAATAAAAGACAAACTCAATATAGCAAAAAATACAATGCAGATATACCTGTACTTCTGGGTGAGTGGACAGATGAAAATCCCAAACAAATAATGCGAAGATTGCACATGGATCAAGGCGATTGGTGGGCAATAAAGAAAAGAACGGTGCAAAGTTATTCCGAAGCTATTGGTAAAGGTTATTTTAAAACCAAACTATTGAATGAATGGAAACGCATGGAAGCAATGGATGTAAGTGATGTTTATTATAATAATTTTCTCATAAATGGCGCAGTTTCATCAGATTATAAAAACTTAAAAGCTGGCGACAGAGTTCGTTTGCGTGTAGCAAATGGTGCTTCATCTTCTTATTTTTGGTTAAATTTTGGTGGCGGAAAAATTACAGTAATTGGAAGCGATGGAAATGAAACAGAACCTGTAGAAGTTGATCGTTTAATTGTAGGAGTTTCTGAATCTTATGATATTGAAGTGACTATTCCGGAAAATAAAAGTTTTGAATTTCGTGCGACTTCTGAAGATCGGCAAGGTTTTGCTTCGCTATATTTAGGAACAGGAGAAAAAATAAATGCACCAGATTTACCCAGATTAAATTTATTTGAGGGTATGAAAATGATGAACGGAATGATGAAAATGAGCGGAAACATGAAGCCGATGACCATGAAAATGGGAAACCAAGTAATGGACATGAATGAAGTAATGTATCCTGAATTACCAGAAAGTCAAAAGATGAAAACCATGAAACACATGAATGAAATGATGGGTGAAAAAACTGATATGAAAATGAAGGATGGCAAAATGGAAATGGATCATAGCAAAATGACCATGAAATCTGACGCAATGAACATTGGAGATTCCGAACAAAAAACCATCAAAAGATTGAATTATAATATGTTGAAAGCAACTTTTAAAACCGCTTTACCAATCGAAAATGTGAAGCAACTTAATTTTACTTTGGAGGGAAATATGCGCAATTATCTTTGGACTTTAGATAATGAAACCGTAGCAGAAAGTGATAAAATTTTGATAAAGAAAGGCGAAGTTGTGAGAATTACGATGTACAATAATTCTATGATGCGCCACCCAATGCACCTTCACGGTCATGATTTTCGATTGATAAATTCCAAAGGAGACTATGCACCTTTGAAAAATGTAATTGATGTTTCTCCAATGGAAACCGTAACGATAGAGTTTGCTGCCAATCAAGATGGAGATTGGTTTTTCCATTGCCATATTTTGTATCATATGATGACTGGAATGGGGAGAGTTTTTTCATACGAAAATTCTGCGCCAAATCCAGATCTTCCTAATAAAGTAGAATCTTATAGAAAATTTATTAATACCAATAGAATGATCAATACAACAGCAATGTTGGATCTTTCTTTGAATAAATTTCATGCAGAAAACATGACGATGCTCGGTTCTAGATGGATGAATATGAATGAATTGCATAGTAATTATGATTTCACGCATTATGAAGGAAGCGTGAAAGTCGGTAGATTTTTAGGGAAATACCAATGGGCAATGCCTTATGTAGGTTTTAGAACTTACAAAACACATGAGATGCAAAAAACCTGGTTTAAACAAGAAGTAAAACCAAAAAATAAAAATGTTGCAATTGCAGGTATTCGATATATTCTACCAATGCTCGTAATGGCGGATGCAAGTGTAGACCAAAATGGTAAAATTGTTTTAGATTTAAGTCGAGAAAATATTCCAATTTCGCCAAGAGTACGTGGAAATTTTTCCGTAAATTCCGATAAAGAATTTGATTTTGGCTTGAAATATATTTTGCAGAAATGGGTTTCTATTTCCAGTAATTATGATAGCGAATATGGTTTTGGTGCAGGTCTTACTTTTATGTATTAATTGTCGCTTCAAATTTTTAATCCTGAAATAAAGCCGTCTCATATTAAATGAAACGGCTTTATTTTTTTATTTAAACAAGAATTTAAAATTTAAAATATTTTAAAATTGATAACTAATTGAACCTCTCAACGCAAATGGAGTTCCTGGTGTGAAGTGTATTTCTTCCACAGAATTTGGCTCATTAAATAATCTACTTTCTGTTGCAAATTGCGTTTCCTTCCATCTAGTATTGAGTACATTTTCTACAATTGCCCCGATAGTGAAGTTTCCAATTTTATAATTCAAATTGAAATCTGTAACAAAATATCCTTCCGCTACAATGCTATTGTCTTCATTCGCAGGTCTATCTCCCAAAAATCTCGCATACAAACCTCCAGAAAAACCAGCTATATTTTTTGCGCTAATACCTGCAACAAAAGTATTTTTTGGTGCCAATGGAATATAATTTTCACCTTCTGGATCGTCTACAGATTTCGCATCTGTGTAGGTGTAATCTGCACTAAAGAACCAACTTTTTGCAAATTCATATCTCGCGCCAACGTCAATTCCTTTTCTTTCCGTTTTCCCGCTTGGTTCCACAATTCCTGCATCTCCAACGTACACAAATTCTTGTTCTAAAAATAAATACCAAATGGCAGCATTAATCACCATTTTAGGAATTGGTTTCCATGTGAAGCCTAAATCTGCATTGTAAGATGCTGGCAAAATTTCTTTCGCTTCTTGCGCCACTACAACTCTTGTGTCATTGCTGTGAAAGCCTTTTCCTAATTTTAAAAAAGTTTGAAAATTTGGCTGAAATTCATAGAAAAAATTTAATTTCGGACTCGCAATCACCTTATCTTCTTCTTGATTTTGAAAACTCGGTGCTAAGAAATCTTCATAAGAAAACTTAAAATAATCTAATCTTACTGCAGGATTTATCAATAGTTTCCCCAATTTAAAATTAAATGAAGAGAAGGCAAAAAGATTGTGCTCATCTATATTTCCTAGTTTTAAATTTTCTAAAGTTTCTACTCTGTTTTTGGTGCGAGAAAGTTCTATATTTCGAACGTTATCCATGCGAAAACCTATACCAGAATTCATAGAAATATTTGGATTGTTGAATTTATGATCTACTTTAAAATTTAAACCATACAAATCTCGAGATTCTTTCTGTCGGATTTGATCTCCGTTTATAGGATCTTCCAGAAAAAAAGTGAAATTAGAAAAGAGTTGAAAATTATAATTGCTATAAAATGCAGAAGTTGTAAATCTGGTTTTCTCATCAATTTTTTTAGAATATTCTACGTTGATGTTGCTTCTATCTGTATTTCCGCCTTCTGTATCATCTATTGCCCCAAAATAATTAATGCTTCCATCTGCTACAGCACGATCTGGTATTTGTCCGCTTGCATTCCATTTGCTGGTAAAACGAGAAAGTGAAATAGAGATTTGCTCCTTTTCTGAAATTGTACCGGTATATTTTCCAAAAAGATTTAAACGATGAAAATCTTGTGAAGCATCAAAATAGCCGTCTGTAAGATTGTAATCTGCCACAAAATAAGCATCTTGGTTTGGCAAATCCAACACTTTAAACATTCCTAAAAGTGATAAGGTATTAAATTGTCCTGCTTCTACAATAATGGAATTTTGGTCTATATTTTTTTTAGTTTTAAAATCTACATAACCTGCCGTATTGAAATTTCCATGATCTGCACTGTATGCACCTTTGTCAAAATCAATTTTATCTACCGTTTCTGGGATGATGAAATGCAGATCTGCATAGCCTTGTCCGTGCGCATGAGAAACCATATTTACAGGCATTCCATCTACAGAAATGGCAACATCTGTACCGTGATCTACATCGAAACCTCTTATAAAAATTTGTTCAGCTTTTCCTCCACCTGCATGTTGCCCGATGAATAAACCTGGTACTTTTCTCAATAATTCCTGAGACGTATTCACTGGTTGTGTGCTAAGATCTATTTTAGAAATGGCCTCAAACTGATTTTGCTTTCCAGAAATCGTCACCTCTTCTATGGAAAAAGAATAGGGAGTTAAAATGTAATTTTTAATATTTTTTGAGTATACATATATTTGCGTTACATATTTATCTTTCGTTAACCGTATACTATCATTCTCTTGCAAGTCGTTTAATACAAAATCGCCCAAACCATTGGTATGATCGTGTACTTGTGTTCGTAAATTTTCAATTTTCACATTGTCGATAGGTTTATTTCTATCGTCTAGAACTTTACCTGGCGAATTTTGCGCAAAAATATTTATAGAAAATAAGGAAGCGATAAAAATAGAGAGTGAATAAATTTTACTCATAATAAATTTTAAAAAATTTGTGCTTATAAAAGGTGTAAAATTGCCTAAAAATAGGGAAAATTCTGTATTATAGTTGTTGCTTTTCACTTACGAATGTTTTCTAAATATGGTTCTCAAACTTACGTTTTAAATAAAAATCACCACTGTTGGTCTCAAATATTAGATTATTTAGGAAGTTCTATTTATTTTAAAATTTTAGCAATTTGCCCAAGGTTTTTCCTCATTGCAAAATCAAATTTGATTATATTTGCCTTAGATATTTAGAAGAAATTTGATGAAAAATACAACGTTAATATTTGGTGCAGTTTATGGTTTGATATCCATTATTTTAGGAGCTTTTGGAGCGCACGCTTTAAAAAAAGTAATAGCTATAGAGAAGCTTCAAAGTTTTGAAACTGGAGTTAGATATCAAATGTATGCGGCGTTTTTTCTCTTAATAGTGGGCTATATTTTAAAATTCGAAACACCTAGCGAAAAATGGATTTCTATTTTGATGATTGCGGGTACATTTCTATTTTCCGTAAGTATTTATCTCTTGGCTTTTGCTGATGTTGCCAATATTCCTTCCAAAATTGTAGGTCCAATCACACCATTAGGCGGTTTGTTGATGATTATTTCTTGGGCAATGTTGATCTTTTATTTCGTGAAAAATAAGGTTTAAATAGCAACATCAATATCAATAAAGAGCACGATTTACCATGATATACAAAGAAATCAAACCCAGAAAAGCATTAAACAAAACATTTCTGAAGGTAAAACCTATTCGCTCGGAAATTGAAGTTTTCAAAACCAACCTCATTCGGCTTTTGGATAGCACCAACGATATAGAATCTGAAGAGTTTCATAAAAATCTGGTTAGAGATTTTCTGAAAGATACGTACTACAATCCCAATCATTTTATCAATACAAAAGGCAGAAACGATCTCGTAATCCATGCCGGAAATTCTGCAGATTCCGCTGTAAATGTAATTGTAGAAGCCAAGAAACCAACCAACAAAGCCGAAATGCTTTCTGCAAAAAACTTGAATACAAAGGCTTTTCAAGAATTGGTTTTGTATTATTTAAGAGAAAGAATTTCGCACAACAATCTCGAAATTAAATATTTAATTGCCACCAACATCAACGAATGGTTTATTTTTGATGCGCAATTGTTTGATCGGCTTTTTGCACAAAATAAAAAATTGGTAAGCACTTTTCAAGATTTTGAAGGAGGAAGACTTGCCGAAATAAAAACAGATTTTTTCTACAAACAAATTGCAGAACCTTTCATCGCAGCTTTGGAAACGGAAATAGAATACACCTATTTCAATCTGCAATATTACCAAAAACCGCTGCGAAATGCTGACCAAAAAGACGACAATCAACTCATCGCTTTATACAAAATTCTATCTGCAGAACATTTGCTGAAAATGCCTTTCACCAATGATAGCAACAGTTTAGATAAAAGATTCTACAGCGAGTTGCTTCACATTATCGGCTTAACGGAAACCAAAGAAGGCAGCAAAAAATTAATTCAAAGAAATAAAGAAGGCGAGCGAAATTCTGGTAGTTTGCTAGAAGATGCCATCATTCAATTGGAAAGTTTAGACAAAATAAATCGTTTAGATAAACCCAGCCAATTTGGGAAAACGAAAGAAGAACGCCTTTTCAATGTTGGTTTAGAATTGAGCATTACTTGGATCAATAGAATTCTTTTCCTCAAATTGCTAGAAGCGCAACTCATCACTTATCATAAAGGCGACAAGGATTATTCTTTTCTGAATTTTGAAAATATTAAAAATTATAATGATCTGAATAGATTATTCTTTCAGGTTCTTGCCTGTAAAATGGAGGAGAGAAATGATGATGTAAAGAAAGCATTTGAAAAAGTACCTTATTTAAACAGTTCTTTATTTGAACCGACAGAAATGGAGCAGGTTACATTATTGATCAGCAATTTGCAAGAAGAAAAAATGATGCCTGTTATAGCTTCCACCGTTCTGAAAAATGAACAAGGGAAAAAGCGAACAGGAAACATCTCAACTTTAGTGTATTTGTTTGATTTTTTGAATGCCTACGATTTTGCCAGCGAAGGTTCCGAAGATATACAAGAAGACAATAAATCTCTGATCAATGCATCTGTTCTCGGTTTAATTTTCGAGAAAATAAATGGTTATAAAGATGGTTCTTTCTTCACGCCGGGTTTCATCACGATGTATATGTGCAGGGAAACCATCCGAAAATCTGTGGTTCAGAAATTTAATGAAACCAAAAATTGGAATTGCAAAAATCTGGACGAAGTTTATGATAAAATTGAAGATAGAGCAGAAGCAAACACCATTGTAAACAGCATCAAAATCTGCGATCCTGCAGTTGGTTCCGGACATTTCTTGGTTTCTTCTTTAAATGAGATGATTGCCGTGAAAAATGATCTCAAAATTTTGCAAGATCGCAGCGGAAAAAGGTTGAAAGAATACGATGTAGAAGTGGTGAATGATGAATTGATAGTTACTGATGAAGACGATGAACTTTTTGAATACAACCCAACCAACAAAGAAAGCCAGCGCATACAAGAAACGCTTTTTCATGAGAAGCAAACCATCATAGAAAATTGCCTTTTTGGTGTAGATATCAACCCAAATTCTGTGAAGATTTGCCGATTGCGTTTGTGGATCGAGCTTTTGAAAAATGCCTATTACAAAAATGCTACAGAACTAGAAACGCTTCCCAATATAGATATCAACATCAAATGTGGAAACTCTTTGGTGAGCCGTTTTGCAATAGATGCCGACTTGAAACAAGCGTTGAAAAAAAGCATCTACAATATTGAAATGTACAGAGCGTATGTTGACGAATATAGAAATGCCAAAAGCAAGGAGCAGAAACGGGAAATGGAAAAGCTAATTGCCACCATAAAATCTGATTTCCGGAGTGAAATTTCTTTGAACGACCCGAAATTGAAAAAATTGCGCAAAGCTTCTGGAGAATTGTATTTGATGACCAACCAAACCCAGCTTTTTGAAATGGGCAAAAAGGAAAAAGCAGTTTGGAACAAAAAACTAACTCAACTTTCTGGCGACGTAAAAAAATTGGAAACCGAAATAGATGATATAAAAGCCAACAAAATTTTTGAAAACGCTTTTGAATGGCGTTTTGAATTCCCCGAAGTTTTGAATGACGAAGGCGATTTTGTAGGATTTGATGTGGTGATTGGAAATCCGCCGTATTTACAAATTAGAGAACTTCCGCAATTTGTTCAAGAGGGATTGAAATCTCAATCTTTTTATTCAGATATTGCAAAAGGAAGTCGTCAAAATCTTTTTCAATATTTTATAGGATTATCATATCATTTAAATAAAGCAAATGGCTTAAATGCACTGATTTATCAAAATTCTTTTTTAAGTGAAGAAACTACTAAAATTGCAAGAAATTTTATATTTGAAAATTCTACAATTTTATCAATAAATTCATTTCCAGAAAGAGATATTGAGAGTAAACGTGTTTTTGAGGATGCTAAAATGAGTGTTTGTATAATGATTATTAAAAAAGAAAAAGCTACTGATTTTACCTTTCCTTTGTATATTTGGAAGGATAATACAATGAGGGAATATAAAAAAATAAATTATGCTAAAACTGAAATAATAAAATTATTTAATGATACTTTGAAGATTCCATTAATTTCAAACAGTGAAAAATCGCTTTTTTTAAAAATGTTATCAGTGAAAAATAAAATCGAATTTACTTCAAACTCTGGTGAATTGGACATGACAGCGGCAAAATTATTTTTTACATCAGACAGTAGATATCCAATTGTAATAAAAGGTGCTCAAGTTCAAAAATATTTTATTTCGAATAATCCTTCGCAAGGAAAAGTTGAATTTTTAAATACTGACGAATATTTTAGTTTACATGCAAAATCTGGTAGAATGTTGCACAGACTTAAAAAAAGAATTGTCATGCAACGAATAACTGGTGTTGATTCAAAAATAAGATTGGTTATGACATTGTTAGACGAAAATTCATTTTGTGCAAATTCAACAAACTATATAGTAAATGATGATGTTGAGGTTTTATATTATTTACTTTCTATTTTGAATTCTAAATTAATAAATTATTATTTTAAAACTACCAGCACAAATACCAACGTAACAGGTAAGGAATTGGAAAGTTTGCCATTAATTGATATTAATAAAGAAATGCAACAACCTTACATTGAAAAAGTCGATCAAATTTTAAATTTAAAAAAAGAAAATCCTGATTCTGATACTTCCGAACTCGAAGCCGAAATCGATCAATTGGTTTACAAACTCTACGATTTAAGCGAAGAAGAAATCGCCATTGTAGAAGGAAATTCTTAAAGCAACCTTACCAAGGTTTAGACGATTAAAGCAACCTTGACAAGGTTAAGCAGAGTAAAGCGGAGATTAAAACTCTGCGAAGGTTAAGCAGAGTAGAAGGAAAATTTTAAAGCAACTTGTCAAGGTTTAGACGGTCAAAGCAACCTTGTCAAGGTTCCAAACCTTGACAAGGTTAAGCGGAGTTAATTTACCAAAAGATAATATTATTTCACAAAAAATAAAAAAATGGACATCAGAATCACTGCAATTGAACCAGACAAATTCTACCATATTTACAACAGAGGGATCAACAGCGAATTAATTTTTAAAAGCGATCGAAATTATTTGTTTTTTCTTCAGAAAATAAAAGAGAATCTTTTAGATGTTTGCGACGTTTATGCTTATTGTTTAATGCCTAATCATTTTCATTTATTAGTAAGAATAAAATCAGAAAACGAATTGAAAAACCTTATCAAGATATCAAATCTTGACAAGGTAAAAGGTTTAGAATCACCTCAAAATATTTTTTCAAAACAATTTGCCAAAATTTTCAATTCATATTCTCAAGCATTCAATAAGGAAAATAATAGACATGGTGCACTCATAGAATCACCTTTTAAAAGGAAAAATATTGATTCCGAAGCATATTTACGACAATGTATCATCTATATTCATCAAAATCCTATAGCAGATAATTTTACTCAATATCAATTTTCATCTTATAAAAGTTTCATTAGTAATTTAGATACTTTATTAAAAAGAAATGAGGTTTTAGAATTGTTTGATAGCAAAGAAAATTTTGAATTTTGTCACAATATAGAAAGTAAATACGAATTTTAGATTTAAACTAAACTTTGTAAATAACTTTGGTTAATTTTGAGCAACCTTGCCAAGGTTAAACAGAGTAGAAGCAAATTCTTAAAGCAATCTTGTCAAGGTTCCAAACCTTGATAAGGTTAAGCAGAGTAGAAGCAAATTCTTAAAGCAACCTTGTCAAGGTTCCAAACCTTGACAAGGTTAATTCCACACCTTCTAAACGGAATAAGAAATCGCCATTGTAGAGGGAAATTAATTTAAAAAAAATAGTAGTTACAAAATCCTAAGTTGGAGAACAGCAACATCAAAACAAAAAAATGAAAAGAATGGCAATACTTTTTTTAATCATCGGAATCCTAAGTTTGGGAATTTCCGCTTATTTTTTTACCAAAAAACCTGAAATTGCACCTTTAGAAATTTCTGCACAAAAGCAAAAAGGAGACAATTTTGAAAATTATATGATCCAGCGTTTAGCAAAACAAGATGAAATTCAGTTGGTGGGCAAAGTTTCTGACTATTATCAAAATGGAATTACGGCTTTAGAAAATTATGAACCAGATCTTAAATTCAAATATAAAAATAAACCTTTTGCCGTAGAATGCAAGTGGAGAAACGCGTTCAAAAACGGAAAAACAGATTGGGCAAAAAATCGGCAAATTCAAAACTATCTCAACTATCAAAATACTAAAAAAGAAAAAGTCTACGTTGCTTTAGGAATTGGTGGCAAACCAGAAGCGCCAGAAAGATTGTATTTAATTCCACTCTATCGATTAACATTAGAATTCGTGACGGAAGATTATATACAAGAATTTGTGATAAACGATGATGCAGAAATGCTAAAAATACTTAATAAGAACTAATTTTTTCAAATCCGAAAACGAAATTTGGTAGTGATGTAAAATCTGCGCACCGACTTGATTGAAGCTCTTTTTTTTTGGTGGTTGAGCTTATTGAAGCCAGCAAGAAAAAAAGCGAGAATGGAAGGCATCAACGAAATTAAAGCGAATGCTTTATTTGAAGTTTACGAACGTAGTTCATGGCGCCCAAATAAAATCTATCACAAATCCCACAATCCGCAAAAATTTTCTTAAATTTGTAACTCTTATTAAAATTTAAACAAAAACAGATAATATATGAATCTTCACGAGTATCAATCCAAAGAGATTTTAGCAAAATATGGTGTTGCCATACAAAACGGTTATGTAGCAAATACTGTAGAAGAAGCAGTAGAAGCCGCAAACAAATTGGCTGCAGAACGCGATGCGAAAGCATGGGTAGTAAAAGCACAAATACATGCAGGTGGTCGTGGAAAAGGTGGCGGTGTAAAGTTTTCTCCAAACATGGAAAAACTAAAAGAAAATGCAACCAATATTTTGGGTATGCAATTGATCACACCTCAAACTTCTGCAGAAGGTAAAAAAGTACATTCTATTTTGGTAGCAGAAGATGTATATTATCCTGGCGAAACAGAAACTAAAGAATTTTATGTTTCTATACTTTTAGATAGAGCACAAGGAAAAAATACCATTGTTTATTCTACAGAAGGTGGAATGGATATTGAGCAAGTAGCAGAAGAAACTCCACACCTTATTCACAACGAAATTGTAGATCCATGTGTTGGTTTGCAAGCTTTTCAAGCTAGAAAAATTGCTTTTAATCTTGGATTAGAAGGAAATGCTTTCAAAGAATTTACAAAATTTATTGCAAGTCTTTACAATGCTTATGTAGGTATTGATGCTAGTTTGTTTGAAATAAACCCAGTATTAAAAACTTCTGATAACAAAATAATTGCCGTAGATGCAAAAGTATCTTTGGACGATAATTCTCTTTTCCGTCACAAAGATTTGGCAGCATTGAGAGATACGCGTGAAGAAGATGCAACAGATGTAGAAGCAGGAGAAGCTGGTCTTAATTTCGTGAAATTAGATGGCGATGTTGCTTGTATGGTAAATGGTGCTGGTCTTGCGATGGCAACTATGGATATCATCAAACTTTCTGGTGGAAATCCTGCGAACTTCTTGGATGTTGGTGGTACAGCAGATGCAGAAAGAGTACAAAAAGCTTTCGGTATCATCTTGCAAGATCCTAATGTAAAAGCAATTTTAATCAATATCTTTGGTGGAATTGTACGTTGCGATCGTGTAGCGCAAGGTATTGTGGACGCTTACAAAGCAATGGGCAGTTTGCCAGTTCCGTTGATCGTGAGATTGCAAGGAACAAATGCTGTAGAAGCAAAAAAATTGATAGACGAATCTGGACTTCCAGTACATTCTGCAATTACATTAGAAGAAGCAGCGAATAAAGTAAAAGAAGTTTTAGGAAACTAATATTTTTCAACATATATTTTTATAAGAACGAGCCTTAATGGCGCGTTCTTTTTTTTTAAATCCGTCTTATCTTTATTGATGAGGCGGCTTTTTTTTTTGGAGCCAAGAACCTGCTATCCGCTATATCTTTTGCTCGTCGTACCTCCTCACAAAAGGATGCCGCTTCTATCAGGGCTAGAAGATTTTCGCTTTTAAATGAGGGTTTACTAAAATTGAATTTTTACCTTTAAGATTGGTGAAGCAATTAAGTTTCATTAAGAAAAATCTAAAGATTCCGTCAGAATTTCAAAAAATTTGCTCGGAGATTCTTAATCCTCATAATATCTTAACAGAAACTTAATGGTTGAATTTTTTTACATTAGAAAATCTTTGAATATTGATTTTAATTTAATAAGCTTTTTTCTCAAAACTTATTTGGAACGATTTTTCTATTCCAAACGAAAATTGAAAGCATGAGCAAATTTACCGTTCCAAAACCCTGTCATGAAAATTGGGAAAATATGCTGCCCGAAGAGAAAGGAAAATTTTGCGGATTTTGCCAAAAAACGGTGTACGATTTCACACAAACATCGGATGAAAAAATTCAGCAAATTTTCGAAAAAGAAAACGGAAATATTTGTGGAAGATTTGAAAATACGCAATTAATTCAATTTTCAAAGTTTCAAAATGTAGTGATGAGGTTTGAAAATTTCACGAAGAATCATTTCTCAAAATTTGGAATTTTAGTTTCCGCAGTTTCTTTATTGATGAGTATTTCTGGATGCCAAAAGAAAATAGAAACAATTGGGGAATTGGCTCCTGCTAAAATGAACGGAGATTCTGCAAATTGCACTACAGATTCTTTAAATTCTCAAATAGAATTGGGAGAACCAATGATGATACGTGAAGATACTGCTCAAATACAAATTGCTAAGAGAATCCCTTTGTCTCCAAAGATAATTGAATCTTCTAAACATCCCGATTATCCAGAACACTTTGTTACAGGCGAACCTGTATTTATACAAGATTCTTCAAAAATTAAAAAACCACCAAAACCGCCAAAACCAGCTAAGTTGAAATTGCCAGGATATCCTCACACAGTAGGTATGCCAATTGCTGTGGATTCTACAAAAAATTCTGATTAAAATTTAATTGCCAGTTTCTGCAAGATTCAATTGTGTTTGTGTGGCTAGTTCTATACCAGATTCTTCTAGTTTATTTTTTAATCGCTTGATGGCTTCACTACGAACTAAAATAAAACTTTCCCCATTTTTCATGAAAAATCGAACTTCTATATAAAAGATACCAAAGCTTTGTTTTAAAACAATTACTTGTGCAGCATCTGTTTGGTCAGCAAAATCGAATTTCTTTATTTCTGCCATGATTACTTCTGTAGCTTTCTCTAAATTTTGAGTTCCCGATAATTCTAAATCTAGGAAAACTTTTCTCTGCCCGGAAGTTGTTAAATTAACAAAAGGCGCACTGAAAATCAATTGATTGGGTACGAATACTTTCTTACCTTCATCCGTAATTATTTTTGTGGTCAGAAATCCTATTTTTTCTACGGTTCCAGATATATTTTGTATCGTAACGTAGTCTCCAGCTTCAAAAGCTTTGTCTACACCTACCAAAGCGCCAGAAAACATAGAAGAGACCAAATCCTTCAAAGCTACACCCGCAACTACACCTGCAACACCGAGACTTCCTATAAACTTAAACAAAAATCCGCCCAATCCCATTATTTCCAATGCGATAAAAAGACCGATAACAACGATTAGAAATTTAAAAATTTTAATTAAAACAACTACAGAATTATCCTTACTCTTCGGGAAAAATTTATGAAAAATCTTCACAGAAAATTTACTTAAAAAGGAACTTAAAAAAATGAAAATCATAAAAACTATAATTCCCACAGCTATTCTTGGTGTTGCTTCTGCTAAACTGTGATACCAATTTCCTACTACGTCGTAAACAATGTCTATATAATCCATTTTATTATTCTAAATTAAAAAATTTTGTGCTGCAAAATGCTCTCCAAAGATATTCAATTTTATTTTTTAACTGATCCAAACCAAAATTACACTTAAAACTAAACCTGCTGCAGTGTAAATTATTCCTCTTTTGAAGGCTTTTGTTTTGGTATTGAACATCCAAAAGCTAGAAATTACGAAGAAAAACAAAGATGCTCCAAATAAAACGCTGAGCGGAGCCCATTTGTCTTTAGATTCCGTTTTGTGCAGATTCGTCATTTTTTTCAAAAGTGTAGGCAATTCTTTTTTTGTATATTTTGCTTCTCCTGTTTTGCTGTTGTATTTCCCTTGTTTGAAGATAAGAAAATCTCCTTCTTGTTTTTCAACTTCAAAATTTTTGATTTTCAATTCTTTTCCTAATGCTTTTTCCAAAAGTTGAGGTTCTAGTTTTTTTTCGATTACCAATTCCTTTTTTAGAAAATCTGTATCTCTATACACCAATAAAATACCGCTGATGGAGTAGATGGCCATAATGCCTGCCATGAAAAAACCGATGTATCTGTGCAAGACGCGCATTGTAGTTCTAATAGAATTTGTTTTCTTTTTTTGGTTCATAGTTGATATTTTTCAATCGTTAAATGTAATTCTTTACTGCGAAACTTTGCGCCCCGACTTGAGTGGAAATCCTTTTTTTTGGTGGCTGAGCTTGTCGAAGCCAGCAAAAAAAAGATTGGGAACGGAAGGCGGATTAAGGCGCCCAAATAAGTTCCACCAATCCATAATCCGCCATCAACATTCAATTATAATTTATACGTCAAAGTTAAGTAGTAATTTCTTGGCGTAATTGGATTTACAGAATAATTTTCGTGATAGTTGTAATCTACGGTATCAAATAAATTTCCAATTTTACCCATTAATGATAGTTTTTCCCACTCATAACCAAGGGATACTGCTGTTGTTGCGTAGTTTCCCACTTCCAGAAATCTTGAAACTCCATTTCTAGCGTCCAAAGTTTCTTTCGTATCGTTCCAACCGGCAATTCTACCTCCTACAAAATATAAACTTGCTCCAACTTTTAACCCTTTTACATAATTATTTAAAGTATAAAATACAGAGGCATTCGCTGTTGTTGCCGGTGTTCTCACTAATCTTTGATTTTCTACATATCCAAACTGTGCAGGTGTATCTAAATATACAGAATTGTTGTAAGAAACTCCTGCTATGATGGATAAATTTGGATAAGGATTACCTTGGATGTCTAATTCTACACCTTGACTTCTCATTCTTCCAGCAAATTCTTTGATGTTGGAATCTGAATTTTGACTTCCGTCTGCTTTTAATTCTGCTGTTTGAAAGAAGTTTCTATTTTCAATTTGATACACAGATACATTCACAGCAACTGCATTATTCCAGAAATTATGTTTCAAACCTACTTCAAACTGATCTATAATTGAAGGAGTTAGCGAATTTCCATTTACATCTTGCCCTGTGTTTGCAGAAAATGAATTGGTATAGGTTGCAAAAACCGATAGATCTGAATTGGGTGTATAAATTAACCCTGCTTTTGGAGAGAAAGCTCTATCTACAGTTCCTGCTGAATTAACGGTAGTATTATCCGCGAATGTTTTGCGCTCAGATTCTTTGTTTTCTATGTATGAAAATCTCAAACCTGCCAAAACTTTAAATTTAGAACTAAGCTCTATAAAATCTTGCGCGTAAATTCCAAATCTCTGTGTTGGTATTCTATTTCTATCTTTTCTTGTAGCATCAGGCATTGCACCAGAAACCCAAGTTGCAGGATCGTCTAAGTATATGGTTCCGTTTGCATTTCCATTGGTGCCATATAGATAAGAAGTACCAAAAGTTTTCCCATTTGTAGGATCTAAATAAGTGTAAGAATCGCTTGTTGCATAATCTCCATCAGTTCCTACCAAGATTTTATGGTTGATAGTTCCAGTTTTTATTTCTCCATTTAAATTTACTTGTAGAGAAGAATAATTTTGCTCGTTGTAGGTTCTATTTAATGGTCTTTTCCAGCTTAATCTGTTTGCAGCATCATAACTCCACTGGACTCTTTCCGTGGAAAAATAATCTTTCGTGTAATTTTGAAAAGATGCTACTGCATTTAAGGTCCAAAATTTATTAAATTGATGATTAAATGTAATGTTGCTTGTCGCTTGTTCTACATTTTGATATTGCCAATCTGTACCTACATAAGCACTTCTTGAAAGTATATTGTTTAGAGCATAAGAACCATCCTTGTTGGTGAAAGATCCAATACCGAAATCTGGCGTGAAATTATTTTTCAGATAATCTCCTTCTATAATGATCTGAGAATTTTCTCCAAGATTAATTGCAACAGACGGGTTGAAATAATATTTTTCAGAAGTTACTACATCGCGAAAACTTTCAGCATTTTCATAAGCTCCATTTACACGAAAAGCTACCGTTTTAGAAAGTGGACCATAGAAATCTACCGTTGTTTTGTAATTGTCCCAGCTTCCTGCATTTACTCCTACACTGCCACCAAATTCAAATCTTGGTTTTTTTGTTATTAAATTTACAACTCCACCAGCTGCAACATTTCCGTAGAGCATTGCGTTTCCACCTTTTAAAACTTCCACTCTTTCTAAACCGGAAACCTCTGGAAATACACCAGAATTTACTCTAGCTCCATTTTTAAAAATATTATCATTTCCAAAATTAAAACCTCTACCTCCAAAACTATCTTGAGAATTTCCGCGTGAAGAGGTGATGTATAAACCATTTACATTTTGTAGTACCTCGCTCAATTGTTTAGCTTGTTGTTGCTCTATAATTTCGTGGGTTACGATGGAAATTGGTTGCGGGTTTTCCATCATCGTTAAATTGCTTTTTCCGCTTAAGACTTTTGCTTTGTTTGGATTTCCAGTTTTATGCAGTAATACATCTTCTATTTCTTGAATTCTGATGGTATCAGATTCTGGTTTAAATTTCATTTGCGCGAAGGCAGGAAGGGATATTGCGAGAATTGCAATTGTAAGGATTTGCTTTTTCATTAGTTTTTATTTAGAATGAATTAAAATAACGATGCAAATATAAAACCTGTGTTTAAAACTGACAAGTATTATTTTTAATTATTCTAAATAATATTAAAAAACTGATAAATATTGGTTTCTAGGGGGATTTTAAAATTTCGATAGCTGAAAATTTTTGAATGAATTATTTTGAATAATCGAAAGGAATTTCATGTAATTAAATAATAAAATCTATTATGTAGTCGGAAATATATTTCTAAAAGTATAGAATTTCAATCAATTACATTTGTATTAAAAAAACATAGAATGTGATTATTCGCATTTAAGGCAAACGCTTAATCAAATCTGGTTACAAATTCCTCTTTGCTAAATTAATTATGACAAAATAAAAAAACTTGGCGATTATTTATTTTAGTTAATTGATAATCTATGTTTTAGGTTTTTTACTTTAAATGTAAAATTGGTTAATAGATTAAAAATCCAGATGCAGCTAATTGTATTAATTTTTAGAATGAATAGATTTAAATACTAAAACGGTGCTGCAAAATGTGTATTTATATCTTCACTGTTAAGCTTCTAATGAGCGAGATCCAACGTGTTTTTATTTTTTTTGAGAACAAGAATACAAGTCCATGCAACCCAAATTGCATCTACACCAAAGGTAAATTTCTGCAGAATTGGAAGGTAATAAATTCCGATTTTGGTTTCAAAAATTAAAAAGCACACAATACTTAATGCAAATGCAAAGTATACAATTCCTTTGTAGGCTTTATTTTTGAAACGATATAGTTCTATAAAAAACGGAATCATTGCTATTGTACCGAAAATTCCGGTAAGTAAAACCGTAACATCGTGAAATTTTGTGCTCATTAAAACGAAAACCGTCATGGTTGCCATTCCGAAATAGGCAGTCAGTTTTGTATTTAAATTTTTAACCGAAAATACTTGCGGCAAATAGTAGAAAAAGCAGATCATGGTTAAGCTCAAAATATAATGAGCAACAGTTGCTAAAGATCGCGCATTATTTTGCATACCACCTTTGGTAATAGGATCCATTGCATCACACAATAAATTGTTGAAAAAGCTATAGCCTTTTGCTTCTGGATGATTGGTAGAACCACCTGGATAATAGTTGGAAGCGTATGTAAATAAAACTACATAAAGCACCAATCCAAACATGGGAAAATAAGGTAGGTATTGGGTTTTGAATTTTTTCATTAATGAGTGCAAAGATATAGTTTTGCAAAGATAAATGATATTAGTTGTAGTTAATTTTAGAATAAATTTATCAGTAATTTTAAATTTTTGGTAATATATTTCGAACTTAAAAATCCTTTAATTTATATTTATGCATTCATTTTTTCATGCTGAAAGCATCTCTGCGGTGTGAAATTCAAATTTAATTAGAGATTTTTTTTAAATATTTTATTTCATGTTCAAATTCTTTAATTCCATTCTTGAATCTGAGCTTTTAAATCTATTGCTGCTATTATCCTATTATTTTTTTCGTCCTCTAAAGCCAGATCTATTTCAGTATTAAATTTTTCCATAGTCATCGGCTCAAAATTTTCGTCAAAATTTATAGATTTACTTCTGATAATAAAATTTTCTAAAACCGCGATAATTTTTTCATTATTAATATTCAAAAATTCTTGTACAAGTGATATTTTTCGGGCTTCTAGATTCATAATTCAATTATTTAGTTCAAATTTAAGCATTAATTATTAAATTTGAAAGGTTAGGTTTTACAAATCAGATTTTACAAATTTTGTCAATCTAGAAATAAGATCAAGTTTATTGCTTGGACTTAAATTTTCCAACAGTCCAACGTGGATGAAAATTTAATGCCTTTAAAAATGTCGCATTGCTTACAATTTTTTTACATTCTTAATCTCACCATTTGGATATTGAATTATTTGAAATCGTAATCTCTGCAACCCGGTTGCCTTCATTCCCTTTATTGTTACAATAGAATTCACAAATAAAATAGTTTTGTCCATATGTTTGCTAATACTATCCTTTTCCATCTCAAATATTTTTATTTTTTTTTCAAGAAGCAAAATGTCTGATTGCATGTATTTAATTGCTTTATCCTTTTTTTCTCCAAATTTTTTTCGACCTAAATTTTCAAAATCAAGTAATTCACTTATTGCTGAATCAAAAGTATTATTACCAGTTTTTTTAATTGGGTTTTCATATCCATAATAATTTATTCCTTCGTAATTCCATTGCTTCCCGTTTGTTACTTCCTGAAGTTGATTTTTTGTCGTCTCAATTTTATTAGAATAAAATTCTATGACTTTTCTATTTTCTTTTATTTCCAAATCAATTTTATTAATATCAACTTGACTTTTTAACAAATTTTTTTTTTCAATTTTTTCAATTTTATAATCTTTAAAATCGTTAATTAATAAAAATTCATTAAAATGGTTATTGATTTGTCGTTCATATTTATCAGAACAGCCGCCTAATAATAAAAGTAAGATAGCCAAGATTAAGTTTTTCTTCATGCATTTGGAATTAATAATTTTTAATAAAATATAAATTCATCTAAATTAATAATATGATAATCATTTATTTAAAAGTAAAAACAAATATACTCAAGAAAAAACATTTGATTCCAAACAATTTATTTTTCGAGATTGCATAAATTTAACACATTTATATTTAAATAGAAAAATAGACATACACTTTGTAAAATAATATAATATTCTCGGAATTCCATGAACCGGCAAAAGGAAAATTTCTTTAACTATCATCAGATACTTCATTTCAATTCTTTCTGTTCTATATAATAAGCGCTGTTGTGAATAAGAACGAGTATACATATCATCGTTTAAATAAAATCCTCACTCCTGCAATTCCAACCATCTCATCTCAAAATTTTCCAATTCCGTAGAAAGATCGTCCAAGTCTTTGGACAACACAGAAATTTTATCATAATCTTTTTCATTGTTCAATTGTTCCAAAATTGCAGCGCGCTTTTTTTCGAGTTTTGGCATTTCACTTTCTATGTTTTTCAATTCTCTTTGCTCGTTGAAAGTGAGTTTTTTCTTTTCTACTGCAGCTGGTTTTTCAACTGGTTTTGCTGGTTCTATTTTTACTTCTGCCTTTTTTGCAGCAACCGGATTTTTTAATTCTACTTCTTTCATTTCTCTATATTCAGAGAAATTTCCTACAAAATCTCGTATTTTTCCGTCGCCTTCAAACGCCAAAACGTGATCTACAATTCTATCTATAAAATATCGATCGTGAGAAACAATAATTAAACAACCGCCAAAATTTAATAAGAAATTTTCTAAAACCGTCAATGTTGGCAAATCCAAATCGTTGGTTGGCTCATCAAATATTAAGAAATTTGGATTTTTGAAAAGAACATGCATCAAGTGCAAACGTCTTTTCTCTCCTCCAGATAGTTTGGAAATTGGGGAATATTGAGTTTGATCATCAAACAAAAATAACCTCAAAAATTGCGATGCCGAAAGCGATTTTCCATTGGCCAAAGGATAATATTCGGCCACATCTTTTATTAAATCTATCACGCGTTGGTCTTCTTTAAAAATCAAACCTTTCTGCGAAAAGTAGCCAAATTGTATGGTTTCACCTGTTTCTATTTCTCCAGCATCTTTTGGTTCGAATCCTTGGATGATGTTTAATAATGTAGATTTTCCGGCACCATTTTTACCTACAATTCCCACTTTTTCGCCACGTTGAAATTGATAACTGAAATCTTTTAATAATGTAAGATCTCCGTATGCTTTATCTATATTTTTTAGTTCGAGAATTTTATTTCCCATTCTTTTCATCTCAAAATCCAACTCCAAACTTGCTTTTCTGGTATCTAGTTTAGCTGTTTTTTCAGTTTCGTAGAAATCAGATTGTCTGCTTTTAGATTTTGTAGTTCTTGCTTTTGGTTGGCGACGCATCCATTCTAACTCTTTGCGGTACAAGTTGTTGGCTTTATCTATGGTTGCGTCCAAATTTTCCTCTCGGATCATTTTATTTTCTAGATAAGTTGCATAAGCACCATTGTGAACATACAAATTTTTATCTTCCATTTCCCAAATTTTATCGCAAACTGCATCTAGAAAATACCTGTCGTGAGTTACCAAAAGTAAAGTCAACATAGATTTTGAAAGATAATTTTCTAGCCATTCAACCATTTCTACATCGAGGTGGTTGGTTGGCTCATCCATAATCAACAAAGTATGTTTGTGTTGAGCGCGAGTTTCTGTCAGCAATTTCGCAAGCGCAACACGTTTTATTTGTCCACCAGAAAGCATTTCCATTTTTGCTTCTAAATTGGTGATTTTCAGTTGAGATAATATTTGCTCCATCTCATTTTCCAAATCCCAAGCTTTGTGAATTTCCATTTCGGCGAGTGAATTTTCCATTGCATTTGGATCTTCAGAAAGAAGTGCTTTATGATAATTTCGCAACGCAACAATAGGTGCAGAATCCAAACTCATCATAAATTCTTCTACCGTTTGAGAAGAGTTGAAATCTATTTCCTGATCAAAAAGCACGACTTGAATTTCTTTATTGATGACTACGGTACCTTCGCTCGCAGTTTCTCTACCGCTTAAAATTTTCAAAAGGGTAGATTTTCCAGTTCCATTTTTGGCAACGATGGCAATTTTGTCGCCCTCATTTACATGGAAGGTAATATTTTCGAAAAGGGTTTTGATACCGAAAGATTTGGATAGATTTTCTGCGGAAACGTAATTCATAAGGGAAATTGATGTGTGATAATTGCTTATCGATTTTAATAAGGTGCAAAAATACGGAAATACAATTGAATATTCTACCATAGCGTAAGAACGAACTGATTTTAGATAAAATTAATTTTTCTATGATTTCAATAATTTTTAAGCTTTTAAAAATCATACTTTTGCAAGGTAAATTTTCGTTAAAATTTTATGCCCTATCATTTTCAAATTTTTTCTGTATTAAATGATCTTCCTAATAATTGGGACGAAATTGTAGCGTCAAAAAATGTATTGCTTTCTAAAAATTATTTTGAAGTTTTGCAAAATAGCAAACCCAATAATATGGAATGTTATGCAGTAGCTTTTTTTGAGGATGAAAATTTAATTGGTGGTGCGCTTTTTCAGTATTTAGATTTTCAGTTGCACAATACTTTTCAAAAAAAGAATAGCTGGTGCGATGTAAAAAACTTTTTGGGTAAAAAATTCACGAGAAATGTTCTGGTGATTGGTAATAATATGCTCACTGGACAAAACGGATTTCATTTTAATTTTGATAAAATTTCTGCTTCAGATTTCACTATTTTGTTGGAAAAAGCAGTGCAAGAATTTCAGCAAAATTTTAAAAAAACCTCTTTAATTATTTACAAAGATTACCAAAAATCTGTAATTGAAAAATTTAATAAAGAAAATTTAAAGAATTATTTTCAGTTTTCGGTGCAGCCAAATATGATTTTAGAAATCAATAAAAATTGGGTGGTTTTTGAAGATTATTTAGCAGCTTTTTCTAAAAAATATAGAGATCGGGCAAAATCTGCACGAAGAAAATTCAACGGTTTAGAAAAGCGAGAACTAGATTTGCAAGAAATAGAAATTTTTAATAGTGAATTGAATGCATTGTATCACAATGTGGCTGAAAATGCGCCGTTCAACACTTTTTTTCTCGCAGAAAATCATTTTTTTAGTTTAAAGAAAAAATTGAAAGAGAATTTTAAAATATTTGGATATTTTGATCATGATAAATTGATAGGATTTTACACTTTCATTATTAATAAAGAAACAATGGACACTTATTTTTTGGGTTATGATAAAGATTTGCAAAAACCTAAACAACTGTATTTGAATATGTTGTTGGATATGGTTGCTTTTGGAATTGAAAATAATTTTGAGAAAATTGTCTTTGGTAGAACGGCTTTAGAAATAAAATCTACCATTGGCGCAGAACCTGTAGATATTTATGGGAAGATAAAGCACAGCACTTTTTTAATCAATAAACTAATGCCAAAAATTTTCCCAAACATAGAACCAAAAGTAGAGTGGTTGCAACGGAAACCATTTAAATAAAGTTGATAATTTATGATATTCGTTATCTTTCCACTTTTCTTTCTCGCGCTTGCAAATTTGTATTATTTTCTATTTTTTAGAAAATCAATGAGTGAAAATGTTTGGTATCTTTTATTAGTTGTAATTGTGGGAAGTATATTGTTAAGTTTTGCTTTTTCAAATGGAAATTATTCTTCTATTAAAGATT
Source organism: Frigoriflavimonas asaccharolytica (assembly GCF_013294015.1). Lineage (GTDB taxonomy): Bacteria > Bacteroidota > Bacteroidia > Flavobacteriales > Weeksellaceae > Frigoriflavimonas > Frigoriflavimonas asaccharolytica. The sequence continues at coordinate 124,176 of NZ_JABSNO010000002.1, forward strand.
TGCCGATGAATTTTCTATTTTCATTTGCAACTATTTCGATTTATGCAACACTTTTATTGGGTTTGCATCATTTCATTATCAACAAAGAATTGATTTTAATAGAAAGTTATAGTGCCTATATTGTATTTTTCTTCCTGATTTTTATGTTTGCAACTGTTTTTTTAATTGTTTCAATAGCATTGATTTTCGGTACTGGAAGTTGAAACATTATTTTTTAAGAACAAAATTATTCAAAAACCAACTTACAAAGACTCCACAAACTCCAAAAATACTTTTTTGTGCAATTCTAAATCTAAATCTGGTGAAAGAGAAGCGCGAACGATGTAATCTTTGTCGCCTTCTTTTGTGGTTCCTTGCGTAGATGTTGCAGGAACCGTCCAATATAAACCTTTTAATTGGCCATAACTTACACAGAATTTACTTTCATTTGGAATTTTTGTAATCATTAAATTGATTAATTTTAAATTTAATTCTTTTTTAAATTCATCTTTTTCCTCTTTGGTTTCACCTTTTGTAGGCAAGTCCAAAGAAAAAACGGACGGTGTAAAACCTTGTTCTGCTAATTCTTCGGAAACGAAATTTATTTTTGCAGAGGGCAAAACTTCGTGAATATAATTTACAAATTCGCGGGTGTTTTTGTATGCATCATCAATTCTTTGCAGCATTGATGGTAGTTGTTTTGCCAAAATTTCATACTGCAAATCTGTGGCTTCATTGTCGCAAATATTCAAATGAAGTTCTATTTTATTTAAAATTTCATCGGTTTTAGCATTTCCAACTACGTAACCAGCAGTGCATTTTCCGCCGCTTGGAAATTTAGATCCGCTTGCATAAGAAATACTGCGAACCGTAGAAAGTATTTCGCCTTCACCTAAAAATTGATAATTTGGGCAAAATGTTTGGTCCAAAATAAATACAGAATCTATGGCAATTTCACCATTTGAAGTCGTTCTTTTCTTACTTAAAACAGCTTTTAAATCTTCCAAATTGGGAACTTCCACTCTCGGATTTGTAGGAATTTCTGCAATAATATAAGGAACAGCATTTTCTTTAGCTAAATTTTCTAAAATAATATCTAGACTTTGTACCATTTCATTGTCACCATCTACTAAAAGATCTACAACTTCCACGTTGTCAATAGCTTCTGCTATTCGTCTAGCTTGGTCGTTTGTTCCGCCATAGCAGTTTGGTGGAACAATTAATTTGATAGATTTTCCAGGATGATTTTCTTGCGCTTCATGAACAAGACCCATCATTATTGCATATTGCATTGATAATCCGCTGGTTGCTACCAAAACTTTGCTTTTTGTTCCCGTAATTTGATTAATAGAATTGATAACGCTTTTCTTGTCGCTTTCTCTATTGCTGTTCTCAGATTTTATTTCGAAAGAATTGGCAATCATTTGCAAAGCGATCAAAGAGTTTGATGGCGTCATTGCCACAGTTTCTCGTCTTCTCACATGTTGAATATCAGCAACGTAACCTTCATTTTTAATTAAAAGAATACTTCCGAGTTTAGAACTATTGTTAATGAAAAAATCTACAATAGGATTGGAACTAAATTGTAATAATTCTTCATCTTCAGTAAAGAAAATAGTAGAACCGTCAAAATTAGAAATATCATTTTCACTTTCTATTTTTTTCAAATCAAATTCATAATCATAAATTTCTTTGATGATTTTTTCATTAAAAGATTCTGGTAAATTTTTTGTGTAAAAAATTTGAGTTTTTTTATTTTGTAATTTATTTGTTCTCAAAATGGCCAAAATTGGCATTGTTTGAGAATCAAATGTAATTACATGATCTGCGTGCACATTTTGTTGCTTTGCAATTGCCCATTCTAAAATACAAGAAAGCGGATGCCCTAATCGAATGTAATCATAAGCAGTTGGCAAAGAATTTAAAGCTGAAGTTTCGAAATTATTATCTTCAAATAGATTTTCAAATTTATTTAAAAAATCTGTTTTCGCATTTTTTTCATCATAAATATCCAATCTGTGTGTAGTTAAATATAGCCAATCTTTAGGCATGTTTTTAATTACATTTTCTATATAATTTTTAACGTTATTTTCGCTCATTTTAATAATTTTTTGAATAGTCAAAGGTACAATATTTAGAAATTTTTGATAGAATAGGAATTATAATTCTTGTTAAAGTTTCTGATACTATTTAATGTGGAAGCTTATCCTTCAACAAACCATATACGAATGTTCCTAAAAGTGCAGCCGCAATCACAACTAAAATTGAAACATAGCCTGCACCAACTAAAATATACATTGGTCCTGGACAAGCGCCAGCTAAAGCCCAACCCAAACCGAATAGTGTACCGCCAATTAAATATCTTGCCACACCTTTTTCTTTTGGATTTAAAGCCATGTCTTGTTTTCCTATAGCTTTTAAGTTTTTTCTTTTGATAATTTGTACGCCTATTATTCCTAAAACTACAGCAGAACCAATGATTCCAAACATATGAAAAGAGCCAAACTGGAACATTTCATAAATACGAAACCAAGAAGCTGCCTCAGATTTGTATAAAACAATACCTATAAAAACACCGATTGCTAAAAATTTTAAATATTTCATATACCAAAAATTAATGGAAAAATTAAATGAATCATCACCAATCCGCCAACGAAAAAGCCAATAACTGCAAGTAGGGAAGGCATTTGCAAATTGCTTAATCCAGAAATGGCGTGACCAGAAGTACAACCACCAGCGTAACGAGCACCAAAGCCAACTAAAAATCCACCAATGATTAATATGGCCAAATTAAAAGGGCTAGAAAGATTCTCGATACCAAAAATTTCTGTTGGTAAATAAGCTTTTCCTGCGCTTTTTATGCCGTAATCTTGAGACAATTGCGCCGCAACTTCAGGATTGATTGCTACAGCATTATTAGACATAAAATTTGAGGCGAGAAATCCACCAATGATTGATCCTAAAACCACAACTAAATTCCAACGTTGAGCGCGCCAATCAAACTTAAAAAAATCTGAAATTTTTCCGGCGCCTCCAATTGCGCATATTGTACGCAGATTGGACGACATACCAAATTGTTTACCGCTAAAAAGCAATAAAAACATTCCCAAAGCGATGAGCGGACCTGCCACGTACCACGGCCAAGGTTCGTAAATCCAAGTCATATTTTTTTTGGGCAAAAATAGGCTTTGTACTACAGAGTTGTCGATATAAAGGAAAAGAATTTACTTATTGCTTCTATAGATAAATTCATTATTTCATTTTTGTAAAACATAAAATGGTTGAAAAAAACATACAATATTGTTTTCTAAAACTGAATGAATATTGTTAATATCTAATAAAAAAATCCGTCAAGTTTATGCAAACAGACGGATTTTCGCTAATTTATATTCAATTCTAACCTGTTGTGCATTTGGGAAAAGATTTTTAACCTAAAGAATTTCAATCACTTACATTTATTTTAAGTAAGCAAAGAATGCGAATATTCGCATTTGAAGCGAACGCTTCATCAAATCTGCTTGCAGATTCCACTTTGCTAACTTAAATATGGTGTAAAAAAAATAAACTTTGCGTTTAATTTTTTTAATTAACTGATAATATAAGTTTTATATTTTAAACTCTGAATGCACAACAGGTTCAATTCTAGACTATTTTCTCGTTCCGCCATGTCCACTTGCTACAATTTTTAAGATCCTTACATTTAGATAAAGGAATTTGAAAAATTGAAGAAAAGGATTTTGCATTTTTGCTTTCTGTGAGTCTGATATTCTTTGTGTCATTTTTTTTAATTTTAATTATTGAATACTGTTTTTTGAAAAATGAAGATTAATTATTCAACCTGCAATTATTCTGGAATCAACCACCAAAACGGACGCATTTTAGCTTTCCAAATAAAAGCATAATGCAAGGAAAGTTTCACCCAATGTCCTGCTAAACCGATGTCTCCAAATGTTTTTTTGATATCTCTTCCACCTGTGTTTGGATATTTTACATAATCTGGAACGATTGGGTAAGTTGTGATGCTCACTCCGCTTCCTTTCGTTAATCCAAACCCTGCAGAAGCAATACAAGCAGCGCCCATATTTCCCATAGATCCTTTGTGATGAAGCGATTCTTTGCCAGATTTAATAGAATCTATAATATTATCGGCAACAAGTTTGGCAGTGATTCCAGAAGGCATTCCTGTTCTTGGTGGTGCTGGTGTAATATCCGTTCCATTTTTACTTTTTCTTGGTTTTGAAATAGAATGTGGTGGTGCAAAAGCAATACCTGGGGCAAAAATATTTTTATAAGATGGATTTTGATAGGTTTCTGGCCAATCTTGTACAGTCCATTCTTCATAAGGTCTTTGGGTATAATCTGCATCTACAATCATAAAACCTTTAAATAATTTTTCGGTGATTTCATTATCATTTTTATCAAATGCTTGAAAACCGTGGCCAGAAAAAGCTGGGATTAACATTCCGAAATCGAAATTTTCAGTTTTATATTCACCATCTAAATTTTCGTAATGAAGGATTCCATCTTCAACTTTAGTAACGGCTGCACCTAAAATCCAATTGATGCCTCTATCTTCAAACACCATTTCTATCAGGTCTTTTGAGCGCATATTGATGCCACCATAATCCAGCAACATTCCATCCATACCGAAATCTCCGAGTTCATATTCGTTGGAAATCCAAGTAACTTCTACCTTATCTCTTACGCCAAAACTCACTAATTCTTTTTCTACATTCAAAATATATTCAAAAGCAGCACCTTGACAAGTGGCTTTTGCATGGCCCGTTCCGATAAGAATTTTTACTTTTTTATCAGATTTTTTTATTTCATTTATTAATTTATGCAACGCTTCGGAAGCATGGGCAGCATGGTCATAAGTACAAACCGAGTAAACTTTGTTGGTTGCGGGTGATAAGCCTTCGGTTAAATCAAAGGCTAATTTTGGTCCGGTAGCATTAATTAAATAATCGTAGTTTACAATTTCTTGCGTGCCCCGTTTTTCCCCGTAAACATATTCTACTTTTACAAATCCTTTCGTTTCTTGGGCATTCCCTTCTGGATGAAAAGACACTGCTTTTGCTTGTTTGTAGCCAATTCCTTTTCTTTTATATAAAGGTTCAAGAGGAAAAATCACATCTTTTGCTTTCATTTTACCAGTTCCTACCCAAATATTTGAGGGGAACCATTGGAAATTATGAGTGGGCGAAACCACTAAAACTTCATGTTCCTTGCCTAATTTTTTACGCAAATGAGAGGCGGCTGTATGGCCAGAAATTCCAGCACCTAAAATAACTATTTTTGACATATTTTTTATTTTAATATCATCAAAGTTAGTTACTTACGCTTTGCTATACTGTAACCTTTATTACATAGAAAGGTATTTGTAGAATGTTTTATTTAAAAATTGTCGTACTTTATTTATTCAATTTATTTTTCAAATATTTAATGGCTATCAAACCAATTGCGCCGCCAAAGAATGATACTAAAATATTGATTGTAAGCAAAGTAACGTTGTAAGATCCTGTTTTCATAATCGAAAAAGGATCAAAACCTAATCTTCCAAATGATTTAATGAAAAATATGCTGCCAAAAACACCAGCAATGGTATTTCCGATAAGTCCAAAAGAGTACTTTTTGAAAATTATACCCGCAAAATTTCCTCCTATAATTCCTACAAAAATGCTGATTAAAGATATTAATGTCTGTGTCATCAGTTAGTATTTAATTAATGTTTTCCGTAATCCATTTTATCTATTTTTCCAGCCAACAATCTTTTTTGAACAATGAAGTAAATAAAAATCAGAGAAAAACCTATAATTCCCCACACTAAAGCGACGGACAAACCATATTCTTCTGCGGAAGTATTATAAATGGTTAAAGATTCATTAACATTATTGATAGATGGCAATATTACTGGAAACAATGATGCGAGCGACGAGGTAATTCCACCTAAAATGATTAAAGTTGAAAATATAAAACCGTAAATGTCTTTTTTTAATTTTTTAATGTAAAATAATCCGATTAATCCTGTAAAATAGATGATTGGAAAGACGATTAGGTAAGGCTTTTCAAAGAAATTATTTAATGATTCTGGACGCACAATTTGCCAAACAGAAAGCGATAAAACGGTAAGAATTGCCAAAGCAATATTTAATTTAAAAATGACACTTTTAAGTTTTTCATTTATTGATGAGTTGGTTTTAAGAATAATCCAATTGGCACCGTGCATCGCTAAAGTTACTACAGAAATTACTCCAATAATTATTGTAAACCAATCTATAATTCCTGGCGTTGCACTTAGCGGGCTGAAACTACTATCCCACAAAGGCAAGAAAAAATATTGACCTTCATGCGTTGAAATTCCGTTTTCTACACCGCCCAAATTTACTCCTCTTACAATATTTCCCAAAGCAATTCCGAAAAATAATGCCAACAATAAACTAGAAACTCCAAACGAAGCGTCCCAAATATCTTTCCACATTTGATAATTAAATTGTGCTCTAAATTCCAAACCAATTGCTCGAAAAACAATGAGCCACAAAACGATAATTAATGGTAAATAAAACCCACTAAAAACGGAAGCGTAAAAAGTAGGAAAAGCCATGAAAAGCATTCCACCACCTGCTACAAGCCACACTTCATTAGAATCCCAAAATAATCCGGCAGATTTTGTAATTACTTCTTTATCTTCTTCATTTTTTGCGAAAAATAAATGAATAATTCCTGCGCCAAAATCATAACCATCTAATATAAAAAACATCGCTAATACTATTGCAATTGCTATAAACCAAAATATTTCCATAATTAATGTGTTTGTGGTTTTGGACCTTGATTAATAGCTTTACCTACCAATAGTAGAAAAAGCAAACCTAGTAACATATAAAGTGCTACAAAACCGAGTAATGTGAATAATGTATTTCCTGATGAAACGGTGGGTGAAATTCCGTCTGCAGTTTTTAACAAACCATAAACCAAATACGGCTGTCTGCCCAATTCTGCGGTATACCAACCCGTAAGATTTGCGATGTATGGAAACGGAACCAAGAACATAATCGTCCAAAGTAAGATTTTTGTTTTGTATAATTTATGGCGCCATAAAAAGATGAATGCAACCAACATTACTCCGATAAAAACGGTACCCAATCCAACCATAATGTGGTAAGAATAGTACAATGCAGGAATATTATCTGGCAATTCTTCTTTTTTAAATTGATCCATTCCCGGTACTTGTTTATCCCATTCTTGATACGTAAGAAAACTTAAAACATTGGGAACTGCAATTTTATTATCCAATTTTTTTGCAACCATATTGGGTTGACCAATGAGCACAATTTCTGCTCCTTTTTCTTCTGTTTTAAAGATTCCTTCCATTGCCGCAAAACTACCTGGTTGATGTTTTGCTACATTTTTCGCATTCCAATCTCCAGTAGGAAATGCCAACAAAACACTAGAAATCAAACCGAAAATAACGCCCGTTTTTAAAAATAATTTACCATATTCTATTTGTTTTTTTCTTAAAATATAAAAAGAACCAATACTCGCAACTACAAATGAAGAAGTAACAACAGATGCCAACTGATTATGTAAAAAAGCCGGTAAAAGCCAAGGATTGCTAAATAGTGCAGAAAAATTATTTAATACAAATTTTCCATTGTCTAAAATTTCAAAACCCACGGGATGTTGCATCCACGCGTTGGTTGCTAAGATAAACCAACCACTTGCCCAAGAACCTAAAAAGACCAGAAAGCCAGTAAGAAAATGCAGTTTTTGCCCCATTAATTTTTCACCGAAAATAAAAAGTGCTAAAAATGAGGATTCTAAAAAGAAGGAAAACATACCTTCCATTGCTAAAGTTTGACCGATAATTCCACCAGTTAATTCTGAAAATTTTGCCCAATTGGTACCAAATTGAAATTCCATCGGTATTCCTGTGACGACGCCCATGGTGAAATTAATGGCGAAAATCTTCATGAAGAATTTCGCAGCATTGTTGTATTTATCAATATTGGTTCTTAGGAATTTCCATTTGAAAAAGACGATCAATAAAGACAATCCCATCGTTAATTGCGGAAATATGTAGTGAAAGGTGATCGTGAAGGCAAATTGCAAGCGATCGTAAAAAATCATGTCTTCCATAAAAGGATTTTTAGAATGTAAAAAGAGCATTTATAAAAATGCTCTTTAAGGTTTTATATTATTTCTTCAGAATTTCGCTTAAAATTAAATCTTTATCTAATTTTTTGGTACAGAAAAACCAATCTTCGCATTCCAATTCGTCTGTGCTATTCATTCTTTGTTCTGCAACTCCACAAGAACCAGCGGGCGAAACGATCACATCATCTCCGGGATTCCAATCTGCTGGTGTTGCCACATTAAATTTATCGGAAGTTTGCATGGCGATTAATGCTCTGTAAAGCTCATCAAAATTACGTCCCAAACTTAAAGGATAATAAATTAATGCTCTTACAATTCCTGCTGGATCTACAAAAAAAACGGCTCTCACTGCTTGTGTTTTGCTTTCTCCAGGTTGAATCATGCCATATTTTTTAGCAACATTCATAGAAATGTCTTCTATCAAAGGAAATTTAACTTCAATGTTTTCCATTCCGTTAAATTTAATTTTTTCTTTTATGGTTCTTAACCAAGCAATATGACTGTATAAACCATCAATTGATAAACCTACCAAATTGCAATTTGCCTTTTTAAATTTATCTTCTAAATGTGCAAACGTCATAAATTCTGACGTACAAACTGGCGTAAAATCTGCAGGATGGCTGAACAAAATTGCCCATTCTCCTTTATAATCTGATGGGAAATTAATTTCGCCTTGTGTAGTAGTTGCCGTAAATTCTGGTGCTTTATCACCAATTCTTGGCATGGTGAAGGTTTCTTGATTTTGATTTTCTGTAGTATCCATAATAGTGTATTTGCTTTAATTTTAAGTAAAGTTACCACTTCAGAATCCCGGAATATGTAACAAATATCACAGTAACTGCCTTTTTTTGGTAAAACTGATATAACTTAGTTTAAAAAAAAAGTCTGAACAAGTAAATGCTCAGACTTCAGTTTTAAATAAATATTTTAATCTTGATAAGCAGATAACATCCAGATCAATTTTTCCTGTTGAACGATATAATCGCTCATTTGCGAAACAGTTCCTTCGTCATTTGCATCTGCTGCTAGAGATAAAATAATACGTTCTTTAGAAAGTAAAATCTTAAAATCTTTCAAAATTTCATCAATTGCAATTTCGCCATCTGTAATGTTCTCCGCAGTCTTTATTTCTGAGATTTCTACATATTTTGCAAAAGAATGGAAAGGTGTTTCATTTAATGTTAAAATTCTTTCTGCAATTTCATCTACTTTTATTACTGCGTCATTATACAATTCTTCAAATTTTAAATGCAATTCAAAAAATTTTCTTCCTTTTATATTCCAATGAAAGCCTCTCAAATTCATATAAAACAATTGATAATTTGATAGCAAATCATTTAATTTTTCTGCAATTTTTGTCGCCTTAATGTTATCTAAACCAATATTGTTTGTGTTTACCATTTTTGTAATTTTTATATTTAAATTATACTCAAATATAGCGATTAAATTTTAATCATTCTGTAACAATTATCACTTAAACTAATAATTATTAAAAATAATAACTTCGTAATTAATGAAAATAATTAAATCTTCCTGCCTACAAATTGTATGACTTCGGCTTCACCTTTATGTCTTTCACCTTCTGCAAGAATAACCGTGTTTTGTTCTAAAATTTCAAAATTTAATTCTAAAAATTCTTCTTCAATTTCCTTTAATGAAAATAGCATCTCGAGATTTTTTGATCCACCAGAAGATTTTGAATATTGTTCTTTTGCAAAAGCCTCAAAAATAATAAGACCATCTTTTTTTAAGAATTGTAATAAATGTTTATGGGCTTTTTTTCGAATATCAGTTGGGAAATGGGCGAAAAATAATCCGATAACATCAAATTGTTCTTTAGTTTCAAAATTGAGTACATCATTTACCACATAATTAATCTCAACATTATTGTCTGCTGCAAGTTTTAATGCTTTATTTTTACCAGTATCACTACTATCAAAAGCATGCACATCCCAAAGTTTTGTAGCCGCATAAACTGCATTTCTACCTTCACCTTCGGCTGCAAAAAGAATTTTGCCTTTAGGTAGATTGTTAATCTGCTCTTTAAAAAATGCATTTGGCGAAGTACCATAAACGTATTCTGGTGTTTCGTAAAATTGGTTCCAAAAATCTGCGGGATATTCTTTCATATATAAATTTTATTATTTTTTAATTTTACTTTGCGCCAATAAAACTTCTTCATCTCTATGTTTAAATTTATGAAAAGTGATTTAATATTATCCTAAATAAATCTTCGGGTTTTGCTTTTATAACTTTCATATTCAGGAAATTTTTTTGAAAGTAGCGTTTCTTCGTATTTAGATTTGAAATAAAATAATACTGCTAAAATAAATGTAATCAATAACTTATAAAGTGATTCTTGGTGTATGCCGTAACCAATTCCAGAAAAAAGTAAACCTGTATAGATTGGATGCCTTGATATTGAAAATGCACCGGTAGTCATTAATTTTCCCGCCTGAACTGGCGTTGGAAATGGCGAAATATTTTTATTGAGTTGTGCTACAGTTAATAGAGCCAGTAAAAGTGCCAAAATCAACATAAATAAACCCAAATAGCGAAGCCATTCGGGTAAATTTATAGTTGAGATTGTTATTGGCAAACTATACGCTGCGAAAATCAGCAGTTGAATAGTTACAAATAAGTAGTCTTTTAAAGGTTTAGTATTTTTCAATCTTGAAATTGTGTCACATCATCACTTAAATCATAAACTTTTGCATTAGGCAATTTGCTTTCTATAATGCTGCTTCCAGCTGCACTTCTATATCCACCAGCACAATGCACCACGATTTGCTTATCCGTTGGAATTTGAGAGGCCGTATCTCGCAAGTCACTTAGTGGATGCGTGAAAGCATTATTAAAAAATAGACCTGCGTCTGTTTCAGTTTTATTGCGAATATCTACAATTGTATAATTTTCTGGATGTTTTTTAAAATCTTCTAGATCTAATTTATCATCGGTTTCTAAATGGTCTTTTGCCAAAGTAATCACTTCTTTCACCATCGTTTCATAGCCGATTTTAGCAATTCTATTCAGCATTTGGTCTTTATCTTCTTTGGAATCTACTACCAAGGTGAATTTTTCTTCAGGTTTAATAATTGCACCCAACCAAGTCTCAAATTTTTGAGTGTCTGTACTAGCTTGTATATTGATGCTACCCTTTAAATGTCCTTTTTTAAATTTTTCTTCCGCTCTTGCGTCTACAATTAGACCTTCTGCAGTTGCATTTTCTCTGAATGGAATATTTGCAAGTGAAGCATCCAAGTTTTTTGCACCTTCTTTATTAATGCCCACATTAAAACCAAAATAAAACGGAATAATTGGCTGACCATCTAAAATAGTTTCCATAAATTCTTCTTTGGATTGTTTTTTAAACGCCCAATTATGATTTCTTTCGTCACCCAAAGTACTGCTTGCAGCATCACTTAAATTTTTTCCACAAAGCGAACCTGCGCCATGAGCGGGGTAAACCACCGCATCGTTTGGTAAATCTGTGAATTTATTTTGCACCGTTTCATACATCATTTCTGCTAATTCTTCTCTTTTTGCCTTCATATTTCCGGCTTTTTCACGAAGATCTGGTCTTCCCACATCACCAATAAATAAAGTATCACCCGTAAAAAGCTCCGTTTTATCTCCTTCTGTGGCTACAATTGTGATGCTATCTGGTGAATGTCCCGGTGTATTTATTGCTTTCAATGTCGCGTTTCCTAATTGAAAAGTATCTCCTTCATCAAAACCTTTGTGCGGATAATCTGCACCCAACATTTCACTATTATAGATAGTTGCGCCCGTTTCTTGGTGTATTTGCAAGTGAGAACTCACAAAATCTGCGTGCGGATGCGTTTGGAAAATAGCGACAATCTCTGCATTATTTTCTTTTGCAAAATCATAATATTGTTGTGGGTCTCTTTCCGCATCTATCACTGCCATTTTTCCCTCGCTGATTATAGCGTAAGAATAATGAGAAAGTGGTTTGTATTCAAATTGTTTTGTGATCATATTGCTATTATTTAAAGTACAAATTTACGTATATTTTAGAGTTGGTTTTGTGACATTAGTTACAACTGGAATTATTTGATTGTAAATACCGTTGTATTTAGTCTTAGTTAAAAACTAGTTTAATTTTAAAAAAATATTTCTTTAGATAAAATATAAATCCCCATTATTAAAACAAACCATCCAAAACTAGTTTTTAATTTTTTACCGTCAATAAATTTATTTAAATAAATACCGAGAAATATTCCTGCAATTGCAACACCAGTAAATGGCAATAAAAATTTCCAGTCGATTTGGATTTCATTCACATCACCTAAAAAACCAATCAAAGAACTGATGGCAATAATGAAAAGGGAAGTGGCAACGGCTTTTTTTATAGGTAAGTCAGCCAATAATACTAATATTGGAATAATGATAAAACCACCACCTGCACCAACTATTCCTGTAATTAATCCAGTTAAAAGTCCTAACATTGCTAAAATGAATTTATTGCTTGGCTGCTCGTCATTTTCACTTTTTAAACTTCCAGAAGTGTTTTTTATCATTGCTATAGATGCAGTTAACATCAATATTGCAAAAAAGACCATTATGGCAATATCTTTTGTTAATGTAAAATCTCCTATTGAGAAAAGTGTTTCAGGAATGGCTGGAACTAAGAATTTACGAACGCTAAAAACTGAAATAACTGCGGGAATCGCAAAGGTAAGCGCTGTTTTAAAATCAATTAAACCTTTTTGTACGTTTTTACCAGAACCAACAAGCGCAACTCCACCAACTACAAATAAAGAATAAGCAGTTGCTGTAACGGGTTCTATTTCAAGTAAGTATACGAATATGGGAACTGTTAAAATAGAACCACCACCACCTATTAGTCCTAGAATAACTCCAATAATTAATGCTCCAAGATATCCTAAAATTAATATAAGGTCCATTTGTAAGAATTTTTACAAATTTAAAGGTACTATTTTGAAGATTTCGTAACAAATGTTACATAAGAAACATGAAATGAATTTAAACTCAATTTGATTATTGTTCCAAATTGTTTTGACTAAAACAAAATTTATAGCAATTATCTAAATTTTTATTTGAAAATCTTACCGTCCATCATTTCTATTATTCGGTCGCTTTTTTGGGCAAAATCATCATCGTGAGTTACGGCAATGATGGTTTGTCCATATATTTGAGTTAATTCTTGGAAAATATCAAAGACAATATCTGTGTTTTTACTATCCAAATTACCAGTCGGTTCATCACCCATTATTATTAAAGGATCATTAATTAAGGCTCTTGCAATGGCTACACGTTGCTGTTGACCGCCTGAAAGTTTGCTAGCTGGTTTTAGCGCTTGGTCTTGCAATCCTAAAATTTCTAATTTTTGATAGGCTCTTTCTTCTATTTCTTTTTCGGGAAGTTTTCCTAATTTCAATGCTGGAATCATCACATTTCGCAGGCAAGAAAATTCTGGTAATAAATAATGAAATTGAAACACAAAACCAATTTTCTCATTACGAAGTTCTGCCAATTTATCTTTTGATAAGCCAGTAGTCAACTTATTGTCAATATACAAATTGCCACTATATTCTGTATCCATCGTTGATAGAATGTAGAGCAAGGTAGATTTTCCGCTACCAGATTTGCCAATCATTGAGAGAAATTCGCCTTTTTTAACTTCAATATTGATATCTTTCAACACGTGAAATTCTGTGGGTTGATGGAAAAATTTATCTATGTTTTCTGTTTTTAAAATGGTTTTCATTTTTCTGATTTTGGAAATACTAATTCTACGTACTAAACTTTTGTTTTGCTGCTACAAATTGCAGCCCGACTTGAGTGGAAATCCTTTTTGTTTTTTCTCAAAAAAAAGAAAAAGATTGGGAACGGAAGGCGGAAATGCTGCCCAAATAAATTTTAAAATGAGCATTCAACGAAGTCACATTGCTGCCCAAATAATTCTGCTTGTTGCTAAATTCCTATTTTCTTAAGATATCAACTGGGTCCAAATTTGCCGCTTTCTTCGCAGGAATATATCCAGCGAAAAAGGTAATTATAAGACCAATCACAACACCTTGCGCAAATTTTATAGGTTCATAATCTATAGGAAAATAGCCGATATCGCCTCCAAGATAGACGGTTTTTAAAACCGAAATTAATATTATTGCTACTATTACACCACTAATTACTCCCATAATTCCTATAGAAATTGCTTGCGTAACAAATATTTTGATGACGTCTTTTCCTTTGAAACCCATTGCTTTTAAAATGGCAATGTCATTTATTTTTTGGGAAACTGTCATATTCAAAATATTGTAAATTCCAAAACCTGCAACCAGCAAAATTGTAAGCGAAATAAAAGTGATGATCATTTTTCGCATTTTATTACTTGCCATTGCCGTTTCATTAGCTTGTTTCCAGCCTTCCGCTTTGTAGCCAGTAATTTGGGTGAGATGTTTCGCTACATCTTCGGCTAATTCTGGGTCGGTTACGTTCACATTGATATCTGTAATGTAGGTGTTTGGTTCTTTTAGAAGTTGTTGAGCAGCAGTTATATTGAGGTAAGATTTGGTTTTGTCTATCGCAGAATTATTAGTTTTAAAAATACCAAGAACTTTGAAAGTTTTATTTACCGCTTTGGATGAATTTAGATTAAGATTGTCACCTATGGCTAGGTTCATTTTTTCTGCTATGCCAACACCAATAACGATTCCGTTTGGATTGGATTTTAAGGTTTCAAAATTTCCATCTACCATGAAAGATTCTATGTTGTACATTTCATTGGCCTCAATTGGTTTTACGCCAACCGCGAGACCAGAAATTTGCGATTTTCCGTTGTTGTAAAACACATTGGAATTGACTTGCGAGGTTACCACCGTTACTTCTTTTTGTTTTAAAATGGTCTCAGTTATTTTGTTGGGATTAATGATAACATTGTTATTTGGTACTACTTTCGGATTGATAATAATGGATTTTTGCCCGATGGAATTAATCAAAGGTTTGCTCATTTCGTCATCTTTATAAACCCTAATGTGGGAAGTATTTCTAAAAATGGAGGTGTTGGAACTTTTATCAAAACCCACCAAAAGACTGTTCATAAAAATATAAACCGACATGCCCAAAAGTACCCCCATTACAGCAACAGCAGTGAGTTTTTTGTTAGAAAAAATATAAGTTTTTGCGATGGTGTAATTAATATTCATGCTTTAAAGTTTTAAAGGGATTAAAACATCGTTCTTTGTAATTCCACTCAAAACTTCTACATATTCTGTGGAAATAATTCCGGGTTTTATAATCACGTATTCATCTTTGCCTTTCACATTTACTTTATTTCCGAAACCTACATAATTCCGTGGAATTAACAGTGCATTTTTCTTTTGCCCAACCAAAATATTGGCTTCCAATTGAGTACCGAAAAGTGAATTATTGATGGTTTTATCAAACGTAATTTTACAATTAAAAGACTGCGTTTTTTCATCAAAAGCCGAGAGAATTTCTGATATTTTTGCATTGTAAACGGTGTTTTTATCGGTGTTGAGTTGCACAAAAACCTGTTGTCCCAATTTCACTTTTCCGATGCTATTTTCATCAATATTTAAAATTCCTTCTACATTATTGGCGTTCGCAACAGTGGCAATTATTTCGCCTTTTCGAATGTAATCACCTGTTGTTTTTAGTTTTTTTATTACCGTTCCAGTTTCTGTGATGATGATGGAATTGTAATCTTGCATCACTTTATTATTGCTCAATTGTCCTTTTGCTGAAATTTGTTGCTGTTTTGCAGATTGTAAAATTTGCGCGGATTGCTTTTTTAATGAATTCAAATTAGCTAATGAATTTTTGCTGCTCAATTGCATATTTTCATATTCTACTTTCGCAACACTTTGGCTTTCGTACAAGCGTTTGTAGCGAGCTTCTTGCACTTTATCTTGTTGGTATTTGCTTTCTGCAAAAGAAATATTTTGTTGTAATTGTTGCAATGCTGGGGAATTTTTACTTAAATTTTCGTTGGTAATTTGCAACTGTTCTTCTGCTGTTTTTGTGTTTATGCCGCTACTTTGATTGTTGATGTTCGCAATGCTATTTCCCTTTAAAACAACATCGCCCACTTCAAAATCTGCATTTTGCAAAACGCCATCCGTTTGCGCGGTTAGGTTGTAAGAATCATCCCATTCCAATTGTCCAGACGCAAAAACCAACTCCTGAATATCTTGAGTAATTGGTGTAATTTCTTTCTCTTTATTGCAAGAAAAAACAGCTGAAAATGCTAATAAATAGATGAGTTTTTTCATTTTTAAAATTTATTATTAATGATGATTTTGTAAGTATTAAAACCAATATTGGCGTAGGAAGAAAGTAAGTTTAATTTACTGATGAGCATTTCATTTTGAGAAATCAACAATTTGTCTAATGGTAAAATTCCTTCTTTATATTGATTGAAGTTTTTATCGTATGTGTCTTGTTTCAAGTTGAATATGGTTTCAAAATTATCTTTTTGCTTTACAGATTTTTCTAAATCTAAAGACAATTGTTTGGTTGTAGTTAGTTGCGCAACTTGTAAATGTTCCTTATTATTTTCTAAAATAGTTAACTGTAATTTCTTATTTTTCAAAGAGGAAAGTCTTTGCACGACAGGCAAATCCCAAGCTAATTTCAAACCCACAAAATTGAAATTTTGAGAAATTGAATTATTATCGAAAAAACCTTCATTGCTTAAATTTTGCCAGTTGAATGAAGAAATAAAAGACAAAACCGGCAGATTTTGATATTGTAGAGATTTGTAGTCTTGCTTTGCCAAATCGGTCTGGAAATTTATTTTTTCCGTTTGCAGATTATTTTCTGCAGCCGTAATTTCTGTTGCGTTTTTGTAGTCCCAAATATTTTCTGTGAGTTCCGAGTTGGCGGTATTTTCAAAGTAAGAATTGAAAATTTGGTATTGAATTTTAGTATTAAATTCTACTTGTTCAATTTTATCCTGAATGGCAATTAGATTCACTTCCGCTTCATTTACCTCTTGTTTGCGGGCAATTCCTTCTTTAAATTTATTGGTGGTAATTCTTAAAAGTTCTTCTGCAATTACCTTATTTTCTTGCAAAACTTTTTTTTGTCCGTTGAAGGATAAAATATTAAAATAAACTGCATTGATTTGTTCATATATACTTTGCTCTTCTATTTTATTCTGAATTTCCGTTAGTTCCGCATTTATTTTCGAGGATTTAATTAATGCGATATTGGATAAATTTAAAATATCAAATTGCGGTTGCACAGAAAAAGTGGAAACATATTGCAAACCCATAAAAACTTCTTTAAACTCACCCGGATTTCCGCCAAAAACTTGCGCAGGTAAATAACTGGTTTGCAGATTGAGATTATTTATCGATTGCGCATTAACATTTATTCTGGGTGAAAAGACGTTTCCAAAAGCCGTTTTCTTTGCTAAACTTGCAATTTCCGATTGGTAATTGGCGTTTTTGAATTGATAATTCTTCTCTTTTGCGAAATTTAAAACTTCATCCAGATTAGAAAAAGATTTAGATTCTTGCGCAAAAATTGATATACTGCTAAAAATTAAAAGCAATAAAACCAATTTTAATGAGTGAACGTTTACTAACTTTTGCATCAAAAAAAATTATTTAATTAATAGAAAATTAGAATTTTTAAAAGCACTAACCCAATGTTTTACGTTGGCTTCAATTTTCACAAAATCACCAGATTTCATTAGGATTTTTCTTCCTTTTTCATCTTCATAATTTCCCTTTCCCGAAACGCAAACTAAAAGCGCAGGAACTGTTGTTACATGTTCCTTTAATTGCTCATTTTTAGATATTTGCAAAGAAATCACTTTGCCTTCTTCTGCTTTAAACATCATGTTTGTTTGTACGCCAATTTCGGTTTTGTGCAGATTCTTTAAATTGCCTTCTGTAAGATTTTTTGTTTGCGAGAATGTTATTTGAGAAGCGAGCATCAAGGCAAAAGTTGCTATTATTTTAACCATTTTTATTTTTAATTAATGTTAATATATTTTTCATGGTTTTCATCCCTTCTATTTCAATATCAAAGCTAAAATTGGACAATTTCCATTTTAGCATTTGCAATCTGAAACTTCCGATAATCGCGTGAACTAAATCTGAAGCGCTTATTTCTGTTACAAAAATTCCTGTATTCTGACCATTTTCAACAACCGTTTTATACACTTTAGAATTGGTTTGCATTAATTTCAAAACTTCTGATTTTATGTTTTCAGAATTATCTATCAATCCATCAGAAAGTACAATCACTATAAAATGCGGATTGGTTTTAAAGAAATAAAATTGACTTTTAAATAATTCCAAAAGTGTTGCTTCTGCACTTAAATTTTTATTAACAATATTTTCAAATCTTTCGTTAATGTTTGAAGATAAATATTTTATTAAATTAGAGATAATTGATTCTTTATCCTTAAAATGCCGATATAAAGCACTTTCCGAGAATTTCATTTCGAGAGCAAGGTTTTTTGTAGTCAGTCCTAAAATCCCTCTTTCCATCAAAATTTTCCCAGAAGCTTGTAATATTTCTAATTGTCTATCAGATAAATCTAAATTCATATTCTTTTGTTAGTGAATGTTCACTCTGCAAATATATAATTTTTTTTTTAATCTATCGTCATTTGTTTTAAACTCCAAAGATTTCCGTTGTAGATATCCACATCTACTTTTGTATTGATGCCGTATACAATTCCATTTTCTGTGAATTGCCAAAAATCCCAATCGTCTGTTGGTGCAGGTGTGGGAACATCATTATAGTTTGCAAGCCAAAGAGGGTAATCATCAAACTCACCTTTGATATAATCTTTATAATAATAGTAATAAGTGTATATTATCGGCTTTTTTCCATACGCTTCTTCTACAATTTTGCACCAAATTTTGAGATCTGCTATCAAAGCTTCTTTAGATTTTCTTTTCGGAATTTTTTCTATATCCAAAATTGGTGGCAAATCTCCACTTTCTAATTTTACTTGTGCAAGAAAATTATTTGCTTGAAAAACAGGGTCTTCATCTGCTCTATAAAAATGATATGCACCACGAATTAAATTATTTTCCTTCGCTTTTATCCAAAATTTTTGAAAATTTTTATCTTTAGTTCGGTTTCCCATTGTAGATCGCATAACGATAAATTCTATCGGTAGGATGCGATTTCCGATAGAAAGACTGTCCCATTTGATATCCTTCTCGCGTTGATAATGGGATATATCTATTCCAAAAGTTTTGTTGGTATTATCACTTAAAATTCTATTAATCCTTGCAGTTTCAGTTTCGCTGTTTTTTAGTTTTTTGTGTTCAAATTTTTGGAAATACATGGCGTAATAGAAAGCCACTTTGTTTTTTAGGTAAAAACCTGTAGAGAAAAGTGCAATTGCTAAAATTGCCAATACGATATATCTACGCAAAAGGAAATTTTTTCCGCGTTTTTTGTGAATGTTTCGTTTCGTTTTTTTTGGAATCTTTCTTTTTGCCATGAAGATTGCAAAAGTAAGATTTTAAAAAGAAAATTTCACCATGCTATTTTTAAAGTATGGTGAAATTTATATTTTATTTTTGAATTTTTTACCAAAAAAATTGAATCGTTTTTTACAGCTTCAGATTTTTTAATTAAATATCCCGCAGATAAATTTATTTATTAAATCTCATCAATGTGCGACAATTACTCTCTTCGAATATGTTTTATGATCTGTTACTATATTCAGGATATAATTTCCAGTTGGATATTCGCTCATATTTAACTCATATTTTGGTTGGTACAAATTTTCTTGTCGACTCAATATTAATTTCCCAGATAAATCAAATAGCATAAATTTGACTGTAGAAAATTTGATGCTAGAAACATCAATATTTAAAATATTCTTCACAGGATTTGGATGAATATTTATTTCTGTTGTATTTTTCACCTCGCTGCTACCCAATGTTGTGCATACTACATCTGCTTTTTTACTTCCAGATACCAAATCAACTTTCGTTCCTGCTGTTACAAAATCTTGAAGTTCTGTATTAGCAATTATTCCTGATTCTGCACCCAACCAATCTTGTAATAACGAGGCAAAAATCTGCCGGTAATCATATTTTCTTTGGTTTTGATTGTAGTAATAACTTGTGGTATTCGTGAATACAGGATGATTTCCTAAAATTCCACCAGAAATACTATTTCCAATCACAAAAAATGGTGCTAAATCTCCGTGGTCTGTTCCTAAGCTTCCATTTTCTCGCACTTGTCTTCCAAATTCACTAAAAGAAACCGTTAAAATTTTATTTTCAATGCCTAAAATTTGTATATCTGCCTGAAATGCGGCAATAGAATTGGAGATATCTGCCAAAAGATTGGCATGCGTTCCAAGATTATTGCTACCACTTTGAATTTGATTGACGTGGGTATCAAAGCTTCCAACATTTACCTGAAAAATTTTGGTTCTACTGCCACCTTTTATCATTCTTGCAACTGTTTTCAGTTGTTTTCCTAATGTTGTATTTGGATACGTAGTTGTAGAATTGTTTCCTGCATTAAAAACAGAAAGTACCCGATTGTAATAAGTATCCATGCTTATTTCTACATTCTTTATATAATTCAGCAAATCATTATATTCTGAAGGTACAATCACATTTTGAAGAGAATTAAATAAAGTAGTTTGAAAGCCTGTTAAATTATATTCTATATTTCTTTCTATCGCATGTTCATAAAAGAGGGAAGGGTTTAAATTTCCAAGTTGAATTGCCAATGGATCTGGACTTTGTACGGTTGGATTTCCTGCCAATCCTGGAAATAAGGAAGACAAATATCTACCAAAAATTCCATCTGTAAGGTCTGTATTATTAGTCCCATCTTTTCCTCCAAACATTAAGTTTTCTGAGCGGAAATGAGAATAATTTGGGTTTGGATATCCTACACCGTTTAGTAATGTTAATTTTCCAGCATCGTAAAGTGATTTAAAACCCGTCATAGATGGATGTAAACCCACCAATTTTTCTGAAGAAACAGTAGTATCCAAAGGAATATATGCTCCAGCTCCAGAGTTTGCAATTTTTATATTTGGTCGAAGATTGGCATAATTGTCATATTGGCTGATAGGAATTACCGTGTTCAAACCATCATTTGCACCTGCTAGTCGCAAAATTACCATTGCTCTATCGTTTACTTCTGAGCAATTGGCTTGCACATCCATAAAATTATTCATAAATCTTGAAGGCATACCATTTAAAACAAATGGAGCTCCGACACCAGCTAGTGATGCTTTTTTTAAAAATTCTTTTCTATCCATTATTTAATAGGTTTGAAATTCTGGTGATTTTATTAAGGCTTTTACCAATCTGTCTATAGCAATTTTTACACTTGTAGAATTATTTGTAGATAGGTAGGAATTCCAATCGTTTTGCCAATTTGTAACAGACAAACCTCCTAAAAATATATCTTTAAAATAATCAAATCTTGTTGGATCTGGAACCTCTATGTGCAATAATGTGAAAAAATCTGTAACCAATGTGACTGCAGATCCTGGATTGGAGAAGTAGCCACTTGATTTTACAAAAACTGGCGTATTCAATTTGTATAGAAAAGTATTGTAGGTGAAGCCCGAAATAAAAGCATCTATCGTATTCAAATATCTTATGCGCAGAGAAGCTGTAGTAATAAAATTTTTGTCGTACTCTGGACTGCTAGAATATCCTGCGTATCCATTTACAGTTTGTGGCGTGAAAATTGGAAATCCGCAATTAAAAGAATTATTGTAGACTCTAGTTTTCATCAAACTATGTATGGCTGATACATTTGCTTCGTACAAAGGGATTTGCAGCTCTAATAAAGACATCATATGAAAATATAATTCCAATGGACTTCTTGCCAATGCACCAATTATTTGGTCGCCTGTTGTTGCATCTTCTTCATCGTAAAAATGTTTGCTGCTTAATAAAGCTGTAAGTGCGGGAAGAATATTGTAATTATTTGTTTTCAAAATCGTTGCAAGTGGCGTGATAATGTCTGATTCTATCGCCGAAGTTATATTTCTACCCACAAAATATCTGTACATCCTTCTGCAATATGCTTTTGCAGTTTCATCTTTATTGAAAACCATCGTGATGAAGTTTTCCAATTCTGCTTGTATCGTTGCTTCTGTAGTACCAGGATTAATGCTTGCCCCACCAAAAGCACTACTGAAAGTTTTTACAGAGGTAGTATCGTGGTTTGTGATACTGATGATTCCTTTTGGCAAATTTGTGATAGGATCTACATTTTGCAATCTATTTGTTTTGTCTAATACTGCCGTGCTTGTGGTAAAACCTGTCAAAACTTTTGCAGCTTGTTGCACATCTAGTTCTGTATAATTGGTATAATCTCCTGTTGCAATTTGCGGTCCTTTCAAAATAGTGAATAATTCTAAAAATTCTCTAGAATAATTTTGATTAGGACTTGTTTTTTTATTTTGATTATTATTCAAAAACACCAACATTCTTGGGTTTGTAGTGATGCGAATTGCCAAATCTTTCAAACTTTTGTTGGCATGAAATCTTAGTAATTCTTTATAATCAAAATTGCTATGAATAGAATAATCATCATCTGCTACAAACAACAAATGCAAAAATGATGTTATTTTATATTGAGCAGATGGATCTTTATACGCTTGATACAAATACCAATGTTTATCAAATTCTTCAAAACTTTGCGTATTCAAAGTATCTGTAATCGTTGGATTTGCAATGGTGGGAATGATCGTTTCACCATTTATATTCAGCGGAGCAGGTGGAATAGGACTAGCAAAAGTGAATAAAATATTTAATGCTTGCGCTGGAGTTTTGGTGGCAAAATCTAGTATTTTTGCTTTTGTTATATTGTAAGTCGTTCTACGAAGCAAATGATAAGCGTTATTGTATCCGAGGATATCTGCTTTCTGCGTTAAACTTGGCATATTATTTTATCTGTTAAAATTATTAACAAAATTAATTAATATATTAACACAAAATAAAAAAAATTAATTATTTATCACTTGTTTTATAATTAATTGAATTCTATGGTTAAATTGTAATCAAATTAATTTTTTAATCAATTACAATCGCTAATATTTCCGTAAATTTGAGCTTAATTAAAACAGATGCGAGAAAAAATTATCGTTGTTGGAGGCGGTTTTGCTGGCTTACAATTTGCCCGCAAACTCAACGGAAAAATGGGGCACAAAGTGATGGTTATAGACCAGGTAAATCACCACATGTTTCAGCCACTTTTCTATCAAGTAGCTTGTGGTAGGATAGAACCATCTAATATTTCTTTCCCCTTTCGCAAAATTTTTCAGCGTTCTAGAAATGTGCAGTACAGAATGACCGCGGTAAAAAAAGTTATACCCGAGGAAAATAAAATCATCTGTGAAGAGGGTGTTTTTAATTATGATAAACTCGTAATTGCGACTGGTTGTAAAACTAATTTCTTTGGAAATGATAAAATGGAACATCTGGCCTTTGGAATGAAAAACACGCAAGAAGCCATCTCAATTAGAAATCATATTTTGCTCACTTTCGAGAAGTTAATTATCGAAAAAAATAGAAGTGATGATGGAAATTGGAATATCGTAATCGTAGGAAGCGGACCAACTGGTGTGGAATTGGCAGGTGCATTTTCTGAGATGAAAAAATATATCTTGCCAAGAGATTATCCACACATGAATTTTAATGAATTAAAAATAATTCTCGTAAGTTCTACAGAAAATCCCTTAGCAAATATGAGTGAAGAAGCTCAAACAAAATCCGAAGAATATTTGAAAGAATTGGGCGTAGATTTCTTGAGCGGAGAAAGAGTTACGGATTATGACGGAGATAAAGTTTTCCTGGCAAGCGGGAAAAATATAGCTTCAAATAATGTGATTTGGGCGGCTGGAGTTACAGGAAATGTTATTGATGGATTTACAGAAAATACTTTGCAAAGAGATCGATATAAAGTAGATCGTTACAACAAAATCATCGGGACAAAAAATATTTTCGCCATCGGAGATATTGCTTACATGGAAACGCCACTTTATCCAAAAGGACATCCGCAGGTAGCAAATGTGGCCATCAACCAGGGGAAAAATCTTGCAAAAAATTTCATGAAAAAAATGAAAAAAGATTGGCAAGAATATGAATATAACGATCAAGGTTCTATGGCAACCATTGGTAAACACCGAGCTGTGGTAGATCTGCCAAGATTCAAATTTCAAGGCCTACTTGCTTGGTATTTTTGGATGTTTCTGCATTTAATGTTAATTTTATCTGTAAGAAACAAAATTGCCACATTTTTCAATTGGATGTGGAGCTACATCAACAAAGATTCTTCCTTAAGACTTATTATTTTATCAAACAAAAAAAACCCTACTGAGCAATGAGAATAGATATCATCAGTGTTTTACCAGAATTAATGGTAAGTCCGTTTCAAACTTCTATTTTGAAAAGAGCTGTGGAAAAAGGTTTGGTAGAAGTTAATTTTCATCAATTAAGAGATTGGAGCATCGGAAAACACAAACAAATAGACGACGAACCTTATGGAGGAGGAGCTGGAATGGTGATGATGGTAGAACCTTTAGATAAATGTATTTCTGAATTAAAATCTGCCAGAAACTATGATGAAATAATATATCTCACACCAGATGGTAAAACCTTGAATCAAAAAACGGCGAACACATTATCTATACAAGAAAATTTGCTTTTCATTTGCGGACATTATAAAGGCATCGATCAGCGTGTGCGAGATTTGCATGTAACCTTGGAAATTTCTATCGGAGATTTTGTGCTAACTGGTGGAGAATTAGCGGCATGCGTTCTGGCAGATTCAATAATAAGATTGCTTCCAGGAGTTTTGAATGATGAACAAAGCGCTTTGACGGACAGTTTTCAAGATGATTTGCTTTCACCACCCATTTTTACAAGACCAAAAATTTATAAAAATTTAGAAGTACCAGAAATTCTTTTGAGCGGAGATACAGCAAAAATTGAAGATTGGAAATATGAAGAAGCCTTGAGAATTACAGAAGAGAGGAGGCCAGATTTATTGGGCAATTAACCCTCATCATTTTTTTGATAACTATATATTTTCGGCATTTGCCAATCGTATTTTAATGCTAAAGTACGAATGGTGAAAATTACCGCGATGGTAGAAATTTGCGCAAAACCTAGCGTGAAATTAGAATATTTTTCTAGAATAATAAAAACAGCACCACCAACAATACAAGCAGTCGCATAAATTTCTTTTCGGAAAATTAATGGAATTCTATTCAATAAAATATCTCTAATAATACCACCAAAACAACCCGTAATTGTACCCAAAGTGATGCAAATTATGGGGTGAAGATCTGCGGTAAGTCCCTTTTGGATTCCGATGATGGTGAATAAACCCAATCCAATACTATCAAATAGAAATAGGGTTACTTTAAAATTTTTCTCGATGGATTTTACGAAAATTGCAACCAAGGTGCTTAGAAATATAACACCACAAGTGAAAATATCTCTTGTCCAAAAAACGGGTTGATCCAAAAGTAAATCGCGAATAGTACCACCACCAACAGAGGTTACAAAAGCGATAATTAAAACCCCAAAAACATCAAAACGTTTCTGCATTGCCGCAAAAGCACCCGACATTGCAAAAGAAATTGTGCCTAAAATTTCTATGATAAAATTTAAATTTTCTTGAATCAAATTTTAGTTTTTTTTAAAATATTGAAAATTAATCATCAAATATAATGGATTGTTGGCATTTAAACGCGTACAGAATCTGGAACTAAAATCTCATAGTTGCCTTTAAAAGATATAATTTCTCGCACAATACTACTACTAATAAAGGATTTGCTAGCAGAAGTTAAAAGAAAAATAGTTTCTATCTTATTATCTTGTGTTAATTCTCGGTTGGTTTGTGCAATGGCTTTCTCAAATTCAAAATCGGCGGGATTTCTTAAACCTCGAAGGATGAAATTTACATCTTTACTTCTACAATAATCTATGGTCAAACCTTCAAAAGAATCTACTTCTACATTTGGGAAATCTTTGAATGTTTTCTTGATGAATTCCATTCTTTGATCTAGAGTAAACATGTATTTTTTTTGAGAATTTTGCCCAATGGCGATAATGATTTTATCGAAAAGTGGCGATGCTCTTTCTACAATATCAAAATGTCCGATAGTAATAGGATCAAAAGATCCAGGGAATATAGCTGTTTTCATAAATTTTAGATTATTTTTTCAAAGCTTTTTCTACTTCAAAACCACAAAGATCCTTAATAGAAATTCCGTAATGCTTTGCTTGCTGAGGTAGAATACTTGCCGGAGAAAAACCTGGGTTTGTATTAATTTCTAGCATGTAAGGTTGGCCATTCATGATGATAAATTCGGAACGCGAAAAACCGCTCATTCCCAAAGATACATAGGCTTTTTTAGCAATGTTTTCAACTTTTATTCTGGTTTCATCATCTATTCTTGCAGGTGTAATTTCTTGCGAAGCACCTTCGTATTTAGCTTCATAATCAAAAAATTCGTTTTCAGATACTATTTCTGTGATGCCTAAAACCACAGTTTCACCACGAAAATCTATCACTCCTACAGAAACTTCCATACCTTCTAGATAAGATTCTATCAAAATTTCATCGTCTTCTGCAAAAGCATAGTCTAGAGCTTTTTGAAGATTATTAATGTCTTTTAGCTTTGTAATACCAAGTGAAGAACCAGATTGGTTGGGCTTTACAAAAACGGGAAGACCTAATTTTTCTATAATTTGCTCACCAGAAATAGTATCTCCTTTTCTTAAATAAATACTTTTTGCAGATGGTATATTATATTTAGATAAAACTGCAAGCGTATCTTTTTTATTAAAAGTAAGTGCGCTTTGGTAAAAATTACAACCAGTATAAACTTGTCCGATACAATCCCAATATGCTTGTAGCAAGCCGTTTTCTCCAGGAGATCCATGGATGATATTAAAACAAACATCAAACTTCACTTCAAAGCCACTGCTTAATTTTACGGTAAAGTCTGCTTTGTTTATGGGTGTTTTCTCGCCTCTATCGTCTATAAAATACCAATCGTTTTGCAAAATAACAACCTTATATACATTGTAAATTTCTCTATCCAAAGATTCAAAGATTAGTTGTCCGCTTTTTAAGGAAACTACATATTCATCAGAATATCCGCCCATCACTACGGCTATATTTTTTCTATTCGGCATAATATATTATCTATAAATGCAAATTTAATGATTTTTGTGAATTTCGAGAATTTTATGAGGAATACTTTCTAGTCTTATTTTTTTTTATTTTCAAAATTTAATAAGGCTCAATTTAAAATTTAAAATTATTAATTATCTTTGTCCATAAATAAAGTAGAAAATTATGCTGAAATCGCTTTTCCATTGGAAAGTTCTTGTGAATATAATTGTGGCAGCAGTAATATTTTGTGGCTTGGTATGGCTTACATTTCGTTGGCTAGAGTACCATACAAAGCATGGGGAAGAAACACCTGTGCCAAATGTGGTGAATTTAACGATGCAAAAAGCTATAAAACAACTAGATGATGCGGGACTTGCTTATGATATAGATAGTGGAAATTATAACCCTGCCTATAGACCATTTCAAGTTTTAGATATTTTTCCTAAGCCTGGTGCACGAGTAAAAAACGGGAGATCTATTTATTTAAAAGTAAATCCTAGAAGTTATGCTCCAGTGCAGGTTCCGGATATTTTGGATACTTACAAAGGGTTGGCTTTTAGGCAATTAGAATCTGTAGGGTTAAAAGTAGGCGATACAATATTTGAACCAAGTATACAAAAAGATGCCGTAATAAGAATGATGTTTAATGGCAATACTTTGAAACCTGGAACATTATTAAAAAGATTTTCAACCATAGATTTAGTGATAGGTTCTGGACCATTGCGTAATATTGGCGTTCCAAATTTAGTAGGAATGACGGTTGCCCAAGCAAAAGCTATGATTGCAAACAACCTTTTCGAAACAGGTTTAATAGAGCATGAAGACGGAAAAGAAGATGCAAATGATATCATTTATTATCAAGATCCTGCTGGTGGAAGCATACGAGATCAAGGAATGCAGATAGATTTGTGGGCAAGTAAGAAAACTCCTGCGGAATTAGGTGGTAAAATTTCTTATTTAAATTCTATTTACAGAATGAAAATAGATACTACTTTGGCACCAATTAGATATGAAGAAATACCTTCTTATAACGATCCAGTATTTACACCGGACAGTGATGTGCCACCAACTCCAGATAAACAAATTGAAAAACCAGCTCCTGTAAAACCAGATGCTACAAAAAAACCTGTTGATAATAAACCAACAACTGTAAAAAAACCAACCGAAACAAAACCGACCACGTCTAAACCGGCAGATAAACCGAAGCCAAAAGGTGGTATGACGATGGAATAATTTAGTATTAGATATAATTAAAGCTTCAGCAAAATTGTTGAAGCTTTTTATTTTAAAAGAAATGATAGAAGAAAAAGAAGACGATTTTTTAGATATAGCACAATCAGAAAGCGAATCTGATGATGAGGAAAATAATGGCTTGTACGAACATCTTAATTACATTGTAGATGGCAACCAAGATCCATTGAGAATTGATAAATACTTGATGCTTTTTCGCAAAAATGCTACTAGGAATAAAATTTCGCAAGCTTGTAGAGCAGGAAACGTTCTCGTAAACGGTGAACCTGTGAAACAAAATTATAGAGTAAAACCAGAAGACCAAATTTCTATATTTTTGGCACATCCGCCGAGGGAAAATCTCATCACTCCGCAAGATATTCCTTTAAAAATTGTTTATGAAGACGATGATGTGATCGTAATAGATAAAGAACCCAATATGGTTGTACATCCAGGACATGGAAATTGGGATGGAACTATGATCAACGCTTTGGCTTTTCATCTTGAAAAAAATAATCAAAAATCTGATTTAGATAGAGTAGGTTTGGTGCATAGAATAGATAAAGATACATCTGGACTATTAGTAGTTGCAAAAAATGAATACGCTCTAAGCCATCTTGGAAAACAATTTTTCGATAGAAAAACCAAAAGATTATATTGGGCATTTGTCTGGGGAAATGTAGAAGAAGACGAGGGAACGATAACTGGAAATATAGGAAGACACGTAAAAAACAGAATGCAAATGGCGGTTTTTCCAGACGGTGATTTTGGAAAACACGCTGTTACGCACTACAAAGTAATAGAAAGATTGCGCTACATCACTTGGGTAGAATGCAAATTAGAAACTGGAAGAACGCATCAAATACGAGCGCACTTCAAACATATTGGGCATACTCTTTTCAATGATGAGCGTTATGAAGGAAATATCCCGTTAAAAGGCCAAAATCTTCCTAAATACAAACAATTTATCCATAATGCTTTTCAAGTTTTGCCTCGTCACGCATTGCATGCTCACACGCTAGGTTTTGTGCATCCAACAACCAAAAAGGAGATGTATTTTGAAAGTCCAATGCCATTGGATATGGAAAATGCAATAAAAAAATGGAGAATTTATTTAGAAAGGTAAGTTTATAAAAAGAATTTTTTTATATTTGTTGAACGGAAATTAATATTTGCTATGAGAAAACTTTATGCTATCATTTGTCTGGTTATACTGGCAGGATCATATAATGCACAAGAAACATTACCATATTATCAACAATATTTGCTAGATGGGGATTTTCTCTTCAATCCAGCTCAATATGGTAGTACAGATCAAGTGCACGTGAACGCCAACTATCAAAAACAATTTTCAAAATTTAGCGAATCCCCAAACGTACAGTCTGTTGGAGTTCACGCAAATATTTTTGATAGAGTAGGAGCAAGTATTTCTGTATTCAGAGATCAAAATGGTCCTATCAATGCTGGTGGTATTACTGCAGGTGCATCCTACTTTATTCCATTAAGTGATGAAGGAGAAAGACAAGATCAATTCTCTTTCGGTACTAGTGTTACTGCATACAACGCTAATTTTGATTACACTAAATTAAACACAGATAATTCTAATGATCCTTTATTGCAAGGTTCTGATAGCAGCATATTTTTATTATATGCAAACTTTGGTTTAGCTGCAAAATATAAAGGGATTTTTGGTGGAGCTTCTATTAACGATATCGCTCTTAATAATGACCAATCTATTGTAAATAACGTAGAACCATCACCAATAAAAATATTCTTGAATTTAGGTTATGATTATTACATTACGGAAGGATTTTATGTAACACCTTCAGCTTTAATTAATTTGAATACCAACTCTACAAGAATGACAGATTATAATTTGATGGCAACTGTAAAAAGCGATTTCAATTCGTTTTCTGCAGGAGCGAGTTTCAGATCTGTACAAAATAGATTTGATAATCAGCAATTGAGTATTTCTCCAGTTGTAAAAGTAAAATTGAACAATTTGATGATTGGGGCTACTTATAATCTTGGTTTATCAGATATTCAAACTTATGGTGGAAACAGTTTCATGCTAGGTTTAGGATATAATTTTGATAACTTTATCAATGCTAGAGGTTTTAGATATTAAAATTTTCATTATTAAAATATATAAGCTCCGTTCTTCGGAGCTTTTTTTATGATATACATTCACATTCCCTTTTGCAAACAAAAATGCAGTTATTGCAATTTTCATTTTTCTACATCTACTTCCAAAGTAGATGAAATGGTAAATGCTATAAAAAAAGAAATTTATCTGCGTAAAGATGAATTGCAGAACAAAAGTCTGGCCTCTTTATATTTCGGAGGCGGAACTCCAAGTATTTTAAAAGTAGATCATTTAAAATCTATTATTGATGAGGTTTCAAAATATTTTGAATTTCAAAATGATATAGAAATTACACTGGAAGCCAATCCCGATGATTTGAATAAAAAATTTTTGCAAGAACTTTCTTCTACAGAATTCAATAGACTATCAATTGGTACACAAAGTTTTTTTGAAGAAGATTTGAAGTTGATGAATAGAGCTCACACATCCAATGAAGCGCTAGATTCCATAAAACGGAGTCAAGATTTCGGATTCGAAAATTTGAGTGTAGATTTAATTTATGGTTCGCCGAGTTCTAGCTTTTTAAATTGGCAGCAAAATTTAAAGACCATAATAGATTTGCAAGTTCCCCACGTTTCCAGTTATGCATTGACGGTTGAACCAAAAACTGCGATGGAAAATTGGGTAAAAACTGGAAAAATGGAAGCTCCAAAAGACGATTTTCAAAATGAAGCATATTTCTACATGACAGAATTTTTGAAAGAAAATAATTTCCAGCACTACGAAATTTCTAATTTTGGAAAAGAAAGTTTTCAATCTCGTCACAATACTGCTTATTGGCAAAGTAGAGAATATTTAGGCATTGGTCCATCTGCACATTCTTATGATGGAAATTTAAAAAGAAGCTGGAATATTGCTAATAATTCAATTTATTTGGATAAAATTTCTGCAAACACAATTCCCTCTGAAGTAGAAATTCTATCAGAAAAAGAGCAATTAAATGAAATGTTGATGATAGGCTTGCGCACAAGTTGGGGAGTTTCTTTAGCAGAATTAAAAAATCGCTTCTCGTTGGATTTGATAGAAAAAATAACATCAGAAATTGAATTCAAAATAGAGGAAGGAATATTATTGATAGAAAATGATTACTTGAAAATCCCGGAAAAACATTGGTTTTTAGCAGATGGAATTGTCTCAGATTTATTTTTAATCTAGAATTTTGCTTTTAAATTTTTTGCCATCTATTTTTGCACTTTGTATTAAATTCAATATTAATTAGTAAAAAATACCTTATTTTTGTTTTAAATTTTATTTCTTGAAAAGTAAAAAAATCGACTACAGTCATTTATCAAGCAACCAACCCATTGGAATTTTTGATTCTGGAGTGGGCGGACTAACGGTGGCAAAAGAGATAAAACGAGTTTTGCCAAATGAAAACCTAATTTATTTCGGAGATACAAAACATTTGCCTTACGGCGAAAAATCTAAAGAGGCCATCATCGGTTATTGTATCAAAATCACTCAATTTTTGTTGGATAAGAACTGCAAAGCAATCGTTATTGCTTGCAATTCTGCCACTGCAAATGCCTTGAAAGAAGTTTTAGAATTGGTAGATGCAAAAATTCCAGTTATTGATGTCATCAATCCTGTTGCTGAAAAAGTAGCTTTTGAATTGCACAATAATATTGGCGTAATTGCCACAAAAGCAACGGTAAATTCTGCATTATACAGAAAATCTATACGCAAGCACAATAAATTTATTCAAGTTGACGAACTCGCAACTCCACTTTTAGTTCCTGCAATAGAGGAAGGTTTGAAAAATCATGCGATTACAAATTCTATTATTTATCATTATTTGAGCAATAAAAAATTGAAGAATATAGAAACTTTAATTTTAGGCTGCACACATTATCCTTTGTTGATAGATGAGATTAAGCATTTCTATGGCAATAGAGTGCGAGTGATAGATTCTCCCAATATTGTAGCCGCAGAATTGAAAATGGTTTTGGAGAATAATCATTTATTAAACGAAAAAAATACAGCGCCAACATACGATTTTTACCTATCCGACATCACCAAAAATTTCGAAAAAATTTCGAAAAAATTCTTTGGTAGAAGTATTCAGTTGGAATTGAAAGTGCTATAGATTCTCAGTTATTCTTTAGTAAATTTTATTTTACTGTTTTCCTGTGTAAATATAAAAGATTTAGTGGTCGGAATAAATTCGATCGTTATGTTTGCGGGAATAAATTTGAAAGTATTATTTTCATAAGCGTCCAACGGAAATTCCTCTTGTCCAGTTGCTTTTGCAAACAAAATAAAATCTTTTTTTGTTAGGGTTATTTTTAATGGAAAATCGGGTGTAGAATAAATACCCAAAAATTTATCCAAATCTTCAGACTTTAATTCAATTTTCTTTTTAGATATAATTGCTTCATTGTACAAAATTTTCCTCACTTCTGCTGCTGGTATTACTGTAGATGGTATAGAATTATTTTGTAAAAGTATAATTGTTTTATCGTTAGATATTTCTCTTTCTATAAATGTAGAATATCCTGCCCAACCACCAGAATGATAGGCAATTTTTCCATATTTTTTGGAGTCTGCCAAAATCCAACCAAAACCGTAATTATTGTCTTTTCCATCTAAAGTTTGTGAATTGCAAAAAATTAGATTTTTATCATCGTCATTTACTAAAATATTATTTTGTAATGCTCTGTCCCATTTTAGTAAATCTTCTAAAGTAGAATTTACCATTCCATCTCCAACAATACCATCCAAATAATAAGTATAATAATCTTTTCCAAAACTATCGGTTGTAACTTTATTTCCTAAACTATCAATTACATAACCAGTTGCATGATTTTTAATTTTTTCTGGTTGAAATCTACTTCTGTACACAAAAGTATTTTCCATTTTTAATGGCTTAAATATATAGTTTTTTAAAAATTCACCGAAAGATTTTTTAGAAACTCTCTCAATAATTAGTCCTAAAATAGCATATCCAGTATTGCTGTATTCATATTTTTCATTTGGTTTAAAATCTGGTGTAGGTTTATATTTTGCGAATTGCGTTGCAATATCTTCATTTGTTGCAAATTTTGTTTTGTCCCATTTTTGGTCAAATATCTCAATGTAATCTGGTAAACCTCCAGTGTGATTTAACAAATTTTTTATGGTAATTTCCCCATACGAAGCTAATTCTGGAATATATTTTGAAATATTGTCGGTATATTCCAAATCCCCTTTTTTCTCTAATAATACAATTCCCATGGCAGTGAATTGTTTAGAAACTGAAGCAAGTTCAAACTTTGTTTGAAGATTTAATTTTATTTTATTTTCTTCATTAGCAAAACCATAACTTTTCTCGAAAATAATAACACCCTTTTCAGCAATTAAAACATTTCCATTAAAAGCATTTTCACTTTGCAAAGCGGCAAAAAGGCTATCTAACCGTTGGGTTTTGGAATTTTGAGCTAAGGAAAAATTCACAATAAAAAATAATAACGAAACGGTGAATAATTTTCCCATAAAATCAATTTTAAATTTTTATTCTTCTTTTAGTGTAGCATCAACGTCAGGAAACTGGAAAAAACTAAAAGTTATATTCCCATACTTACGATCTTCAATTAAAAATTCGTTTTCTAATTTTAAACGTGTTTGATGTTCCAGAATTAACACACCACCAGGTTTTAAATAATTATTTTTCTGGATTGTATTTAATATTTCTGTGTATTTTTTCTCATCCGTTTCCAGAAATGGTGGATCTGCAAAAATAACGTCATATTGCTTTTTACTTCTATTTTTTTTCAACCAATCATAAGCATCTGCTCTTTGTATGTTGATATCCAAAGACATTTCCATCTCTGCCGCAGTTTTGTGGATGAATGTGGTATGCTTTGCTTCCATTTCTACAACGGTAATATCTTTGCAACCGCGAGAAGCAAACTCAAAACTAATTGATGCAATACCAGCAAAAAGATCTAAAACAGAAATAAATTCCAGATCATATCTATTTTCTATGATGCTAAAAAGTGCTTCTTTAGCAAAATCTGTAGTTGGTCTCACGTCAAAATTTTTGGGTGCAGCTATTTTTTTACCTTTCCATTTTCCGGAGATTATTCTGTACATATTTTGAAATTATTATGGTTGTTAATTTAGAATTATATGAAGGTTTAAGATAAAATAAAATTTTGTTGATGAATATTATCAAAAACAATATCTAGATTATTTACAAATTTTTTCAATTCAGAAATGAAGGTTTCGTTTTCGGTAGTTTCGCCATACACGAAAAATTTTGTTTCCTTTAGGCCAAAATTTATTTTGCTAAGCGTAAACATTACAAAATAAAGAAAATCTACTTCAGAGTTGATGTCTAGATTATTATACAAGACTAATTTATTCGCATCTAAAGCTAAAAATTCACATTGATGATGGTATAAATTGATGTGAATTTCCTTATGATTTTTTACATTTATTTTTTGTAAAAAATTCTCTCCAGAGAAGTTAAAATTTGTAGGTAAATTTAATGATTTTATTTTGTTGTAATATTCATTCGGAAAGGAATAATAGAACTGTACTTCAAATTTTTTATTGATAGATAGCATTAATCCCTCATTTTCCTTATCTACATCTGCATTAAAAGCGATTAAATCCAAACCATTTTCATGATTGGTGAAGGAGTCTTTTTGCAAAGAAAAGTGGTTGAGTGCGGAAATTACTTGTATCTGTTGAAAATCTTCTTTCGATAAAATTTCATCTAATTTTGTAGAAATAAAATCTGCGTGAGAATTTTCATCAGGGAAATAGAAAATTTCCTTTTGCACTGTTTTTCCTTTGCAAATTTGGTATTGCAAACCATCTTTCGTGAATAGTAAATTGAGTTTCTGCATAATGATGTGCAAATTTAAAGAAATAAAACGACTATATTTTAATTGAATTTTATCTAAAAGTAACCATCACACTGCCAGAACTTTGATGGAAAATATTTTCATCTTCGTATTCCAAATTGGTGTAACCTTTCAACAAATCAAAAACCATTGCTTGCAAAGTACCATCGCCAATGCCGTGGATGATATTTAATTTTTTTATAGGATTTTTTTTACAATAATCCAGCATTTCCAAAAGAGCTTCTTTCTGTATTTGCAACCTTGCTTGTGGTGAATAAGCGGTTGGATTTTTCACCAATAGATGAAAATGAAGATCTAAAATTTTAATAATACTATTGTTTTTCTTAGACTTAATTTTAGATGTTTCCGGTTTTTTTTCTATGTGAATTTTAGAATAAAAGTCTTGATCTCGCAGCACTATTTCATTCAAACTCAAGGTTTCTTTAAATCCAAACTCATCTAGAACA
This sequence comes from Frigoriflavimonas asaccharolytica, assembly GCF_013294015.1. GTDB lineage: Bacteria > Bacteroidota > Bacteroidia > Flavobacteriales > Weeksellaceae > Frigoriflavimonas > Frigoriflavimonas asaccharolytica. The sequence goes on from NZ_JABSNO010000002.1 coordinate 160,142, forward strand.
TCAACAGAATTAATTGCAAGACCTATGATTTTTCCGGTTTTGTTTTCATTTAAATAAGATATGGAATCTCCAATTTTCATTTTAAAAAATTATTTTGCGCCAAAATCTACTACTTCCAAATTTTCTATTTTTTCACCGTCTATGGTAAATTTTAGCATTGTTCTGGTTTGATGCCATCCTATTTTTCCTGCAGCTCCAGGATTCATGTGCAATAGATTATTTTTTGCATCATTCATTACTTTAAGAATATGAGAATGCCCAGTAATGAAAATTTTTGGTTGGTGTTCGGCAATTTTCTCTTTTGCTAAAGATGTATACCTATTAGGATATCCACCTATATGAATCATCAAAACAGATACTTCTTCGCATTTAAAAGACAATGTTTCTGGATAGTGTTTTCTTATAAAATCATCATCTATATTACCGTAAACTCCACGCACTTTTGCTATTTTCTCCAGTTTTTCGGCAACGTTTATTCCAAAATCTCCGCAATGCCATACTTCATCAGCATTTTTTGCATATTCTAAAATACGATCGTCTAGGTAAGAATGTGTATCAGAAAGTAAGAGAATCTTTGTCATTTGATTGAAGAGGAGTATTTCTATATTTTAAAAGTATTGCCAATAATTATTTTCATAGCTTCTAGATAATGATTTCAAACAATTATCAGAGATCATCTGCAGCTTTACAGTTCTTATTCCGTCAGTTTTTGTAAAAGGAAATTGCGGAATTTTTTCTTTAGAAACTACTTCTCTTCCATCGAAATAGGTGGCTGTCCAAATATATTTAAATTGCAGATCTTCTCCTATGGGAAAAAATGAAACGATGTTTTCAGAATATTTTACCTCTTTAAAATCACTTATTTTTACGTTGCAATCTACTGTTGGTTCTGGTTCTTTGGTGGTGATTTTTGAATTTTTGATGCTAGTTTTTCCATCGGTAATATCTATATTTTTACTACACTGCATCAAACCTTGCGAGGTCAGAACGGCCAAAGAAATTATCTGTCTACCCGCGGAATTTGCTTTTATTTTCACAGAATTTTGTCGGTTGTCTCCCACAATTGTTGCGTTGGAGCCAACTCCTACCCAAAGATGACAATCTTTGCATTGTGCAATTTCGTTGGCAATAGAGTAGGTTTCTTCAGCTTGATTTTCTATACTAGATTTTCCTGTAATATTACATTGTGCATGGGCAATTGTAAACAGAAAAAATAGAAATAAAAATGATAATTTTTTCATGATTTTTTTTTAAATAATTTTTTAAACTTGAATAATGCCAAGATTAAATTTTTCTGTAATTGGAGAATTATCTGCTGCTTCTATTCCCATAGAAATCCACGTTCTGGTTTCGGTAGGATCTATAATTGCATCTGTCCATAATCTTGCAGCAGCATAAGTTGCTTCCGTCTGTTTTTTATATTTTTTGGTAATGCTATCCAATATTTCTTGTCTTTCTTCTTCAGAGATTTCTTTCCCTTGTTTTTTAAGAGTAGATTCTTGTATTTGTGCCAATACCTTCGCAGCTTGTGCACCTCCCATCACGGCTAAATCTGACCATGGCCAAGCTACAATTAATCTTGGATCATAGGCTTTACCACACATGGCGTAATTTCCTGCGCCGTATGAATTTCCTGTGATGATGGTAAATTTTGGCACTACAGAATTAGAAACTGCATTTACCATTTTTGCGCCATCTTTTATTATACCACCATGTTCGGATTTGGAACCTACCATGAAACCTGTTACATCTTGTAAAAATACCAATGGTATTTTTCTTTGGTTACAATTGGCGATAAATCTTGTTGCTTTGTCTGCAGATTCAGAATAAATAACGCCTCCAAATTGCATTTCACCTTTGCCATTTTTCACCAATGTTCTTTGGTTCGCTACAATTCCTACGGACCAGCCATCTACTCTTGCTGTTGCACATATGATGGTTTTCCCATAATCCTCTTTATATTCTTCAAACTCAGAGTTATCTACAATACATTTTATGATTTCTTTGGTGTCATATTGCTCCGTTCTTTGTGCAGGCATGATTCCAAAAATATTATCAATATTTTCTTTTGGTTCGGCAGATTCTATGCGATCAAAGCCAGCTTTTTCGGTTTTACCGAGAGATTTCATGATGTTTTTTATTCTGTCTAAGGCATCTTTGTCATCTTTTGCTTTGTAATCTGTAACTCCAGATATTTCGCAATGTGTTTTTGCACCTCCAAGAGTTTCATTATCAATACTTTCGCCAATTGCTGCTTTTACCAGATAACTACCAGCAAGGAAAATAGAACCTGTACCATCTACAATCATCGCTTCATCGCTCATTATTGGAAGATAAGCTCCACCAGCAACGCAACTTCCCATTACTGCGGATATTTGCACTATTCCCATGGAACTCATTTTGGCATTATTTCTAAAAATTCTACCGAAATTTTCTTTGTCTGGGAAGATTTCATCTTGCATTGGAAGATAAACTCCTGCAGAATCTACCAAATAAATGATGGGCAATCTATTTTCCATCGCAATTTCTTGTGCTCTCAAATTTTTCTTTCCTGTAATAGGAAACCATGCTCCAGCTTTTACGGTTGCATCATTTGCGACTACAATGCATTGTCTGCCAGAAACATAACCAATAACTACCACTACTCCTGCACTTGGACAGCCACCTTCTTCTTCATACATTTCGAAACCAGCAAAAGCACCAATCTCTACAGACTTAGATCTTTTATCTAATAAATAATCTATTCTCTCTCTCGCAGAAAGTTTTCCTTGTGCATGTAGTTTTGCAATCCTTTTCTCACCACCACCTTTTTTGATGGTGTTTAGTAATTTATTAATCTCAGAAAGTTTGAGTTTATTTTGGTCTTCGCGTTTGTTAAATTCTAAATCCATGAATATTCTAATTAAGCTTGTAAGATAAGATAATTTAAGAAATTATGACAAATAATTTTTATATTAAATACTGAAAATTATTTGTTATATATAAATGCATCCAAATTTGTGGTAGATTTTTTAGACTTTAATTTAAATTGAATAGACTGTAATTGTTTCGAATATTTATTAATGATAAAAAATTTGCAGCCCGATTTGAGTGAAATTCATTTTATTTTCAAAACAGATAAGAAGAATTATTTTGTTGAAGCAGTTCGTTAAGTTTGCCAACGGAACTAATAAAAAAGAATAAAGCGAAGACTTTTATTGAACTTTACGAATGAAATTTTGGCTGTTCAAAAATATACCTATGGAATATTTGACAAAGTTATAAATCTATCAAAAAAAATAATGAAAGGACAATAGACAATATAGAAATGCTGTTTAAGTTATATTTCTAATTTTAAGTACATACAAATGAGCTGCAAAGGATTTTAATTCAATTATTAATGATATTTTTGCAAAAGTTTTAAAAACCATGAAAACACCAGCAATTTTTCGGCTCCATTTGATTGTTTTCCTTTGGGGATTTACGGCTATTTTAGGGAAATTAATATCTGCAGATGCACCAAACATCGTCTTCTATAGAATGTCCTTTGCTGCAATTTTTCTTTATATATTTATAAGATTTATACAAAAAAGAAGTTTGCAAGTACCCAAAGTGCTATTTTTTCAGTTAATAGGAATTGGCGGAATGATGGCAATACATTGGTTTTGTTTTTTTCACGCCATCAAAGTTTCTAATGTTGCTATTGCTTTGTGCTGTTTGGCGACCTCTACTTTATTTGCTTCAATTATGGAACCAATCGTTTTCAAAAGAAAATTAGATGTTTCTGAAGTGGTGATTGGTGTTATCATACTTGCATGTATATCTTTAATTTTCAAAATAGAATTTCAATATAAGGTTGGAATTTTTTATGGGATTTTAGCTGCGCTATTTGGTACATTTTTTTCCGTTTTTAATGGAAAATTGTATGGAAAAACAACATCAGGAAACATTATTTTTTACGAAATTTTTGGTGGATGGGCTTTAGCTGCAATCTTTTTTACCTTATCCGGACAAATATTTGAGGTAACTGAAATAAACTATAGAGATTTAGCGTTAATTACTATATTAGCAGGAGTTTTTACAGCATATCCAATGCTGGAATCTGTAAGTTTGATGAAGTACATTTCGCCGTTTACCTTAATATTAACGGTAAATCTGGAACCTGTGTACGGTATTATTCTAGCTTTTTTTATCTTTGGAGAATCAGAAAAGATGACGCCTATTTTTTATATTGCTTCCATGGTGATGATTGTTGCCATCGTAATCAATGGAATTTTGAAAAATAGGAAAGCAAAAAAGGCTAAAAAATTAATTGAAGAATGAAAAAATTTATACTTTTATTTATATTCCTAAGTGTGGGAACGCAAGCGCAAATCATAAGAAAATATTCCAATGAATTTTTAAATATTGGTGCAGGAGCGAGAGGTCTTGCAATGGGAGGAGCGGTTATTTCTAACCAGAACGATGTCTATTCTCCGATGTGGAATCCTGCAGGATTACTGGGTGTAGAGCGAGATTGGCAAGCCGCAGCAATGCATGCAGAATATTTTGAAAGTATCGCAAAATATGATTATATCGCGTTTGCAAAACCATTGGATAATAATGGTGGTGTGTTTGCGGTTTCCATCGTGAGATTGGGAGTAGATAATATTTTGAATACCACGCAATTGATTGATGGTGAGGGGAATATAGACTATGATAGAATTACACAATTTTCGCAAGCAGATTATGCAGCCTTAGTTTCCTACGCTTTTCATCCAAATGGAAGTCAAAAATTAGATGTTGGTGTAAATGCAAAATTAGTCTACAGAAATGTAGGGAAATTTGCGACCGGTTATGGTTTTGGATTTGATATTGGTGCTATTTACCACGCAGACAATGGCTATAATTACGGCTTTATGTTGCGAGATGCCACAACAACCGTAAACTTCTGGACGATAAATCAGAAAGAACTTTCTGCAATTGTAAATGGTGAAGAATTTAACCCTGCTCCAACGGATAAATTAGAAATTACTTTACCGAAACTAAACGCTGGTGTCAGCAAAAATTTCGAGATCAATCAATCTTTAGAGCTTTTGCCAGAAGTTGGTATTAATGTAGATTTTGCCAAAACTGCAGCTTTAGTTTCTACCGATTTTGCGAGCATCACACCATATGCAGGTGCAGAATTGAAATATAACAAGTTACTTTTCGTAAGGTTAGGAATCAATAGATTTCAAACGGTTACAGATATTGAAGATCTTTCTCGTAATGTTTCCTTTCAGCCAAGTGCAGGTGTTGGAATCCAATATCGTGGTCTAACGTTAGATTATGCCATCACCAATTCTGGAATTGGCGGCAGCAATTTCTTCTCCAATTTCTTTTCTTTGAAACTGGATATGGGGGATTTTAGGAATTGATAGAGGTTAGATTACTTCTTTTAATTTTTGTATTTCTTCTTCAAGATTCATTACTTTTCTTTCTAAAAGTTGAATATAGTTCATTACAAAATCTGGAACGTTGATGTTTATCGTTCCAGAATTAAAACTATTTCCTTTTATATTTTTGTAGATATAAGTTTTGGGAACATCTTCTTCATAGATTTCTTCCACAGGAACTTCTAAAACTTTAGCTAATAAATCTCATTCGGATTTTAATATTGGGTCATAACCACTTTCTTTTCTACTATATTTAGGTTGAGACATTGCAGCTAATGTTGCAAGCTCTTTTTGAGTATAGTTTCTTTTTGTTCTAGTGTCGTGTAGTTTAGTTTTCAAAATTTTAGTTTTATTCATAAATATATTGTTTTATTCATAAATATTTACACTAAAATTTGGATTATATTTGGATAATAAAAATGGCATTTATGATTTTCATCATGTAATTTTGAATCATTAACCAAATAACATTTTTATTATGAAAAACAATTTTATCAGAAAATTAGGAATGACAGCACTAGTAGTATTAACTATGGTAATTTCCTGTTCAAGAGAAGCTAGTAATGATTTAGCTATCAATGATTTTAGTGAAAATACCTCATTTAGTAATTCAGCGAGGATATCAAATCTTTCAAAAGAAGATTTGATATTAAGACTTTCTAAAGATGAAAATTTTATTGAATTAGGAGATGCAATGGAAGCTTTTTTTGTAGAAATGCCAACTAAACAAAATTTTATTGATAACTACAATGATCAACAATTTCAAAGTCAGGGAGCAGAATATTTCTTAAATTTATCAGGTTATACAAATGAAGAAGTTAGTTCATCAGTTTTTACAATTCAAAATTTATCATTAACTTTAAAAAATAATTATCCGGAATTAGAATTGAATGGCGAAAATCAAGAATTTGTATTGGAAGTATTTGAAGGTGCAAATACAATTATTGAAGCGTCAAAACCAAATCTTCCTGGTTGCAGAGCGTGTGTTAGAAAATGGAAACCAAGAATGCAAACTGGTATGTGGTTTGCAACTTTAACTGGACAAGGTTGGGTTGGTATTGTTTGGAACTTTGGTTCGACTGGTTGGTCACTTGTAGATTGTTTAGAAGATAATGGATGTTAAAACTTTAAATTATGAAAACTTTAAATTTAGAAAAATACGTAACTAAAAATCGTTTAAAATACTTTTTTTTAATATTTTCAGTGTTAAGTTTATTATATACTGGATATGTTTTGTTTAGTAATAATTATAATGATAATCCTAGTTATAATTTTATGAATAATCAATTTGGTCAATTTGGTTTTTATTGCATGCTGATATTTTTTATTTTTATTTCTTTAAAAGTTATTTCTAAAGAAAAATTATTTCCTTTTTTTTTAGTTTTACTATTATTAACCAGTTTAATTTTATCATATATATCAGGCATATTTTTATATACAATGCCAATAGTTTTTATTTTATCTATTTTCTTTTTTTATACAAGGAAATATCTATTCTATCATAAACCTATTGTACAGCCATAAAAAAATCTAAATATTGCAAAACAATTTTTGGTGTAAATGTTATTATACACAATAGAAAAAATATGATTAATAAATAAGCCGTTTCATTTATATATGAAACGGCTTTTTTTATTTAATATCATTAAAAAACGCCCAAACAATCTGCCCTTTACTCACACCCAAAATTTCTTCCAATATTTCTTTTGAAGATTCCTTCACACGTTTCACAGATTTTAATTGAGATAAAAGCAACTCAATAGATTTCGGACCAACACCGGGAATGGTTTCCAATTCAGATTGTATGGTGCTGTTTTTCCGTCTGGTTCTATGATGTTTCACGCCAAAACGGTGAGATTCATCCCGAACTCGTTGAATTATTTTTAAAGTTTCAGATTTTTTATCTATATATAAAGGAATAGAATCTTCGGGGAAATAGATTTCTTCTAAACGTTTTGCAATTCCAATAATGGTAATTTTTCCATACAAATCCAATAATTTCAAACTTTTTACCGCAGAAGAAAGTTGACCTTTTCCACCATCAATTACAATCAATTGCGGAAGTGGACTTTCCTCATCCAACATTCTTTTGTAGCGGCGATACACCACTTCTTCCATACTCGCAAAATCATTCGGACCTTCCACCGTTTTAATGTGGAAAATTCTGTAATCTGCTTTGCTCGGTTTGCCATCTTTAAAAACTACACAAGCACCAACAGGATTGGTTCCTTGAAGATTTGAGTTATCAAAACCTTCTATATGTCTTGGTTCTACTGGCATGTGCAAGAATTTTTTCATTTCCTGCATTATTCTAGTTGTATGTCTTTCTGGATCTATTATTTGTACCGCTTTCAGCTTTTCTATGCGGTATTCTTTCGCATTTCTTTCAGATAGTTCTACAATTATTTTCTTATCGCCAATTTTTGGAACCGATAAAATCACATTTGGGATTTCAAAACCCAATTCAAAAGGCAACAAAATTTCATGAGAATCAGAAAGAAATTTCTGACGAATTTCTATCACCGCAGTTTCCAGTATTTCTTCGTCCGTTTCTTCCAAAATTTTCCGAATTTCTGTGGTGTAACTTTGGATAATGTTTCCTTTCCTTATTTTAAAATAATTGACATAAGCCGCAGTTTCATCGCTCGTCATTCCAAAAACGTCTACATCATTAATGGTTTCGCTTACAACCGTATGTTTAGATTGGTATTTGTTCAGCAACAACATTTTATCTTTTACAATCTGTGCATTTTCAAATTCTAAATTTGATGCAAAATTGCTCATTTCCTCTATCAAATATTCTTTTGCTAATCGGAAATCACCTTTTATCACTTCTCGAATTGCGTTTACTTTTTTATCGTAATTTTCCTTCGTTTCCAGACTTTCGCAAGGTCCGTTGCAATTTTTGATGTGAAATTCCAGACAAACTTTGTATTTGTCTTCCGCAATTTTTGAAGGTGCAAGATTTAAATTACAGGTTCGAAGTTTGTAAATGTTTTTTAAAGTTTCCAATAGAAAACGAGCAGGTTTCACTTTTGCGTAAGGACCAAAATATTCAGATCCGTCTTTTATTTTTGTTCTGGTGAGAAAAATTCTAGGAAAAGGTTCATTTTTAATGCAAATCCAAGGGAAAGTTTTATCATCTTTCAACATCATGTTGTAGAAAGGCTGATGTTCTTTAATTAAATTATTTTCTAGCAACAAAGCATCGTATTCACTAGGAACAATGGTAGTTTCCAAACGATGAATCTTCCGAACCATTATTTTGGTGCGATATCCGGGAAGATTTTTATTAAAATAGGAAAGCACCCTATTTTTAAGATTTTTTGCTTTACCTACATACAACAGTTCGTCATTTTTATCGTAATACCGATAAACTCCAGGTTCTGTAGAAAGCGTTTTCAGTTGAAGGTCTAGTTGGTCGTTCACTTTACAAAAATAGGAAAGTATATTTGAATTATAATTAAGAGAAAATTTTAAATGAATTATTTTAGATATAATTTATTTAAAATTTAGATGTGGAATTTTATAATTTTTTTATTCCACAGAAAGTTGATAATTATTAACTAAAATTGAAGCGGAAATTTGAAGTTTTTGCTCCAATTCTCTGATCATTTCTACCGTCAATTTTTTCTTTCTATTTAGAATTTCCGATACTCTACTTTTTCCACCAATAATACCTACCAAATCTTTTTGACGCATATTGAGTTCCTCCATGCGGATTTTTATCGCTTCAATAGGATCTGGTGCTTCAATTGGGTAATATTCGTTCTCGTAATTTTCTATAAGCAGTGAAAGTATTTCTGCTTCATCTCCTTCTTTAGTATCAACTGGTGCATCAAATATTATTTCCAAACGCTCAAGCGCATTTCGATAGTCTTTTTCGGATTTTATAGGTTTTAGGTTCATAATAATATTTTTAGATTGTGTTGGCGTCTATTTTATCATATTCAGCATGAGTGCCAATAAAACGGATAAAAGCCCATTGTTTTTTGTAATTGAACTTAACAATTAGTCGATAAGAATTTCCTTTAATATTAAAAACTACTCGATTGTTTTTTAGAATACTTGCGTTGATGTAAGTTTGCTTCACCTCATTTGGTGAAAACCATTTTGCATTTTTGGCAGTATCATACCAAGTTTTTAGATACTGTTCAGAGTCTCTATGCTTTTCCCAATATTCACGGAGTGTACTCTTTGCAATTATTCGCTTCATTTATTTATTAAAGAACAAAAGTACTAAAAGTTCTCGAATAGTGAACAAATTTAGTTTTTTTATTTTTTGTAAGTTTTAAAAAATATCGGGAGAGTTTGAACAGTGGAAGTATTTTTAATTGATCAATTTACTGTTCTCAATAGTTTTTCGTTACACTTTTTAATTTGTTATTTTCAAATATAAGTGAAATTCTATCAAGCGAAATTGTATCCTTTTTAAAGTCCATGAATTCGTACAATTTGTTGTTTTTAAATTCTTCTTCCATTTGTGTTTTTGTCAAATCGGTATTATTGACGATATTCATTAAGTTATCAAGGTCTTTTTCCGTATCTATATAGCCTACTTTTTGAAAAGAAATTGTAACTGCTTGATCTAATATTGAATAAGTACTATATCCAGTTACCAAAAGCAAAACCGAAAGGCAAACCCAAAATGCAAATTTCCACTTATTCATAATTTATTTTATTTTTTGTTTGAATAGGCAATGACATCTGAAAAAACTTCACAAAACTCTTTCTTGTAAATTGTTATAAATAACTCTGTCAAAGATTTTAACTTTGACAAAGTGGCGGAGAACAAACTTCATTAATATTTTTCACATTTCTATTTTGGAATATACTACAACTCTGCACTACTTTGTCAAAGTTTTAAAGCGTAGAGATATTACTTTGACAAAGTTATTTTTCTTTTTTAAATCAAACTTTGACAAACGAGCTGTGAAAACTTTACTAAAGATATTCACATTGCTAAATTAAAATTTTTTATCAATTTCAAATTCTGTACTTTTAGGCTCTAAATTTTTACTATGCTACACTACGGAATTGACCAATTTACATATCCTCAAATTATCGCAATTATCAACGGCGAAGAAAAAGCAGTTTTAAATGATGTTGCAAGAGCGCAAATAGAAAATTCTTACAACAATGTACAAAAAATTGTAGCGTCAGATCGAACAGTTTATGGTATCAACACTGGTTTTGGTCCTTTATGCGATGTGAAAATTTCTGAATCTGAAACTGCGCAATTGCAATATAATCTCATCATTTCTCATGCTGTTGGCGTAGGAAAATCCATTCATAAAGATCTTTCAAAAATAATGATGATTGCAAAAGTGCACGCATTATCCAAAGGATTTTCGGGAGTTTCTATGGAAATTATCGAAAGATTGATTTTCATGATAGAAAATGACATTGTTCCCTGCATTCCAGAGCAAGGTTCTGTAGGAGCAAGTGGAGATTTGGCACCTTTGGCACACATGGTTTTGCCACTTTTAGGATTGGGAAAAGTTTGGGAAAATGGAGTAGAAGTTACCAGCGAAATAGTTTTAAATAAATTCAATTTGGAACCCGTAAATCTCGGACCAAAAGCAGGTTTAGGCTTGATAAACGGAACGCAATTTATATTAGCGCACACAATTGTTGGTTTAAATAAAATGCAGTATTTGCTAGATTTGGCAGATCTTTCTGCAGCCATGAGTTTGGAAGCTTATCGCGGTTCTGCAAGTCCTTTCAAAAAAGAATTGCATGATTTAAGACCATTTGAAGGCAGCAAAAAAGTTGCAGCAAGAATGGTGAAATTCTTAAAAAATTCTGAAAATCTAAATTCTCACGAGTTTTGCGATCGTGTGCAAGATCCGTATTCCATGAGATGCGTTCCACAAGTGCATGGCGCAAGTAGAAATGCTTTTGAACATTTGAAAAATTTAGCAGAAACAGAACTCAATTCTGTAACGGATAATCCAATTGTTTTGAGTGATGAAGTTTCTATTTCTGGTGGAAATTTCCACGGACAATTGTTAGCAATGCCATTAGATTATGCAACTTTGGCAGCCGCAGAATTAGGAAATATTTCGGATAGAAGAAGTTATTTATTATTAGAAGGAAAATTTGGTTTGCCAAGATTATTAATAGAAAGTTCTGGCTTAAACTCTGGTTTTATGATCCCGCAATATACTTCTGCAGCTTTGGTTTCAGAGAATAAAAGTCTTTGTTTTCCGGCTTCGGCAGATTCTATTCCTACAAGTTTGGGGCAAGAAGATCACGTTTCTATGGGAAGTATTTCTGGTAGAAAATTCAACCAAGTTTTGGGGAATTTAGAGAATATTTTGGCGGTAGAACTGCTTTTTGCAGCGCAAGGTTTAGAATTTAGAAGACCTGCAAAATGTGGAAAATCCGTTGAAGCTGCTTATGATATTATTCGTACGAAAGTAGATAAACTAGAGCAAGATCGATTAATGGGAGATGATATCAATGCGATTGGGGATTTGATAAGAGCTAGAAAATTTGATGTAAATTAATTAAATACAAGAAAAATTTCTAAAGCATTTCTATTGAATAAACTCTCAAAATTTAATATTAAATTATTGATTTTAAGGTGTTTATCGTTAATTTATTGTATGTAATATTAATTATTCTTTTTATCTTCCTCTTTCGCATTCATTCTATTTTCATGAAAGTGCTGAAATAGCACGTTTACAAAAAATAAAATCAATATTACAGAAATTATCATGTAGAAAATATTGAATATTTTGCCATGCATTGTTTGTGGAGAAACATCTGCATTTCCTGTGGTTACCATCACAGAAACGGAGTAGCTTATAGCATCTATCCATTCCCAATCTTCAAAATATTTAAAACAGACACTTCCCAAAATGAGCACTATAAAAGTGGTGTAGATTAAATACCTGTAATTTTTGTCTTTAATGAATGAGAGTAGAACGCTTGCTATCATGTGATGAATTTAAATAAGATTTGCTAATGTACCGTTTTTCAGCTTGACAGGTAAAACCAGACAAAATAATCATTGATGATATAAATTTTAGGTGTATTTTAGAATAGCTGCTTTTTGTTTTAATTCTAAATATTCATCATAAAAAATTATTCTGATTTATTTTGTTTATTTTTACTTCAATAAAATTCAAACATGAAAATTCAAAAGATATTTGTTCTATTATTTTTTATTTCCCAAATTTCCTACGCTCAGAATCAAAAATTTACGATGGCAGAAGCTGTGAATGGTATGAGAAGCAACCTTGCAGTGAAGAATATTTCTGGTTTTGCGTGGTCAGATGATGGGAAATCCTTTTATCAATCTGTAAAAAATGCCTACATTTCTACAGATTTAAAGTCTGGAAAAGTAGATACTTTGATGTCTGTATCCAAATTGAATCAATCTCTTTCTGGGGATTTGAAATTGAAATATCTACCTCCTGTCCAATTTATTAAAAATAATAAAGGGTATTTTGAATCCAATGGAAATTATTATTGGCTAGAAAAATCTGGCAATAGCTATCAATTAAAAAGCAATAGCAAAATAGAAGATGGTGCAGAAAACATAAAAGTATTAAATGATAAAACAATACTTTATACCATCAAAAATAATTTGTACGCCTTAAAAAACGGACAAAAAGTTTCTATAACAAACGATAGCGAAGTTCATATCATAAACGGACAAGCTGCGCACAGAAGTGAATTTGGTATTGTAGATGGTACTTTTCCCTCGCCAGATTATAAAAATGTGGCTTTCTACAGAATGGATGAAACCATGGTTGCAGATTATCCGATTATAGATTGGAGCAGTACACCTGCAAAAAATGTGAACATAAAATATCCAATGGCTGGTCAAAAATCTCATGAGGTAAGCTTGGGAGTCTACAATTTTAAAAATGAAAAAACTACATTTCTAAAGATTCAAGGCGATCCAGAGCAATATCTGACTGCAATTTCTTGGAGTCCAGATTCTAAGTTTATTTTTGTGGGTGTATTAAATAGAGGTCAGAATTATTTGCAACTCAATCAATATAACGCGGAAAACGGAGATTTCGTGAAGACATTATTTGAAGAAAAAGATTCAAAATATGTAGAACCGCAAAATCCGCTCTTGTTTTTTCCAAATTCTTCCACAGATTTTATTTGGCAAAGTCAGAGATCTGGCTACAATCATTTGTTTCATTACAATTTGGAAAAAGGTTTAGTATCACAAATAACGAAAGGAGATTGGTTGGTATCAGAAATTTTAGGATTTAATGAAAAGAAAAAAGATATTTATTTTACTTCTACCAAAGAAACTCCGCTAGAAAGACATTTGTATAGAATCAATTGGAATACGTTCAAAATGGAAAAATTGGATAGCGAAACTGGCGTCCATTCAGGAATTCTGAGTAGTGACGGAAATGAATTGTTAGATGTTTATAGCAATGCAGATACGCCGAGAAAAGTAAACATCATCAATACTTCTACTTTGGCTAGCAAGAATTTATTGTCTGCGCAAAATCCATTATCAAACTACCAAAGACCGGAAATAAAAAATATTACCCTAAAAGCTGAAGATGGAACTCCGCTCTACGGAAAATTAATATTGCCTACAGATTTTGATGCTTCCAAAAAATATCCCGTCATCGTTTATTTATATAATGGTCCGCATTTGCAACTCATCACCAATACTTTTCCAGCTTCTGGCAATCTTTGGTACGAATATATGGCGCAACGTGGTTACATCATTTTCACTATGGATGGAAGAGGTTCTAGCAATAGAGGTTTGAAATTTGAACAAGCTGTACACAGAAATTTGGGCGTAAACGAGATGAACGATCAAATGAAAGGTGTAGAATATTTGAAATCTTTGCCTTATGTAAATTCCGCAAAAATGGGAATTCACGGGTGGAGTTTTGGTGGCTTTATGACGACGAATTTAATGCTCACTTATCCAGATGTTTTCAAAGCAGGAGTTGCAGGTGGACCTGTGATTGATTGGGATATGTATGAAATCATGTACACAGAAAGATACATGGATACACCGCAAGAAAATCCGGAAGGCTACAAAAATGCCAATCTTTTGAATAAAGTTCAGAATTTGAAAGGGAAATTATTGATGATCCACGGTGCGCAAGATAACGTGGTGGTTTGGCAACATTCTATAAAATTCTTGAAAGCTGCTGTTGATAATGGAGTGCAGTTAGATTATTTCGTTTATCCTGGTCACGAGCACAATGTGCGTGGAAAAGATAGGGTGCATTTGATGCAAAAAGTAACAGATTATTTTGATTTATACCTAAAAAATTAAGAGCTTGTTTAAAAATAAATAAAACCACAAAAGGAACCTAAGTTTAAGAACTTTCAAACGAATAATTTAAGCTCATTCTTTTGTTCCTTTTTTGGTCAAAATCTTTTAATTATACAATGTAAACAGCCTCTACATGAAAAAATACCTTATTCTATTTATTGCGATTATCTCTTTTAATGTTTCTTTCGCTCAAGATCCTTTAAATTTAGATAGCATAAAAGCAAACGTTACGGATAAAGCTTCCCCTTTTTTCTATGAAAAGTTGGTCTATCAATTCAATTTTAATCCTGGAACTATCGGCCTAGAAGAAGCAAAACATTTATATTATGGAAAAACCTACGCCAACTACAAAGTTCCTTTTTCTACGCAACAAGAGATTTCTAGAGCAGAACTGAACGATTTGATCAAAGGCAAAAAGTATGATGAAGCTATTTTCGAAGGCGAAAAAATGATTAGAAATTCGCCGGCAGATATAGAAGTTTTGGGTTTGCTGATGTATAGTTTGTTGCAAACCGATAAGAAAGATGAAGATCTTCAATATTTGCGAGGCTACCAATTTCAAAAGTTGATAGAGACCGTAAAGAGAAATAAATCTGGCACAGACAAAAAACCAATTTACACCGTTACTTCCATTCCAGATGAATATGTGATAGCTGGTATTTTAAATTTAGACCTAAAAAATTTCACCAGAAGAACGACCTACAACAAAATCGGTGCTTTGGATATGTGGAAAAATGGCAAGCAAAAAATTATTTTCCAAGTTGTGTATGATGTGGAAGCGCCTTGATTTCCTTCAAAGATAAATTTTCTCATCTCTGCATCGGTTCAAGATAAATCTTTTCAAATTTGAAATAGCTTCTAGATATTGTGGTGCATCGTAGCCAAAACGCTCGTGTTCCATTTGTTCTTTCTCCAGATCTTGGCAACCTTTGATCACTTCTTGCAGCAAATCCTTCATCACCAATTCTTTGTTGTTGGCTTTTTCAAATTTAAATTCTATGATTTCTGTTTCCAATTCTTCGCAATATTCCAGCAATTCTTCTATTTCTGGCTCATCAAGAAGTGTGGGCTTATTTTTAAAAATTTCTCGGGGAGATTTCATGAATTTAATTGTTTTATTGATTCAACAAATTTAATATTTGTAGCGCAATCCAGATTTATTTATTGGCATTTATTTCTAAATCAAATAAAAAAAAACCGCTCAATCTGGCGGTTTTTTTTTTACGGAGCAGGCGGCGGCGGGTTTTTTCCCTTTCTGCGAGAGAGCACCACGCTAGAAAAATACGTACGCCCATTATTAATCACCGCCAAAACATCTGGATAGTACCCAGATTCCTTCACGTTTGCGATGGCAGCTATGTAATTGGCCATTTTTTTGTAATCTGCTGTCATTGCTTTTCTCAAAGCCTTCACGTCATACACTTCCTTTTGAGATGTTTTGTAGGAGCGTTGCGCAAAAAGGTTGTTGAAATTGGTATTGGCTTCGCCCAATCTTGTCACAAATTTTTTGATGTCCAAAGCGTCTGTGCGGTCTATATAATCTTCAGATCCTAGCCGCGTAGTAAGCGTATTCAGCTTGTTGGTCTCCGCTTCTAGCGAGTCATCTTCCGTGCCTTTGTACTCAGAAAGAAGAATGCTGAGCGCATTGTAGGCGGCACTTTCTTCTTCATCTTTTGCATTTCTGTAGGGTTTCAAAGAGTCTCGCAAGCTTTGCAGCGCGGCATCTCGCACAAAATCCAAACGCGCGATCTCTTTAGATTCTTCACTTGCCCGCACTTGGTCTAGCGCGCTGTTGAAGGTTGGGAGGGCACTTTCCAAAGCATTGTAGAGCGATTCAAAATCTGCATCATCCGCAGTTTTCAAATCTGTTTTGCTAAAATCCTCAAAAAAACGGACCATCATCTGCCCAAATTCTGCGTGGTGTAGCCCTGCAATATTAATGGGTGTAAGTTTTTTCATAATAATTTTATTTTTTAATTGTTAAAAATAGATCTCAAAAAACGGAATAATCTTCAGAAAACTTTGGAGAGAAACAGCGGCTGTTTTGTGCCATCCTGTTTAGGTTCTTATAAAACAGCGGCTGTTTTGGTCTATCCTGTTTAGGTTCATGTAAAACAGCGGCTATCTTGCTTTATTCTGTTTAGGTTTTATAAAAACAGCCGCTGTTTTGGTCTATATTGTTTAGGATATGCTAAAACAGCGGCTGTCTTGGGCAAACCACTTTAGGATATCGCAGAATACCGGCTTTATTATGACAACTAACACTTATAAACCAAAAACCCGGCATCTGCTATACCCTTTTTGTTTTATCTTACCCAAATTTAGAAAAAATATTGATAGATTGGTATTAAAATTAATGAAAATTTTGGAAATTTTTAAAGATGTAGGTTGGATTGGGTGTATTTCGTAAACTAAATATTTTAATGGTGTTTTTTTCAGACATTTTTTCTTATTTTAGCGATTAGTTTTTTATAATTAGTAAACTATTTTGAAAAAATAAAAGATATATTATCCATATTTATAAATTGAAAGTACATTTTATTAAAATTAAATTCAAAATAGTAAAGACTTAATGAAAAAAAAATTGTTGTTTGCTCATTTATTTTCGTTATCACTAGGCGTTTTAATTTACTTGCTTTTTCGTTCTGAAAGTTTAAAAATATTTTCTTGGTTAAAAATTATAGGAATAGATTTTACCAATACGGATTTGCGAAAAACAACAATAGTCTTTGCTAAATTTTTACCTGATTGGTTTTTATTTTCACTTCCAGATGGTATATGGATATTTTCTTATGTTTGTTTAATGTTATATATTTGGAAAAGTAATATTTCAGTACAAAGTTTAATTTGGATAACATTAATTCCATTGATTGCTATTTTTTCTGAAATAGCACAAATATTTCATATTGTTAATGGAACTTTTGACATAATTGACTTAATTTTTTACACATTAGGACTCTTTTCACCCTTTATAATTTTTAAAAATAAATATAACCTTAAATTATTAAAACTATGAACCAAAAATTAAAACATGTAGCTTCTGCTTCTGTATTTGCATTCTTTTTATTTATTGCACTTGGAAGTGATGATGATAAAAAAACATCATCAACGGGCTCAAAAACTGAAAATCAAAATGTTGTTTCCGATACGGCATCAACAAGTGAAGCAAGCACTAAATGGCAATTTCAGGAGGATGTTGATAAAATGACTTCTAAAACAGTGAAATATGCTTCAATAGATGCAAATGAAGTTTTAGAATTTGAATTTCCATACAACGGTGGCTCAATACCAAGTCTTACAATTAGAAAGAAAGATGGTGTAAATGATATTTATTTAAAGGTTTCTAAAGGTCAATTTAACAGTTCTTATGATGGTGGTAATCTCAGAATTAAATTTGACGATGAGCAACCAAAAAAATTCTCTTTTAGTGGTGCATCAGATAACAGTATGGACATAGTATTTATAAATTCAACTAAAACAATTATTTCAAAACTTAAAAAAAGTAAAAAAATAATTATTGAAGTAGAATTTTATAATGAAGGTGTTAGACAAATGGAATTTGATGTATCAGGTTTTACATGGGAATAGGTCCAACCCGCTGTGCAAAATCTCCCGACTTTACGTTTCCAATTAAACAATACCACCCAAACAAAGTGGAATTTTTATAACAAATTTATTTTTTTATATGGATGAAAGTTCTTGTTTTTAGGTACTTTTACCTGTCGATAAAATATAATTTTAATTAATAAAAAATAGAAAAAATGGCAAAGAAAGACGAAAAGACAACAGAGAAAGCATCTTCCAAAGCATCAAAAACATTGAAAGACAAAAAATCTTCTAAAGAAGAAAAGTCTGCTGCAGCATCTAAATTATCTAAATCTGCTGATAAGAAAAAATCAACAGCAAAAGATACAAAAGACACGAAGGGAAAGGCAGCAACGAAGAAGGAAACCAAGAAAAAGGCTCCCGCGAAGAAAGAAACAAAAGCGAAGGCTTCAGCTAAAAAGGAAACAAAAAAGAAGGAACCAGCGAAGAAAAAATAAAATTTCTTTTCATCTCGCGGAAATAGAATCCGTAAGTTCAAAACAAAAAAAATCCCGTGTTATACGGGATTTTTTACATTAGTTTTCAATCTTCAGAATTTCAACTATTTTATAAAACCTTTATCTTTCAACAGAGCTTTAATGTCTGGATCTTTGCCCGTAAATTCTTTAAAAGCAACATTTAGATCTTTAGAATTCCCGATGGATAGTATGTATTTTCTAAATCTGTCTCCGTTCGCTCTCGTCATTCCGCCGTTTTTAGAAATATAATCCCAAGCGTTTGAGTTCAACATATCGCTCCACATATAAGCATAATATCCTGCGGAATAACCACCGCCCCAAATGTGCGCAAAGTAGGGAGAATGATATCTAGGCGGAACTTCTGCCAAGTTGAAACCATATTTTTTCAACACATCTTTTTCAAATTCTAAAGTGGGTTTCAATTGATTTTCATCCGTAATGGAATGCCAACTCATATCCAAGGTTGCTGCAGAAACGAGTTCTGTAGTAGAATATCCCTGGTTGAATGCCGATGCTTTTTTTATTTTATCTACCAAAGCTTGCGGCATCGGTTTTTTGGTTTGATAATGCAGGGCATAATTCTTCAAAACCGCAGGTTCTAGCGCGAAAAATTCATTTATTTGAGATGGGAATTCTACAAAATCCCGTGGAGTAGCCGTACCTGAAAGAGATACATATTTTTGGTCTGCAAACAAACCGTGCAAAGTATGCCCAAACTCATGGAACATCGTAGAAACATCGTCATAGCTGATCAAAGATGCTTTTCCAGGCGCAGGTTTTTGGTAATTAAATACATTCACGATCACTGGTTTTTGTCCTTTCATGTGAGATTGATCTACCAAATTATTCATCCAAGCGCCACCATTTTTGTTGCTTCTGGTGTAGAAATCTAAATAATAAATGGCTAATGATTTTCCATCTTTATCAAATACTTCATAAGTTACCACATCTGGATGATACACGGGAAGATCTGTTCGTTTTTTAAAACTAATGCCATAAAATTGCTCTGCTGCGTAGAAAACGCCTTTTTCTAGTACGGTAGAAACCTCAAAATAAGGTTTTATTTCACTTTCGTCTAGATCATATTTTGCTTTTCTTACTTGTTCCGAATAGAAATTCCAATCCCAAGCTTCCACTTTGAAACCGCCTTTTTGACTATCGATCATATCTTGAATTTCCTTGCTCTCGCGCTTCGCAGTTTCTACGGCAGGAGTTGCCAATTGCGATAGAAGTTTAAGTGCATTTGTAGGGTTTTGCGCCATCTGATCTTGCAATTTCCAATCTGCAAAAGATTTTTTGCCGAGCAATTTTGCTTTTTGCAAACGCAATTTCGCTTCCTTTTCTAGGGTTGCTCTAGTATCTGCATCATCGCTTTTTTCTGCGCGATACCAAGATGCTTTGAAGAGTTTTTCTCTGGTATTTCTATTCTTTAGGTTTTGCAAAAGCGGTTGTTGCGTTGTATTTTGCAAAGCAAGAAGATATTTTCCATCTTTGCCAGCAAGTTTTGCATCTGCTGCAGCACTCGCTATTTGATCTGGAGAAAGCCCATCCAATTCCTTCACATCATCAATAATTAAGGCACCATTTTTTCGTGCGTCTAATAATTTATTGCCAAATTGAGTAGAAAGTGTTGCTAATTCTTTGTTGACGACTTTTAATTTTTCTTTGTCTGCAGAAGAAAGATTAGCACCGGCAATCTCAAAGTTTTGTTTGTAATATTCTAGCAAACGTTTGTCTTCACCTTGCAATTTGCTTGCATCAATAGCTTTTATTCTGGTGTACAATTTTTCATTTAAATAAATTTTATCCGAATGTCCTGCAAAAATTGGCGAATATTCTTCGTCCAAAGCTTGCAATGTAGGATTGGTGTTGGAACCGGTAAGATTTCCAAAAACGATTCTTGCACGGCTCAATATTTCGCCGCTGTTTTCTAAAGCGACAACGGTATTTTCAAAAGTTGGAGCATCAGCATTGTTGGCAATTGCATCAATCTCTTGAAGCTGAATTTTCAAACCATAATCAAAAGCGGGTTTGAAGTGTTCATCTTTTATTTTATCAAATTCTGGTGCTTGATATTGCAAAGAACTTTTCTTCATAAAAGGATTATTTGCTAATTCCATTGGGATTGAAGGCATATTGGTATTGGTTGTTTTATCCATCGTAGTGCAAGCGGTAGTCATCGTCAATGCGGAAACGATAGCGATCGGAACTATATTTTTCATATATAAATAATTGTTTTTTAATTTAATTTGTCCACACTTAAAATTTCATCGGTTCATTTACCAAATCTAATGAGATCGGTTTCATCTAAATTAATTTAATTTTAAGAGCATTAAAGATACGGTTTTTCGCTTTAAATCTCTATTTTTGTGAAAGAGAACTTCCTTTTAAATATTAAATTTTATCTATTATGAAAAAATCAATTCTTATTTTATCTTCATTTTTAATGGTAAGCACTTCTTGTATCCAAACAAGCGGATCTAATGGGAAAAAAGGCGAAGATGGCATCAGTTTTTCCTTGAATGGAAACGAGGGAAAAGGACCGATAAAAGAAAAAACCGTTACAGAAAATTTTTCTAGAGTGGAGGTTTCCAATGCTATAGAAGCAGAAATTTTCAAATCTACAGAAAATAAAGTGGTAATTTCTGCGCCATATGATATTTTAGAGTATGTAGATGCAAGTTTGCAATCTGATGGAACAATGAGAATTGGTATTAATAATAATTCATCTTGGAACACTGGAATTTCTACAAAAAATATACGAGTGAAAATTTATACTAAAGAATTAACTTTTGTTGAAGCCAATAGCTCTGCCGAAATTACCTTGAGAGATAAATTTTCTAATGAAAAAATGGAAGTAAATGTTTCTAGTTCTGGAGAAATGATGGGTGATCTTGAAACCAATAATTTAAAAATGTATATTGGAAGCAGCGGAGAATTTGAAGGAACTATATGGGCAGATGTTGGAGATATTTCTGTCAATTCTAGCGGCGATGCAAACTTGAAAGGAAAAATACAAAATGCTGCAATTTCTGTAAGTTCTAGTGGATATTTGGACGGCAAAAATTTAGAAATTAAAAATGGGAAATTAGAAGCATCTTCTTCTGGAAGTTTAGACGTGATGATTTCTGTAAATGCAAATGCAGATGCTTCTTCTAGCGGATCTATCAATATCAAAAAAATGGGCAACGCTGCCATCACAAAATCAGAAAGCAGTAGTGGAAGTGTTTCAATACAATAAATAAAGTTGATGAATTATGAATGATTATTGAATCTTGTATATTTTTAAATCAAACATCTTTCATCATTTATCTTTCATCTTTCATCATTAATAAATTTAATCCAATTTTTCTTCATCTTCATCATTGTCTTTCCAAAGACCTTCGTCAAAGGAAAGGCTATCAAAATTGAGCAGATTTTCTTCTAATTTTAGAGACTCTTTTGTACTAAAATAAAGTCCATCTTTGGTATCTTCTTGTGCTAATTTTCTTACAGAAGCTCTATCAATTAAAGTAAATCTTTTGCCCATTCTGCGTGCCATATATTTTCGCATACCGGTTTCGTGTAGTAGATCTACTGCCATATTTACGGCGGTTCCCAATGTTTCTCTGTAAATATGATTCACGTCTTGTTTTAAATAATCGTAGGCATCTGTTCGGTTTTTTGCACGCACAAATATTTTTAAATGCGGAAAATTTTCTTTCGCAAGTTCAATCACATACTTATTAGCTTCTGGATCGTCCAAACAGAGCACCAAAATCTCTGCAGTTTCTGCACCAGCTTGTCTCAAAATTGCCAAACGTGTAGCATCTCCATAGAAAACTTTGAAGCCATAGCTTCGCAGCAATTTCACGCGATCGGAATCGTGATCCAAAATGGTTGATCTTATTTTATTGGCACGCAAAAGCCTACCAACTGTGCTTCCAAAATGCCCAAATCCTACGATGATTATTTTTCTGGGTTGCAAAGTATCTGGTAACTGCAGATCATTATTTTCTTCTCTTTTTGTATTAAAATTGGGTGCAATCCAATGGTCATTTATTAAAATAATAAAAGGTGTGATAATCATCGTAATGGCAACTACCGCCATTAGTTGAGCATTTAATTCTCCAGTTATTAAAAATAAACCTACAGAATAATTTAATAATACAAACGCAAATTCTCCTACCTGCGAAAGTCCGAAAGCATAAAGAAAATTTTGATCATTGCTCAATTTAAAAAATTTCCCAATCCCAAAAAGTACAGAGAATTTCACAATCAAAACCATCAAAACCATACTCAGGATGAAAATAGGATCTTCTAAAATTACAGCAAAATTGATACTCGCACCAACACTCACGAAAAATACGGCAAGAAATAAACCTTTGAAAGGATCTATTTGAGCCTCCATTTCATGGCGAAATTCGCTGTTTGCAAGCATTACACCTGCGATAAATGTTCCTAATGCAGGGCTTAAACCTACCATAATCATCAATTCTGAAACGCCTAAAACGAGAAATAGAGCAGAAGCAGTGAGCAATTCGCTCATATTGCTTTTTGAAACGTAGCGCAAAAATGGGACAAAAATATATCTTCCTAAAAATATTAATAATACAACTCCCAAAATTACCGACGAACTTTGCATCCATTCTGGCAATTTTTGAATGAGTAAAGTAGCAACTGTCTCTTTTTCTTTTGGATGGTATTGCGCAATAAATGGTAATAAAGCCAAAATTGGTATAAAAGCAATATCTTGAAATAATAAATTTGAAAATGAAGCTTCACCTGCAGCAGATCCAAAAAGATTTTTTTCTTGTAATATCTGTAAAACTATAGCGGTAGAAGAAAGTGAAAAGCATAATGCAATCGTCAATGCTTCGTCTATTCGCCAATTGAAAAGGTACAAAATACCAAATATTAAACCTGTTGTAAGCAAAACTTGAGACAAACCAAGACCAATGATTTTTTTTCTCATTGCCCAAAATTTCTTGGGTTCCATCTCTAGTCCCACCAAAAAAAGCAACATGACAACTCCAAATTCTGTAACGTGCATTACGTCTTCTTCTTGATTTCCTGTCAATTTTAAAACAAAAGGACCGATGATAATTCCACCAACGATGTACCCAATCACAGAACTGAAACCAAATTTCCGTACGAGTGGTACCATAATAATGGCTGCTCCTAGAAAGACCAATAAAGTCATTGCAAAATTTCCTTCCATTTTATTCTTCTTCTAAAATTTTATCAAACATTGCTTTATGCGCAATTATTTCTTTTTTGCTGATAAGTTCTGCATTGTAAATTGGCAAAATATCGAGTAATTTTATTTCGTTTGTTTTTAATGTTACCAAAAGTCCAGAAATCATTTCTTCTATGGTGTAATGATATTGACCATCTCTGCCAAATAATTCTTCTTTGGAACCTGCGGTTATTAAAATTACAGCTTCTTTTCCTTTCATTGGATTTTCTGCGGCATCTAATCTCCAAGAAACATCAAAAACTTCGTCTATCCAAAGTTTTAAAAGGGGTGGAATTCCAAAAAATATGAGTGGAAAATGAAAAATTATTCTGTCGAAATGAATAATTCTTTTTCTCTCTCGAAATGCGGGAATGTGAAAATCTGCATATTCTTCATACAAATCTCGGAAGGTATAATGGTGATGGCGCACATAAAAATTGAGCAGCATCTTGTTAGACTCCGAATATTCTAGATAAGGATGAGCAAAAAGTACGAGTGTATTTTTCAAATATGGTGCATTTTCTCAAAGATAGAGAAAAGTTGATTAAAAAAAATTTAGAAATAGAAAATTTTATCTGCTGATAGTAGAAATACATTTAGGCAACCAACAGAAGTAAATGTTAGATTAATTGTAGGATATTCATTTAATTTTAAATATTCAATAATTTACCATTCCAGAAGAATTTTCATGAATTATGACTTCAAATCATCTTCCCATTTTTAAAATCCGAAAACAGAAATGATATAACCTTTCCGAAATTCGAAAACAACTCTGTAACCTTTAAATATCAATTCGCGAATATTTTCATTTTCAAAAAATCTGGATTTCTTGTAAGCAGAAGGTTGATTTGGAATTTCTCAATCATAAGAATTATATCTGATCTAAATTTTTCTGCGGCAATAGGTTTATCTCGTGCTATAAAGTTGACTTGTCTATCTAATTTGTTTAAAAAAGTTTTGGTAAAAACCACTTTCATTCTCTCAGCTTTTTTACAATATTATAATGTTGCTTTACGTCTTCAATTGTATATAACTCTGCATCAGGCCACTGGGAATAAGCATAATCTTCTTCTAATTCTCTTTTAGTTTGCAAAAACTGTTGATCTTTTTTTTCTTCAACTTGTAAATCTTTTTCAGAAAATGTGGCAAGAACTGTTTTCAATTT
This sequence comes from Frigoriflavimonas asaccharolytica, assembly GCF_013294015.1. GTDB lineage: Bacteria > Bacteroidota > Bacteroidia > Flavobacteriales > Weeksellaceae > Frigoriflavimonas > Frigoriflavimonas asaccharolytica. The sequence goes on from NZ_JABSNO010000002.1 coordinate 185,262, forward strand.
TTTCGCAATATTATCGTTGAAGTGTAAAATTAATGTATTCATAAACAAGATGTATATTACAAATATAGAAACAATTATTTTAAATATTTCCAAATTTTCTACCAACCTCCAGAAGCACCACCTCCGCCAAAACTTCCGCCGCCACCGAAACCGCCAAAACCACCACCACCAAAACCTCCACCGCTAGATCTGCCGCCACCAAAACTTCCTGGGAAGGGAAAAAATCCGCCTGGAAAATTTCTGGCTCCGCGTCTGGAAAGAATCACATCATCATCATCGTCGTTATTTCTGCCGCCGCCCTTATTTTTAAATAGTAGACTGAAAATTAGAAGAGCAAAAAATAATATCAATAGTATTTCAAATGAGCTCAATCCTTCCTCATCTTTTACGACAGTTTCTGGCTTAAATTTACCTTGTACAGCTTCCATTATTGCAGAAGTACCACGATTGATGCCTTCGTACCAAAGTCCTTGCTTGAAATTTGGTGTTACAATATAATCTAAAATTTGACCAGCAACCGAGGCAGTTAGGTATTGCTCCACGTTTCTACCTTGTTGGATAGACATTTTCCGGTCTTCCGTAGCGATTAAAAATACAAAACCATTGTCTTTTGCGCTTTGCCCAATTCCCCATTTTTCTCCGAATTGTGTTGCGAGAAAATTTACATCTTCACCTTTCGTAGATTTAATGATGATCACTTCGATTTCCGTAGAAGTAGAATCTGAAAATTTGATGAGTTTATCGTTTAAAGATTGCTTTTCAGAAGCGTTTAAAAGTCCAGCTTCATCGTAAACAGGATATAAAATTTGAGGTTTTGCCGGAATGGTATATTGTGCTCCCAAAAATTGAAAACACAAAATGATTAAAATAAAAAATAATTTAAGAGAAGGTAATCTCATCTGGAAGTTCATTAGGATTTTCTCCCGTTATTGGAAAATGATTTTTCAGTTCTATTCCAGTTTTCAATACAGAACTTTTTAGTGCTTTGTAGAAATTTCCTTTTGCAAATTCTGCGGTAATATAATCGTGCATCACATCCCAAAATTTTTGATCTACACATCTGCTAATACCTTCGTCACCGATGATTGTAAGATATTTTTGCTCAAAATTCACGTGAAAAAGTACCGCATTTTTTTCAGCAGTTTTATCTTTGCAAAGCGTTTTGAAAACTTCAAACGCGACCTCTGCATTGCGATCATCCGTGTTGGAATCGATGTGAATTCTTATTTCTCCTGTAGAATTATTTTCTGCAGTTTTGATGGTTTCAACCAAAGAATCCATTTCTATATTGGTGAGGAAATTACTCATTATTCCGTAAATACATCTGGTGCTTTTTGAGCGCCTGCATCAGCTTTAAACTGAGGTTTTTCTTTAAAATTGGTAAAATTCGCGATGATATTGTTCGGAAATTGCTTGATGGTCGTATTGTAATCTTGTGCAGCTTCGTTAAAATACACTGTTTCCGTACGAATACTGTTTTCTATAGCCGTATATTCTCGCTGAAAATTTAAATATTGTTGATCCGCTTTCAAATCAGGATATTTTTCTACCACTACCATCAATCTGCTCAATGCACCAGTTAATTCACCTTGCGCAGCTTGAAATTTTGCCATGTCTTGCTCCGTCATGTTGCTGGGATCAATGTTAATGCCCGTAGCTTTAGATCTAGCTTCAACCACTTTTGTTAAAGTTTCTTGTTCAAATTTTGAATAAGATTTTACCGCATTTTGAAGATTGGGAATTAAATTGGCCCTTTTTTGATATACGGTTTCTACGTTACTCCATTTTGTGATCACATTTTGCTCTTTAGAAACAAAATCATTGTATCCTTTTGTGCCCCAAAAGAAAACGATGGCACCTATTACCAATAGCGCAATGCCGATAGTTCCTGCGCTTAAGCATCCTTTATTTTTCATAGTTTTTTGTGATTTTAGTCTATTTTCAATCTCAAATATACGAATTAAGAAGATTGATAGTATAAAAAGTCGAGATAATTTTAATTTTAATTACTATTATTTTTGAATATTTCTTAATTATTTAGTTTCTTGGGCAGCATAATCCGCCTTCCGCTCTCATTCTTTTTTATTCAAAAAAGGAATTCCGCTCAAGTCGGGCTGCAAGCTGTCGCAATATATTTTGGGTATAAAAAGTTGATTATTTCTTTATCAAATAAATTATGTTGTCGCAAATATTAAAGTTATTTTTGCATTAAAATAAATAGCATGACAACAATTGTAGTCGCAATGGGAAAAAACAACGAGATTGGTTTTGAAAATCAATTGCTTTGGCATCTTCCAAAAGATCTTAAACATTTTAAAGAACTCACTTCTGGTCATCCAATAATCATGGGAAGAAAGACCTACGAAAGCATTGGAAAACCGTTGCCCAATCGTACCAATATTGTTATTTCATCAAAGAAAGATTGGTTTCAAGAAGGTATTTTAATTGTCGGAAATATTAAAGAAGCGCTAAAATTTTCCAAAAAAATAGATGAAGATATTTTTATTATCGGTGGTGGTACTATTTATGAACAAACATTAGATTTTACAGACAGATTAGAAGTTACAATTATTGATGTAGAAAAGGAAGCAGATACTTTTTTTCCAAAAGTTGATCTTAAAATTTGGAAAAAGATAGAAGAAACTTGCCATGAACCGGATGAAAAAAATAATCTTCCTTTTTGTTTTCAGACGTATGAAAGAATAAAACCTTTGGAGAAAATTTAAACAAAATTCTTACCTTTGCACCACTTTAAAATAAACTATGAACAAATATATAAAACTCGTTTTAGCCGCAATATTGATAGGTCTTGGAATCTACATGATGTTTTTCACCCGTGAAATTGGATGGGGAATTGTAGTATTTTTACTTTCTGCATTTCCAATATTTCTATTTTTCAAAAATGAATTGATTTTAATTTCTTTTTGGTTTTTCCGCAAACAAAATATTGAAAAAGCTGGTGGTTGGCTGAATAAAATCACCAATTACAAAACGCAATTGCACAAAACTCAATATGGCTATTTTCATTATTTACAAGGCTTAACATTTGCCCAAGACAGCCCACAAAAAGTAGAACCATATATGAAAAAAGCCTTGGAATATGGCTTAAATATGAAGCAAGATAGAGCAATGGCAACATTAAACCTTGCGGCAAACGCCATCTCAAAAGGAAGAAGACAAGAAGGTACAAAACTTTTGGAAGAAGCTAAAAAGCTAGATTCTGCTGGAATGATGACGGAGCAAATAAAGCAAATGAAAGATCAACTTAAAATGCCATCTATGCAAAAGCATATGCACAACCCAACAATGCGACATAGAGGAAAATTCTAGACTGACTTTTAAAATATAAAAAAAAATCCCGCTATTTTGTGGGATTTTTTGTTGCTGTACAGACGCAAATTTTGCAAATCTTGCAGTTTCTTTACGAATTAATCTGCAAGATTTTCAAAATAAGAAATATTAAAATTAAGCCGTTTTCTCTGGAATTTCCGCCAAAATATCTTTCAAAAAGCTCCAGAATTTTTGTGCGGAAGATATACTCGCTCTTTCATCTGGTGAATGTGCACCTTTGATGGTTGGTCCGAAACTTACCATTTCCATATCTGGATAGTTTGCACCGATAATACCACATTCTAAACCTGCATGACAAGCTACAACTGCAGCTTTTTCTCCAAATTTTTTCTCGTAGATTTTAGACATAATAGTCACAATTTCCGATCCAGGTCTTGGTTTCCATCCAGGATAAGATCCTGCAAAGTCAACGTCCATTCCTGCCAATTGAAAAGTGGATTTTAATTGTTCGGCAAGTTTTGTTTTGCTAGATTCTACAGAAGATCTCGTAAGATTCATGATTTGTAAAGAGCCATCTTTCAATATAATTCTTGCAATATTATTAGATGTTTCTACTAGATTTTCTACTTCTGGGCTCATTCTGTAAACGCCGTTGTGCGCCGCAGCCAATGCTAAAGTAATATTTCGAGAATCTTCTTCGGAAAGCGCATCTTCTGTTGAAGAAACATTTTCGATAGAAATAATCATGTTTTTTTCAAGACTTTCATATTCTTCAAAAATTTCTTTTTTAAGAATTTCAGCTGCTTCCACAAATTCTGCTCCATTTTTTACAGAAAATATGGCATAAGCTTCTCTTGGAATTGCATTTCTCAAACCACCACCATCAATAGAAATCAAGCGAATATTTTGATTTTCCAATCCTAAATATAAAAATCTTGCAAGCATCACATTAGCATTTCCAAGACCTTTGATGATATCCATTCCAGAATGTCCACCATTTAGACCTTTTATTGAAACTTTTAAAAATTCTCCTGTTGCAGCAGAAACTTCATAATTTTTGGAAGCCGTAATATCTACTCCTCCTGCACAACCGATGTCTATTTCGTCATCTTCTTCTGTATCTAAATTCAATAAAATTTCACCTTGCAATTGTCCTGGTTTTAAGCCTTTTGCTCCTGTCATTCCAGTTTCTTCGTCAATAGTAAACAAAGCTTCTAAAGCTGGATGTGGAATATCGCTACTTTCTAAAATGCTCATAATTGTGGCAACTCCCAATCCATTATCTGCGCCCAAAGTGGTGCCTTTTGCTTTTACCCAATCTCCATCTACTTCCATTTCAATACCTTGTGTATCAAAATCAAAATCTACATCATTGTTTTTTTGGCAAACCATATCTAAATGAGATTGCAATACGATGGATTTTCTATTTTCCATACCAGAAGTTGCTGGTTTTTTGATGATTACATTTCCTACTTCATCTTCTGTAGTTTCCAAATTCAAATCTTCTCCGAATTTTTTGATAAATGCTATTACTTTTTCCTCTTTTTTTGAAGGTCTTGGAACCGAATTTAAAGCTGAAAAATTTTTCCAGATTGCTTTTGGTTCTAATTGACTGATTTCCATATGTTTAATTATTTTAATTTCTCGAATTATTACAAATTCCTCTAATTTTGCCTGAATTTAATGATAATAGATTAAAAGATTCATCAATTTCAACATCCACATTTCCCGTAAATTGGCGTTGTATTTTTTGTACCGTTTTTATTTTCAATCGTCATTTCACCTTTGAAATAAGTACTTTCGCCAACCTGTTTTATTTGCTGTCCTTTCATAGTTACAACTCCAGTTTCAGATTTTAAAGTTTTTGAAATATCAGAAGGATCAAAATCTCCTTCCTCCATTGATATTTTAACGATTTTATTATTGATTTTCACGAAAGCTGTGTTTCCATAATCATCTACATATACAAATTTTCCTTGCTTAAAATCACTTTCATTTGCAGCAAATTTACTAGAGCAACCTTGTATTTCTGGTGGGCTTGCAAAAGTTTGAATTGTATTGGAACCCATCTCGCTAGAATCTTGTACAATCATAGAATCTTCTACCATTTCGGTTGATGGAACTTCATCCGTTAGTATTTCTTTATCTTTTTTACAAGAAAATACGACCAACAAACTCAAGAGTATTATAACTAAATTAAATTTTTTCATTTTTACTGAATTTTAACCACGACTTCTTTCCAAAAGGACCATCATCAAATAAGAAAGCACCACCAAACTCTCATCTTCATCTGGAATATCTACCAATCTATCCAACTGAAATCTTCTGCCAATAAGGGAAGGCATTTTTTTTAATCTGAATAAAATCTGTCCACTTTTATCTTTCACACTATAAGATGGATTTAAAAAATATCCTGTAAACATGCCAATTACGGGTATTTCTCCAATCATGCTATCAAAAACTTTTGTCCAGCCATTATCTTCAGAAATGCTGTATTTCATTTGATCGTTGCTACCGATAATGTCGTATTTTGCTTTCCAAATAGACTTCATTCCTTTTCTGGCAAGTCTTCCAAAACTTTCGCCTGTTGCTACAGATTTTATGGAATAAGATGAATTAAAATCTATCCATTGGTTTGCTTGAATGCGAAAAATTTCTTTACTTCGAGATTCATCATTAAAAACGATCACATCTTCCTTAAATTTAAACATTTTCTGGCGAACGTAGGCTACATAATTGCCATTTTTATCGGTAATATTAAAATCACTCGAAAGAGTAGAAATTTTAAATTTGAAATCCAGCGGATAGTTGAGGTTATTTAAGATCATTTATAATTTTGTTTCTGTAAAGATAAAATATTTAAAGTAAAATTTACCCGATTTAATTTCTTTGATTATTAAATTTGAAAACTTAAATTTGCTACATGGATTATCCGAGCAAAGTATTGGCAAAAGCAGTAGAAGAAATTTCTGGATTACCCGGAATTGGAAAAAAATCTGCGCTGCGATTGGCTTTGCATCTCTTAAAACAACCAGAAAATATCGCCATAGATTTAGGAGATGCGCTACAAAAATTGGTGATTGATATTCAATATTGCAAAGAATGCCACAACTTTTCGGATACAGAAATTTGCGATATTTGCGCACAAGAAAAACGAAATGATGCCTTACTTTGCATCGTAGAAGACGTTCGAGATGTGATGGCGATAGAAAGTACCGGAAAATACCGAGGGAAATATTTGGTTTTGGGTGGAAAAATTTCACCGATGGAAGGAGTTGGTCCCAATCAATTGAATATTACGAGCATAGAAAAAAAGCTGGAAAAAAATGTTCAAGAAATCATTTTTGCATTGAGCGCAACGATGGAAGGAGACACAACAGCTTATTACATTTACAAAAAATTTAAAAATTTCAATGCAAAATTTTCCTCTATCGCTCGTGGAATTTCGGTAGGCGACGAACTAGAATACGCAGACGAAATATCATTAGGAAGATCCATACAAAATAGAATTCCTTATGATGAAAGTAGTTCTTAATTAATTTTCAAAAATAAGTGAATGATTTTATTAAAAAATTTTAAAGATTTTCAAAATTTAAGTAAGTTTTCAATAGGCTTCATTTATCTATTTGTTAATTCTCTTTTTATTTTTAAATATGGTGGAAAATTTGTAGAATATGTTCTTCCTTTATATTTAATTTTAATTACTTTTTTTCTCTTTATTTATTTGAAAATAAAATTTAAAAAAAATGTTTATAAGTGGTTTTTCATAATATTTGCTACTATTTTTTTTATCAGTGTATGTTTTGTAAATTATTTTGTAGATGGCAATTCTCTTAATGTAGATCGTTGGTCTGCGATGGAAGTTGGTATAAAAGCGATTTTAAATAATCAATATCCTTATAATATTCCAGATTTTTTGGGTAGAGAATCTTCTAATTTGCCTACATTAATTATTTTAGGAATGCCTTTCTATCTACTATTGGAAAGTGTTGGATATTTGCAAGCATTCGTTTTTTTACTTTTTGCGTTTCTATTTTTTAAAATTTTTGATGATTATAAACAGAGATTTCTAGCTTTGGTGATATTGATATTTTCACCAAGTTATCTTTGGGAAATTTATGTGAAAAGCGATTTATTCTCAAATTTTGTATTGCTGGTTTTCTTTCTTCTTTTGAGCTGGAAATATATTGCAAAGAATGAAAAATTTAGAACAATTTGGCTTCCAGTTTTCACAGCATTGATTTTTCTTACTAGACTTTCTGTCGTAATACCTTTGTTGATCTTACTTTTCAAACCATTTATATGTTTCTCAATAAAACAAAAATTGATATTTGTTTTTATATTTTCACTAATAAATGTATTTATTTTAAGTTATTTTTTTCACAATGCGCAAGATTTTCAAATGATTGTTAAGTACAATCCCTTCACAATACAAGGTGGAAAACAGCCCTTATTTTTAAGTTTATTATTTGTTTTTTTTGCTTGTCTTGTATCATTTAAAGTAAAAAACTTTTTAGATATAGCATTTTGGTCGGCGATTTTGTTTTTCAGTGCATCATTGCTACCATTTTTATTACATCTGAAAGATTTTGGATGGAAAAATGTGTTTATAAACTCCTATTTTGATGTAAACTTTTTCAATATGTCTATGCCGTTTGTTATCATTAGCTTTGTTTTATTGTATAAAAATAAATTTATACCTGAAAGATGATTTCTGTAATTATCCCACTTTTCAATGCAGAAAAAACCATTGTAGCAGCTTTGGAATCTGTACTAAATCAAACTTTCGGTTTAGAAAATTTTGAAATTTTTGTAATCAATGATGGTTCTACAGATAGCAGTAAAAATTTAGTTGAAACATTTATTAATAAAAATCCGGAAGCTAAAATTTCTTTTCTTCATCAAGAAAATAAAGGAGTTTCTGCAGCAAGAAATGCAGGTTTAAAAATTTGCAATGGAGAATATATTGCTTTTTTAGATGCAGATGATATTTGGTTTCCAGAGAAAACATCAAAACAAATGGATGTTTTTACTGAAAATTTAGAAATAGATTTTTTAAGCTGTAGAAGAACGAACCACACCATCAAATATCCTTATAAAGTTGGTAAAAATAATCTTGCGGAAATTACCTTCCGAAAATTACTGTTTAGAAATGAAACCCAACCTTCAACGGTTATTTTTAAAAGAAAAATTTTAGAAAATACGGGCTATCTTAATGATAATCAAAGGTATGCTGAAGACGTTAATTATTGGTTAAGAATTTCTGAAAAGAATAAAATGTCATTTTTAAATGAAGAATTGGTAATTGCAAATGGCGGAAAAAGAACTTTCGGTGTTTCTGGTTTGTCTGCAAACTTAAAAGAAATGCATCTTGGTTTTCTTAAAAATTTAAAGGAAATGTATTATCAAAAGAGAATTAGTTTTCTTGAATGGATATTCTATTTTATATTTTATAAAATAAAATTTTTGGTTCTGCAAATCAGAAATTTTTAAAAATTGAAATTCTAAAAATGAATTTTATTTTTCAAAAATTTTATCCTTATTTTTGACTTTTCAATTTTTAAAAAAGTAAATTCTCTTTCATGTATAATTATCTATAAGCCTTTGCGAAAAAAATAATTCCACAAAAGCTTTTGGTAGAAAATGAAGTTTTTTTCAGAAAATTATTGTTACCATTTTATACAGGAAATAGCCACGAATGTAATTTGTGCGGTACAAAATTAAAAACTTTTGCAACTTTAGAAAACGGAGAAAAAATCTGCCCAATTTGTGGTAGTATTCCAAGAACAAGAAGATTGTACATGCTTTTGAACAGTGAATTTTTAAAAGCAAACGGTGTATTTTTAGATTTTTCGCCTCTTCGGATTATGTATAAAAATTTGAAAGAAAGAAAAGACATCAATTATTTTCCTTCAGATTTTGAAAATGAATTTCTCGCAGATTATCATTTTGATATCACGAATATTGAAACAGAAAACGAAAAATTTGATGTTATTGTTTGCTATCATATATTAAAACACATTATAAAAGATGAAAAAGCGATGAGAGAATTGTATAGAGTTTTAAAAAATGATGGAGTGTTATTGATACAAACACCTTTCAAGCATGGTGAAATTTATGAATATTACACTAAAACTTCAAAGCAGGAAAGAGAAAATTCTTCGGACAAAATAATCACGTAAGGATTTATTCCATAGACGGACTAAACAAGAGGCTTCAAATCGCTGGTTTTAAGACTGAAATTAGAAATTTTGAAGGAGATAACTATTTAGGATTCGCAGAAAACGAACGTTCTATAATTTGTAGAAAATAAAAATGAAAAACATTCTCATTTCTGGTTGCGCAGATTTTATAGGAAGTGATATTGCTTAACATCTCAAAAATCGAGTTATGATACTTTAGTTCTAAATAATATCTGAACAAATTCATAGAAAAAATCTACAAAAAAAATCTATTATTAATAATATATTGGTTTTTGCTCATTACAAGCAACTATTGAAATTATTTCAGTCTGTAAATTCCAAAAACATAATCACTTGGATTATTCGTCAAAAACTCATCTTCTAGTTTGAAAATTTTATTTAAGATTTCTTGTTTTTCTAAAGACAAAGTTTCATTATTTTCTGGTACAAAATGATGCGCAATATCTTTGAAAACACTTTGCAAAAGATTATTACCGTATTTCTTTTCCAAAATCGTCTCATAGTTTTTATTAACGATAGGCAAAATGCTTTCAGAATCTATACATTCAGACGGATCTGCAATTATCATTCTCAAAATACCAGAACTATAATATTTATTTTTGTATAAAGTCGTTTTTAATATTTTCCGATATTTTTTAGGGATGAGTTTCAAAGCTTTATTGATGTAATCTATTTGAATCTTTGAGTATTGTAAACGATTTTTTCCTACAAATTCGTTGATGATTAAATACCCAGTTTTGTTTAAAGCAGTGTTTATGATGTTGGTGAAAAAGTTTGGAATATCGTCAAAATGATGAAGAGATGCGTGAAAAAAAACAATGTCGTAACTGTTTTTTTCAAACTTAAATTCCATTATATTTTCTGCGAAATAGTGGATGTTAGTCAATTTTTTACCATCAGATATATTTTTAGCATTTGCTAATAATTCATCAGAAAAATCAAAACAATCTATTTCCCAATGAGGATTGAGTGCTGCAAGTCTTATCTCGTGGCTGCAAACACCAGAACCAAGAGATAAAACTCTCAATTGTTTTTTATCTTGGAAATAATTTTCTGTGATAAATTCTTCGTACGTCTTTTCTGCATTGCCGGTGATTAAAATATTCCATCTTTCTCGAACAGCTGGAATTATCCAAAAATTGGAAGCTTCAATATGGAAATCATTGAATGCAGTTTTTGTTCTCAAATAAGAATTGAAAGATAATTTTGATAATAAAAAAGTTAAACCTCTTTGATGAAATTTGATGTAAATATCTTTAAAGTCTTCTAATGTAATTAATCTCAATGCTATTTTATTTTATTGCAAATTTAAATTTATTTTTTAGTAAATTAGATTTTTTAAAGTTTATAGTTAATACATTTCAATTTGAAGAACATTCTCATTTCTGGTGGCGCAGGTTTTATAGGAAGCAATCTTGCATTATATCTTATGAAATCTGGTTATAATATTACCGTTTTAGATAATTTATCTCAGCAAATACATGGCGAAAATCCACAAACAGATTCTTCTTTATACCAAAATATTCTTGGTAAAGTAGAATTTATAAAAGGCGACGTTCGTAATAAGGAAGATTGGAAAAAAGCTATAAAAAAGCAAGATATCATCATCCATCTTGCTGCAGAAACTGGAACCGGACAATCGATGTATGAAATTTCTAAATACACAGAAACCAATATTCTCGGTACTTCGCAAATGCTTGAAGTTTTGATGACGGAAAAACATTCTATTAAAAAAATAATTCTTGCTTCTACAAGAGCCGTTTATGGAGAGGGGAAATATGTGGATGAAAAAGGAAATTTTTGCTACCCAAAGCATAGAAATCCCGAGGAAATGTCTGCCGGAAATTTTGAAATCTGTGGAGAAAATGGTGAAATTTTAGGATTGGTTTCTACTGATGAAAATTCCAAAATTCATCCAAGTTCAATTTACGGAATTACCAAGCAAACACAAGAGCAAATGTTGCAGGCAATTTGCCCAAGTTTAGAGATACAAACTACAATTTTACGCTTTCAAAATGTATACGGAGAAGGACAATCTTTGAAAAATGCATATACCGGAATTTTATCGATCTTTTCTACCCAAATTTTGAACGGAGAAAATTTAAATATTTTTGAAGATGGCAAAGAATCTCGCGATTTTCTTCATATTGATGATGGAGTAGAAGCGATAAAGCTGGTTGTAGAAAATGAAATTTCTAATCATAAAATCTACAATGTTGGATCTGGGATTTCCACAAATGTACTTGAAGTTGCAGAAAATTTAATTAAAAATTATAAGAAAAAAGTTGACGTAAATATTACGGGACAATTTCGGATTGGGGATATTCGCCATAATTTTGCAGATATTTCTCGTATTAAAAATGATCTGAATTTTGAATCAAAAATAGATTTTGAAACCGGTTTGAAACGCTTTACAGATTGGGTTTCTACACAAAAATTAGAAACTAATAATTTCCAACAATCTTTGGATGAAATGAAAGCAAAAGGTTTTCTAAGAAAATGAAAAAATTTGAAGGCAAAAAAATAATTTTCTTCTCCGCTGCTTTTTTTAATTATGAAAAAGTAATCGTACAGCAATTGCAAAATTTTGGAGCAACGGTAGATTATTATAACGAAAGACCTTCTAATTCTACCTTCACCAAGGGAATTATTAGAGTTAAAAGAAATTTCTATCAAAAAATTATTCGAAATTATTATCAAAATATTTTGAATGAAACTTCTGCCAAAGATTATGATTTTCTATTGATCATAAAGGGAGAAACTGTACCAGTATTTTTTTTAAAGCAATTCAAAATAGATCATCCAGCAACAAAAATAATTTATTATGGTTATGATCCAATTTCAGAATATCCAAAAATCGCAAATATTCTACAATATTTTGATAAAAAATTAATTTTTGATCGGAAAGATGCCGTAGAATTTAAAATGCAATTTCGTCCTTTATTTTTTAACGAAGTTTATCTAAACAAGCAAGAAACTACTGATTTTAAATATGATGTTTGCTTTGTAGGAAGTGCGCACACAGATCGATTTTTGGTGGGTGAAATGGTAGAAAATTTAGCTAAGAAACTAAATTTAATAACTAATTTTTATTATTTTTCAAATTCTAGATCTGTTTTATTATTAAAGAAAATTTTGGATAGAAATTTAAAAAAGATTGATTTAGCTAAAATCAGTTATGATGAATTGTCTCACATTCAAATTTCGGAAATTTATCAAAAATCTAAGGCCGTTTTGGATATTCAAAAACCATTTCAGAATGGATTGACAATGCGAACCTTCGAAGTTTTGGCTTCTGGTAGAAAAATGATTACTACGAATAAGGATGTTATAAATTATCCATTTTATGATAAAAATAACATAGCGATTATTGATAGACATAATCCCGTAATTTCTGTAGAATTCTTTGATTCTTCGTTTATACCTTTGTCAGAAGAGCTTTTGTACAAAATGTCTTTAACATCTTGGTTGGAGGATGTATTCTTTAACGAGGATGATTCTTTTTGGGGATAATTCTACAAAAAAAAGCGTTTCAATTTTTGAAACGCTTTTATATTTTAAAAAAATAAATTTATTTTGTAGCAGGAGCTTGAACTGGAGTGTTGCTATTTGCAGGAGCTTCAGTTTTTGCAGGAGCTGCATCTTTAGATTTCGTAGAGGCATTTATTAATGCAGGATTTGCAGTTAATATCACACTCATAAGGCATAAAACGATTATTACACCACCTAAAGTCCACGTAGATTTTTCCATGAAATCATTGGTTCTTTGTACACCAAATTGTGCAGGAGATGTACCTCCAAAAGTACCAGACAAACCGCCACCTTTTGGATTTTGTGCCATAATGATGATTACCAAAAGTACGCATGCTATTACTATTAGCACCATGAATAATATAAATATTGTGTTCATTCTTCTTTGTTATTTAGAGATGCAAAAATAAACTATTTTTGCACAACCTCAAAATTTAAATGCGTATAAATAAAAAATGACATCCGAAGATGCCATTTATTTATAATTTGAAGACAGATTTTATTTAAAATCTGCGTCTGTAGCTTTATTTACATCGTAAGAGCTAATTTCAATAGTCATGTCCATTCCCATTTGGTTTACACCAATTTTGAAAGGCATTTTCACTCCGTTTACTTCTTTGTAGTCAGAAAATGTAGTTGGAATTTTCACTTCTCCTTGTGGAGTTTTTACTGTAGAAGTTTCTCCTGTTTTCAAACCTGTTTTTACACTGTAGTAGTACGTAGTATCATCATTTTTTACAGCGTAAGAATCATCTCCGTTGATTTTTTCTATACCTGCAACTTTATAACTTGCGGAATTTGCAAAACCAAGTTCTTGAAAAACGTCTTTATTCTGCATTTTCTCTGCAATTTGTTCAGCCGTATATGCGGTTTTTTGACCTTGCGCTTCCGTATATCCAGCTTTTCCATCGAATACATCTTTCTGTAAAGTCATTGCACCCATTGTTATCAAGTTAGCCTCTTTTCCACCTTTAGCAACAGTCTTTTTCATATTGATGGTCTGTCCTTGCATAGAAATAGTTCCGTTCATGCTGTAAGAAGATACTTTATCTACGTTTGCTTTTCCACCAATCGCAGCGATATATTTATCTGCAATTGCACCTACAGTTACATCTGCACTTACTTTTTGAGCAACTGGTTTTGCAACCGGATTTGCAAATCTATCAAAGTATTTCACTGGATAACCTAGTTTTTCTAGTCCTTCAGAAATTTCTGAAGCTTTACCAGCAACAAAAATTCTAGAATTACCAGGTAAAATAACTGTTTTTGCAGCTTTTTCTACATCATCCAAAGTCACTTTATCAATAGATTTTAAATAGTTTGTATAAAAATCTGAAGGTAAATTTTGAGTTTTAAGGCTCAAAGCGAAACTTGCGATAGTTGCAGGTTGCTCTAAAGAACGGATGAAATCTCCTTTCAATTTTGCTTTTGCATTAGAAAGTTCTTCTGCAGTTACTTTTTTGCCAGTAATTCCTTTTAATTCATTCATGAATTCCATTACTGCTTTATCTGTAACTTCATTTCTTACGCTAGAAGATGCAGAGAAATTTGGTGCATATTTACTAGTGCTTAAAGAAGAATACGCTCCATACGTAAATGCATTTTTCTCACGAAGATTCATAAATAATCTTGCTTCTCCACCACCACCAAGAATGTAATTGGCAATTTTTGCAGCAAAATATTGTGGGTTATTTGTCTTAAGATCTGTTACGTTATTTACAGAAACTACAGATTGTACAGCATTTGGTACATCTACGATATCAATTTCTGTTGTAGTTAAGTTTTTTGCAGCAGGAATTGCATCATATTTTACGTTTGTTTTTTTCCAACCGTTGAATGCTTTTTCAACCATTGATTTTACTTGGTCAAATTTCACATCTCCTACAATAACCATATAAGCATTGTCTGGTCCGTAATATTTATTGTAAATATTTTTCACATCAGCAAGAGTAATTTTCTTCACAGATTCTTCTGTTTGAAATTCACCCATTGCAGAATTTTTACCATAGATCAACGCAGAAGAAACATTTCCTGCAATTGCGTCTGCACTTTTTTCTTCTGATTTAAGACTTTCTATAGTCCTGTTTTTAGAATTTTCTACTTCTTCTGCAGACCACAATGGATTGATCATTCCATCTGCCATCATAGAAAGTATTTCTGGGAAATATTTAGAAAGCGTGTTTGCACCTGCACCACCACTACTTAAATTTAAACTTGCTCCAAGATAATCTACTCTCGCATTGAATTTTTCTTTGCTCATCGTAGTAGTACCATTGCCCAATTGATCAGACATGATATCGCTAACACCTACAATACTACCTTCGTAATAAGGAGGTCTATCCATAGAAATGCTTGCAGTAACTCTAGGTAATTTGTGGTTTTCTACTACCATTACTTGCATACCATTAGATAGTGTGAAAGTTTTCGGCTGTGCAATATTGATTACAGGAGTTGGACCTGCAGTTGGCATCTTATTGATGTCTATTTTCTGCGCAGATAGCATTCCTGAAACCAAGAAAGCCATTGCAATATATTTATAATTTCTCTTCATTATCTTATTTTTTTTCTGGTAAGTAGTTAAGAATGATTCTTTGATTTGGGTTCAGATATTTTTTTGCAGCATTGCGGATGTCTTCTCTTGTGATGCCTCTGTAAATATCTATTTCTTTATTGATAAGATTTGTATTACCATTCATTACACTGTAGCTTGCTAAAGAAGAAGCAATACCTTGTATACTAGAATTTGAATTTACAAATTGATTTTCAAATTGGTTTTGCAATTTTTGGTAATCTTCTTCAGATATTAAATTAGTTTGCAATTTTTTAATCTCAGCATCAATGTCACCTTGCAATACAGCTCTAGAAGTTTCTCCCATTGGTAAAGCAAAAAATGCAAAAATTCCGTAATCTACTAATGTTTGGTTGAAAGCGGCAACTTGCAATGCTTTTTTCTCCTCATCTACCAATTTTTTGTACAAAACAGAAGATTTTCCACCAGAAAGATAAGTAGACAACATTGTCAAAACATAAGAATCTTTTTCCTGATTTCCTGGTGTTCTGTACGCCGTTACATAAGCTGGAATCTGAATATTTGGATCGTAAGCTGTAATTTCTTTTTGAACAGTAATTGGATCATCTTTCGGGAAATTTTTTGGAGCTACTGTTCCTTGTGGAATAGAACCATAATAAGTTTCTATCCATTTTTTCGTTTGTGCTACATCTATATCACCAGCTACAACCAATGTTGCGTTATTTGGAACGTAGAATTTTTTGTAAAAATTTTGGAATTCCACTAATTTTGCAGCATTCAAATCATCCATAGATCCAATGGTAGACCAATGGTAAGGATGTTTTGTAAATAGATTTTTTTGTACTTCTGTAAAAAGATTTCCATAAGGTTGGTTGTCCATTCTCAATCTTTTTTCTTCTTTCACTACCTCTCTTTGCGTATCAACACCCAATTGGCTGATATCAGATTTTCTCATTCTTTCAGATTCCATCCAAAGACCCAGTTGCTCATTGTTAGATGGGAAAGTTTCGTAATAGTAGGTTCTGTCGTTGTTGGTATTGGCATTGTTTGCACCTCCGTTAGAAGAAACAATTTTAAACCATTCTCCACGTTTGATGTTTGCAGTACCTTCAAAAAGCAAATGCTCAAAGAAATGTGCAAAACCAGTTCTGCCTTTTTCTTCATCTTTTGCACCTACATTATACATAACTCCAGTTGTTACCACTGGTGCAGTATTGTCTTGATGAAGAATTACATGCAAGCCATTTGGCAAGTTGTATTCTTCAAATTTAATTTGCTGCGCACTAGCAATTACCCCAAGAAAGGCAATCATCGCAGCGGAAATAATTCTTTTTTTCATTATGATAGATTATATTATTTATTGAATAAGTATAAAAATTGCAGGTGATGTTACAAAAGTGACTAAATTTTTGAATCTATTTTGTAAATCTATTTTATAAATTTATTGCTAAAATATGAAATTTATGAAAACTATAAGGTGTCTTTTTACGTTTTGGATGTTAATTTCTATTAAAATATGCAGCTTTTTTGTCTAAATTTGCCATTCAATCAAATATATGAAATTAAACATCGCACTTTTTGTTCTTGGCTTACTATTGATAATTGGCGGAGTAGTGGTACATTTTTTAAAAATAGATTTTTCTGCAAATGCTTTAATAATATCAGGAATGATGGTTGAGTTTCTGGCTATTTACTTAATATTTAAAACTTTTAGTAATATTAAAAAGGATGATTGATTTCTATCAAACTAATGCAATATAATAATCTTCTCAATCTCTGAAATCAGCGAGGGAAAAAATCCTTTCAGTACAAATTTTTCTTCTCTAATTTTCTCAAAATTTGAATTATCCTTTTTAAAATGGTAAATTTGGACTTCAAAAATTTGCTGTAAAAATGAACTATTTAGAAGGATTGAACGAACCACAACATGAAGCTGTAACCACTATCAATGGACCATTGATGGTACTTGCAGGTGCAGGTTCTGGGAAAACCCGCGTTCTTACCATGCGTGTAGCGCATCTGATAACCAACGGAATAGACCCGTTCAATATTCTTGCGCTTACTTTTACCAACAAAGCTGCAAAGGAAATGAAAATTAGAATTGCAAAAGTGGTAGGTAATAGCGAAGCAAAAGCACTCTGGATGGGAACTTTTCACTCCGTGTTTGCTAGAATTTTGCGTAGTGAAGGGCATCAATTAGGTTTTCCTTCCAATTTTACGATCTATGATCAGCAAGATTCTTTAAATGTACTCAAAAAAGCCATCAAAGATTTGGCTTTGGATTCAGATCTATATAAGCCAAAGAAAGTTCAAAATAGAATTTCGCAGTACAAGAATAATTTAATTACCGTAAAAGCCTACTACAACAATCTAGATTTGATTGAAGCAGATGAAAAAGCAAATATGCGGAAAATGGGCGATATCTACCAAAAATATGTAGAAGCATGCTACAGAAATGGAGCCATGGATTTTGACGATTTACTCTTAAGAACCAACGAATTGCTTACAAGGTTTCCCGTAACTTTGGCAAAATACCAAGATAGATTTAGATATATATTAGTAGATGAGTACCAAGATACCAATCATTCTCAATATTTAATTGTGAAAGCTTTGGCTTCAAAATTTGAAAATATTTGTGTGGTAGGAGACGATGCACAATCGATTTATTCTTTTCGTGGTGCAAATATTTATAATATTTTAAATTTTAAGAAAGATTATCCAGATGCTGTCACGGTTTCTTTGGAACAAAATTATCGCTCTACGCAAAACATCGTAAATGCTGCCAATGCAGTTATTGCAAAAAATCTTCAACAATTCAAAAAGAATGTATTTAGTGAAAATGAAGAAGGTGATAAAATAAAAATCTACCGCGCACTTTCTGATGCAGACGAAGCCAATTTTGTGGCAGGAAACATTTGGGAAATGCACAATTTCAAACAGAAAAAATTTAGCGATTTTGCAATTTTATACCGCACCAATTCTCAAACCAGAGCTTTTGAAGATGCATTGCGTAGGAAAAACATTCCGTACCGAGTTTATGGTGGTTTGAGCTTTTATCAAAGGAAAGAGGTAAAGGATTTGATAGCTTATTTGCGATTATTGGTCAATGAAAACGATGCCGAAGCCATGATGCGCGTCATCAACTATCCCGTTCGTGGCATTGGAAATACCACACAAAATAAATTGATTGTTTTTGCAGATTCTCAAGGTTTGCCCATTTCAAAAATTTTGAATGATCTGGGCTATTATGCGCCAAGATTAGGCTTGAATAATGGCATCATCACCAAACTATCAGATTTTTGGAGCATGATAAAAGCCGGGCAGGTTTTATTGAAAACTGAAGATGTCTACCATGTAACCATGGAAATTGGCAAGCGTTCTGGCTTGATAAAAAACCTAAAAGACGATCAAACTCCCGAAGGAATTTCCCGTTTAGAAAACGTGCACGAATTGATGAATTCCATGCAGGGTTTCATAGAAGAGCAGCAGCAAGTGGAAGATGGCGACCCAAGTTTGTCTAATTTCCTAGAAAATATCGCGCTTTCTGCAGATACACAAAATAAAAAAGACGATGATGATGCGGAAAAAGTATCATTAATGACGATACACCTTTCCAAAGGTTTGGAATTTCCGGTGGTGCATTTGGTAGGTTTGGAAGAAGATCTTTTCCCAAGTTTTATGAGCTCTAGCACACGAGAAGAACTTGAGGAAGAGCGAAGATTATTTTATGTAGCATTAACGAGAGCAGAAAAAAGTGCTTTTTTCACCTACGCAGTTTCAAGATTTCAATGGGGGAAAATTAAAGATTGCGAACCTTCTCGTTTTTTGAGCGAAGTAGATGGTAAATTTTTAGAATTGATAAATCCAGCAGTAGAAAGCAGATTGATCAATCATTCTGGCTTGCAATCCAATATTTTTGGAGACGAAAGTTTTTCTTCACCTTTCTTGAAAAAGAAAGAAGCCAAAAAAACCTTGCAAAAAGAAGCCAGCACATTGGTTGCAAAAAATTTAAAACCACTGAGCACCGCAAAAATCATCAATCCAAGTGGACAATCTTCGGAAGATATTGAAGTGGGAGACAGCGTTCGTCATGATCGTTTTGGCGTGGGGAAAGTAGAATTTCTAGATGGAAGCGATCCTGCAAACGTCAAAGCAAAAGTGATTTTCCAATATGAAGGCGAGAAAAATTTAATCTTAAAATTTGCGAAACTGACGAAGATTTAGGATCTGCGATTTCACAGTTTAATTATAGGTTTTAAAGTAAGTTGCAGATTTTCATCAATACAATTTATTCTAAATTCATTCCCTTTTTCATTTGGGGGTCCAACCTTTATTTATAGCATGTAGAATAGCTTGTTTTATAATATCTGGTGTAATTTGGATCCTTTGAAATAATGATGTTGAGTCTCTTTTGAAATCTTCTTCTGTTTGAAATTTTTGTATGTGATAATTAAATGAAACTGAATTACAAATTTATGGAATGAATATTTATTCTTTTGCTCACCTATTATTTCTGTTTAGAAAAACGATAGGACAATCGAAAAGTTCTGCGGATTTTTTTAAAATTAGAAAATTTTACTTTGTTGGTAAAGAAATCGTAATTGTTGGAAATTAATTTAAAATTCAGAAGATTTTGATACAAAAGTTTGGAATAGGTCGGGAAATTAGATTTTTTTAAAAATGTGTTATCCAAGGCAGAAAAATATTGTACATTTTTAGACGATTCGCTTATTTGGGAAAATGCAAAAGCGTTGGAAGAAACGTATTTATAGTAGTTCATCCTCATTATGGTGGAAGTACTCTTTGGATGTTGGCGAAAATAAACCAAAGATTGATCCAAGTATTTTATTCTTCCTTTATCTAACAATAGAAGCGTGAGAACATAATCAAAATAGAGATTTTTTTTGTCTACAATTTTAGACATTCTATCTTTGATTCTAGGAATTTGATGGGTTTTTATTAAAATTGTATGTCCCGCAACGATGTTTTTTAAGGCCAGTTCTATTGGCGAATTGTAATATTTTTTAATATTATCTGGGTTTCTTTTGGTTGCATGTTTAGAATTAATGTTGAGCTCACCATACAAAAGAAAGGAATTTGTGAAATTCATAAATACGTTTTCCTTTTCTTGCATTAAATCTTTCAACTGAATTTCTATTTTATTTTTCAGCCAAACATCATCTTGATCTGCAAAAAATAGATACTCTGAAGTCACGAAGTCTAGTCCAGAAAGGAAATTATTGAAGTAGCCTAAATTTTTTTCATTCTGATGAAATTCTATTCTAGCATCAGTTTTCATCATTTTTTTAATGATTTCTACTGTTCTATCTTGGGAAATATCATCTACTATTATGAGTTTGAAATTCTTATAAGTTTGTGCTAAAATAGATTGTATTTGCTGTTCTAGAAAATCTTCCCCATTATAAGTACACATCAAAATTTCAACAAACATTTTAGCAGATTTTTTATCAAATAATTTAGTTCATTTGATTTTATTTCTGCAAAAATACAAACAATATTATATCTTTTTATGATTATCACATAGAAACTGTGGGTTCTAAACATTTCCCCTCAATAAATTTTTGATGTTTAGCATTTTCCAAATAGTTCACTTTTTTTGATTTAGGTTTATAGAAAATCTTGAAAACTTCCGTAGAAAATCTATCTTTTTTTTCTGGAGTGAAGGTGAGAATATTTTTTTCTAATGTGGAAACACCTTCTATAAATTGCATAGTTTGCGTATTCATTATCAGATATCCTTTTTTCTCAGCCTCTTCCACTTTCACGGGATCTGCTGTAGATGTTGTTTTTATGATTCTTGCATTTTTGGATGGCCATCCAGATTCTATCAAGGTTTCTGTGTAATGAATAAGGGACTCTTTTTTTTCTTCCTCTTTTAAAACGAAACATTTATTAGAATCTTCTTGTAAAAGTGTCTTGTATTCTTCGGAATATTCTATCACAGCTGGTGGTTCTGGTGGTGGTGGAGGAGGAAGTTTTTTGCCTGTCTTTTTTTGCGCAAAAACCATCGTAGAAAGTAAAAGCAGGAAAATTAAATATAGATTTTTCATTTGTTTAAATTAATTTTTTGTGATCTGCAATGTAAGAATTTATATTAATTCAATTTTATCTATTACTAGCTCAAATTTTTCTTGTTTGCTATTAGCAATTAAAAAAGCAATTTCTTCCATAGAATTTTCGGAAAAATTGGGAATATCTAGTTTTCTACCTCTAAACGAGGGATAGAATACATTCAGTGGAATTTCAATCGTTTGCCAACTTCCATCGGTAGAAAATGTGTGGATGTAAGAATAAGATTCTACAGATTTGGCTTTAATTCTAAATTGATAGTCTTTCCCGTCGCCTTTCACTTTCAAAGATATTTTGGCGTTATTTTTTACAAATATTTTATCAAAATTATACTTCACAGAAGAGAATCCACCATTATTTTCCAAGGAAACCAGACCTTTGAAAATTCCGTGACCTTCGGCATTTAAACCAAAAGTACCCAAAGATTTTCCGCCCATTACCACATCGTCTACAACTTGCCAATTGCTAAGTTTAGCATCAGCATTAAAATCAAATATTGTTTGTGAGTTCATATTTATAAATATACAAAAGATGAATAGTAGATATTTCAAAGTGCAATTGTTTTTAAATTTTGCAGTGTTAAATTTAAGTTATAAAATTACTACAAAATTTCTGTACAAAAAAAACAGTTTAAAAATCACAGATATCCATTTTCTCATCTTTCAAATAATGTGTACTTTTGCAAATTGTTAAAATCATTCATTTTAAAAATATAAAATCGTGCTTTCAGTTCAAAGTTTAGGTCTTCATCATTCAGGAAATTATTTATTTTCAAACGTCAATTTCACCATCAAAAAAGATGATAAAATAGGTTTGGTTGGTAAAAATGGAGCTGGAAAATCTACCATATTAAAAATGTTCACCGGAGAAATTAATTTCTACGAAGGAACCATCGTTCCGGAAGGAAATATTACCATCGGTTTTTTGAAACAAGATTTAGATTTTGTGAAAGGAAGAACGGTGTGGAATGAGACCATGCAAGCTTTTGAAAAAGTGAATGAGCTGAAAAATGAATTGGATGAAGTGAATATTCAGTTGACGACAAGAACCGACTATGAAAGTGATTCTTATGATCAACTCATCCAAAAAATGACGGATCTGAATGATCTTCTGATGCATCATGACGCTTATAATTTGGAAGGTGATGTAGAAAAAGTGTTGTTTGGTCTTGGTTTTAAAGCAAATGATTTTCATAAAATTACCGACGAATTTTCTGGTGGTTGGAGAATGAGAATAGAATTAGCAAAACTTCTACTTCAAAAAAATGATTTGATGCTTCTGGATGAGCCAACCAACCATTTGGATATGGAATCTATCATTTGGCTAGAATCTTTTTTGAAAGAATATAATGGAGCAATTGTTCTTGTAAGCCACGATAAGCAGTTTATGACGGCAGTTTGCAATAGAACTTTTGATATTAATAATAAAAAAATTGACGACTATAAAGCCAACTATACCAAATATTTAGAATTAAGTATTGAGCGGAAAGAGAAGCAAATTCAAGCGAAGAAAAATCAGGATGTAGAAATAAAGCAGATGGAAGATAATATCAACCGTTTTCGTGCTTCTGCAACCAAATCTTCATTTGCGCAATCTTTAATAAAAAAATTAGATAAATTAGATCGTATTGAAGTAGATACAGATGATGTTTCTAAATTCAATATTCGTTTCGTACAATCTGTAGTTCCCGGAAAAATAGTTTTTGAAGCCAAAAATTTAGGAAAAGCTTATGGAAAGAAACAAGTTTTTGATGGGGTAGATTTCTTCGTAGAAAGAGGTGAAAAAATTGCACTTCTTGGTCAAAATGGTCAAGGAAAAACTACTCTTGCAAAAATTTTATCAGGAGAAATCAATGATTATTCTGGAGAATGGAATTTGGGACATAACGTAAATATCGGCTATTTTGCACAAAACCAAGAAGAAGTTTTGACGCCAAATAAAACCGTTTTGGAAGAAGCAGAAGATGCTGCAACCGAAGAAACAAGACCAAGAGTTCGAGATTTGCTGGGAAGTTTCCTTTTTCAAGGGGATGATGTAACGAAGAAAACAAAAGTACTTTCTGGTGGAGAAAGAAACCGTTTGGCTTTGTGTAAATTATTACTGCGTCCATTCAATGTTTTGATTATGGATGAGCCAACCAATCACTTGGATATTCAATCTAAGGAAATCATCAAAATGGCTTTGAATAAATATGAAGGAACTTTGATTGTTATTTCTCACGATAGAGAATTTCTGCAAGGAGTTGCAGATAAGATTTTCGAATTTAGAGATGGATCTATGAAAGAATTTTTAGGAGATATTAATGAATATTTAACCTACCGCCAAAAAGAATCTATCCGAGAAATTTCTGCAGAAAGATCTAAACTTCAAGAGTCTAAAGCTGAAAGAGAATTGGAAGCAAGCAAACCAATTGTAGAGAAAGAACCAGCTTTTGAATCTAAAGAGCAAAAAGTTTTAAAAAATAAACTTCAAAAAACGGAGGAGAAAATTGCTGATTTCGAGAAAACCATCAAAAAATTGGAGAGAGAATTTACTCAAAAAAATCCTTCGGCAAAGGAATTAGAAGATTATGAATTGCTAAAAGAAGATCTCGCAAAAGAACTTCAACTGTGGGAAGATATAGCCCTAGAAATGGAAAATTAATTTAAATATAACAAAAAATAACATTAACATTTCTTTAGCGTAAAGCAAATCGCTATTCGAAAAAAAATTGCTATTTTTGCAACCTAAAATTTTATAGAAAATGAACGTTACTAAACAAAATCACGATGATGTAAGTGCACTACTTACTGTAACTATCGATAATGCAGATTATAAAACGAAAGTAGAAAAGCAACTTCACAATTATGCAAAATCTGCAAATATCCCTGGTTTTAGAAAGGGAAAAGTGCCAATGAGCATGGTGAAAAAGCAATATGAAGCGCCAATTGCTTATGAAGAAATTAATAAATTGGTGAGCGAATCTTTAAACGGATTCATTAACGAAAATAAATTGCGTTTGGTAGGGCAGCCAGTTCCTATTCCTGTAGACGATTTCGATTATAAAAAAGAACAACTTTCTGTTGGTTTTGAAGTTGGTTTTGAACCTGAATTCACCATAGATTTAGCTAAATATAAAGCAAAATTCTACAAAGTTGAAGCATCTGACAAAGAAGTTTCTCAATCTATAGAAAATATGCAAAAGCGTTTTGCTGAGCAAATTCCACAAGATAAAATTGGTAAAGATTCTCACATCAATGTAGAAATCAAACAAGTTGTAGAAGCAGAAGCAGAAGGTGAGCACATTCATCAGCCGAAAAATGTAACCATAAACGCGGAACATAAAGATGCATTCAAGATGTTGAAATCTATGAAAATGGATGAAACTCTACGTGTAAGCAAAGCAGATCTTCTTGCGAATGAAGATTTGGCAAAGGCATTTAGTTTTTCTAAGCCAGAGCTAGAGCAATTGCATCATGATGAAGTAGAATTGACTGTGAAGGATTTCTACGGAACGAAAAACCATGCATTAGATCAAGATCTTTTTGATAAAGTTTATGGTAAAGACGAAATAAAAACTGAAGAAGAACTGAAAACGAAAGTAAAAACTGAATTGGATGAATATTTTCAGCAAAATGCAGATGTTCATTTTGTAAATCAAGTTTTAGCTGAACTTAATGAGAAAGAAGAAATTCAACTTCCAGATGCTTTCTTAATCAAATGGTTGATGTTTAATAATGAAAACATTAAAACTGAAGATCAAGCAAAAGAAGTTTTTCAAGCAGAAAAAAATCAATTAAAATTTCAGATTATTGAAGGTAAATTGATGAATGATAACGATGTAAAAATCGATTATGCAGATATTCTTTCACAAGCAGAACAAGCAATACGCAATCAAATGGCAATGTATGGTTTGCATCATATTGCAGATGAAGAAGTACAAAAATATGCTGCCGAAATGTTGAAAAGTGAAGATCAAGTGAAGCAAATTTCTCAAGAAGTTGCGATGAATAAACTAAAAGACGTGATTTTAGAAAAAGCTACCAAAGAAGAAGTAGTTATTTCTCACGATGAATTTTTAGAAATCATCAAAGCAGAAAATGAAAAAAATGAAGCTGTAGCAGCAGAAAATGCTTAAGTTTTATTAATTTATTTTAAAATATTAAATCCGCAAAATTTATTTTTTGCGGATTTTTTTTGTTTAATATTTCTTGCGGTTGATAATTTCTACTTCAAAATTCCTCTTATTTTGTTTGCATTGCTGATCAATTCTTCCAAATATTCGAAATTGTCTTTCTCTAGTGCAGATTTAAATTTGCGAAGTTGTGAGATATGCTCATTCAAAACATCCAACACATTTTCTTTGTTTTGCTTAAATATAGGAACCCACATTTCTGGATGAGATTTTGCCAAACGTACGGTGCTACTAAAACCAGAGCTCGCTAATTGAAATATGGTATCTTCTTCCTTTTCCTTTTCTAATACTGTATTTGCCAATGCATAAGAAGTAATATGGGATATATGGGAAATATAAGCGGTGTGAATATCATGATCTTCGGAAGACATATAAAGAAGATTCATTTCTAGATTTTCGTAGACTTTTTTTACAAGTTCTAAAGAATCCGTAGCAGAATTTTCTGCCTCGCAAATTACAGCAGCTCTACCACCAAACGCATCTGAAGTTGCAGCTCCTGGACCAGAATTTTCTGTTCCCCACATTGGGTGAGACGCCACAAAACGGGATTTGTTGATGTGGTTTTTTATGCCTTTTGTAATTTCAAATTTTGTAGAACCAACATCCATCACCGTTTGATTTTCTGTACAAAAATCAAGAATTTTCGGCAATAATTTCTGAGATGAATCTACGGGAATTGCGAGAATTATTAAATCTGAATTTTTAATTGCAAATTCCAAATTTACAGCTTCATCTATTATTTTTAATTCTAATGCTTTGTGAAGGTTTTGTTCATTGAAATCTACCCCATATATTTTGCTTGCAAATTGCTGATTTTTCAGCTTTAAAGCCATCGAACCACCTATCAATCCGACTCCAATTATCGTTACTGTCATTATTTTAACTACTGTATTATTTTTTATTCCAAAATTTTATATTTTAAAATAAAGCTGATTATTTTATTTTGATCCAAACTCCTTTTTCCATTCATCTGCGGCATCGGAAAGTGTTTGATAGAATTCTTCACCATATTTTCTTATCAATGGCGTTTTCACGAATTTGTAAACAGGAACTTTCAATTCTTTTCCTAGCGCACAAGCTGGGCTACAAATAGGCCATTCATCATAATTAAAAGCTGTGAATGTAGCGTATTCTTTCACACGAATAGGGTAGAGGTGGCAAGATATCGGCTTTTGATAGTCTATCACTCCATCTTCATACGCTTTTTCTATACCGCATTTTGTGATTCCTTTTGCATCGTAGGTTACGTAGGAGCATTGTTTCCCTTCCACCATTGGCGTCACGTAATCTCCATCTCGTGCATCAATTTCCCATTTCCCCTGCTTTTCTATGCTTTCTATACCTTCTGCTGTTAGGTAGGGTTTTACTTTATCGTAGATTTCGTCCAAAATTTTTGTTTCATTCTCATCTAGTGGTGCTCCTACATCGCCTTCTACACAGCAAGCTCCCTTGCATTTACTTAGGTTGCACACAAATTCTTCTGAGAAAATTTCTTCAGAGATAAGTTTATCTTCTATTAATACCATGGTTAAAAATATTTAAAATAATAACTGATTTTGAAAATTAATAAGCAAATGATGATGCTCCAAAGTCCTACTTCTCGCATCCAATATTTGGGTAAAAAATTTAACATTCTGCTTAATATAATACTGATTGGTAAAGCCAAAAGTAGCAAATATTCATAGTGAGATCCCATGTAAAATACAATCGTAAGCAGTTGCGCCACCGTGAAAATAAGGATGAAAGTATATTTATATTTACTTACCGGACTTTTTTTATTGTAATTGTTAAAATGATCTAAAACTGCGTACAAAAGCAATAAGACCACAGGTATAAGTGGATATAAAGATTGAAAATCTACCGTCCAATTGAAATAATAAAACGGAAGATAGGCTTCATTCCAAGAATGGTATCCAAGGAAATATACGACAGAAAAATAAGAAAAAATAGTTAAAGCTGCACCAAAGATGACCCGAAAAAGTTGCAGACCAATTCTTTGCGACGTTGAAATAACGTGTAAAATAACGAATAATATCATTGGCCATGTTGTAGGCAGAAAAATATAATTAATGACGAGCAATGTACCGATTAGAATGTAAGATTTCTTATTGGTATCCTCATTCACGTCTGTTAAAATTAAAATAATAAAGGAATTGGAAAGCAGCGTAACGGCAATTCCTATATCTAAATTTCCAGGATAAAGCGCAAATACGAAAAATGTATAGAGAAATAACGGCAAATGATATAAATAATTAAGCTTTATGGCGTTGAAACAAAAATATCCCAAGGCAACTCCCACAAAAGTAACAATAGTAGAAATGATTGCGAAATCGCTTATCTCGAATAAATTAAAGAAGATGAGCATCACCAACAAAAAACCAATATACAAAGGAATTGAAAAAATAGTGCTTTCTTTTGAAAGTAATCTGAACATTTTTTTTAACTTTGTGCAAAGTTAATTTAAAATATAAAATAATGACATCTTTTTGGCTATTCTTGAGTGACGTTTTTAAGTGGATCTTCCAAATTTTTCCTATTGCAGGAAATGTAATCAATTGGATTTTGTTTTTTACAGCATGTGGAATGTTCTGCTACTGGTGCTACGTTTTGATTTCTACATTGGGAAATAATAAAGACAAAGAATATTTTTCGCCAACAGAAGGTCATCACCCATACTACGATCCAAAAATTTACAAGACAAAAGAAGATTAAATTCTTTTGTTCTTAAAAAACAAAACCCGTTTTGAATTTAATCTAAACGGGTTTTTCTGTGTTTTAAAATTAATTTAATTATTCGTGACAAGGAATTACCAAAACGGGAATTGGAGAGTTTTTTGTCAATTCTTTTGTCAAGCTTCCTACAAAAACATCGTAAATCCCGCTTCTTCCATGGGATCCCATCACGATATAATCTGCGTTTTTATCTTCGGCATATTCTAATATTACTTCCTTTGCAATACCTTGTTTCAAAAGATGTTCGCAAGATACTCCTTCGCCTTTTACTTTATTTTCTAGATCATTGAGTTGAGATAGTTCTCCACTGATCTCATTTTGCTCTACTTCTGGAAAATATTGAAAACCCATATCTCCTATTGCAAAACCCATATCGGATGGTGCAACATGGATTAAACAAATATTTCCATCCATTTCTTTTGCGAATTTTACGGCTGCATTTAGAAGTTTTTCTGTAGAATCTCCGAAATCTATGGGCAATATAATATTTTTCATGGTTGGTTTTTTTATTGAATTAAAGTTACGAAAAATTTTAAAATAAGTTTTAAAAAAAAGATTGAAGTGAAAATCTTAATTCATCTTTAATCTCAAAACTTCTTTATCTTCCAGAAATGCCGTAAGTACATCTTCAGAATCCGCTTTTCCTACGCCTTTCGGCGTTCCAGTAAATATGATATCACCTTTTTTCAAAGTGAAGTATTGGGAAACAAAAGCAATAATTTGATCTGCAGAATGCATCATTTGCGATGAATTGCCATCTTGTACTTTTTCCCCATTTTTTAATAGAGAAAAATTCAAATTATTCAAATCGAAATTTTCCTTTGGGAAAAATTCACTCACCACTGCAGATCCATCAAAAGCTTTTGACAATTCCCACGGAAGTCCTTTTTTCTTGAGGTCAGATTGTAAATCTCTTGCTGTAAAATCGATACCTAAAGCAATCTCTTCGTAGTGTTTGTGAGCATTTCTCTCCAAAATATATTTCCCGTTTTTCATTATTTTTACTACAATTTCTATTTCGTAGTGCAAATCTTGTGTAAATTCTGGAATATAGTATTGGTTGCCATTTCTGAAAAGTGCAGTATCTGGTTTCATGAAGATTACTGGACTTTCTGGAATTTCGTTGCCCAATTCTAGAGCATGTTCTGCGTAATTTCTGCCGATGCAAATAAATTTCATAGTTTAATTTAAAAATTTAAAAGTGTTTTTTAACCACAAAAGTAACAAAAGAAAGTGTTTTAATATTTCTTAATAAAGACAAATTAAGTAGCGGTGCTCTTTTTTTAACTTTAAAAAGCGCGTCATTTTTTTAAACTTTTATTCCTTTTGTAATTTACATTTTTTACTGGTGTACAGTTTTAAAATTTGCTTTTTAAGAATATTTGAGTGAAAATTTTCTTGGTGTAAAAAGGAAAATCTGCATTCTGAATCCAAGAATAATAGCCTGCATCTTTCTGGAAAACATCTAAAACTTTTTGGCCTTTGTATTTTCCGAAACCAAAAATCTCAATATCATCATCGTCAAAATGGATCATCCCTGCCAAATCTGCAAATTTTTTGTGGCTTGCAAATTCGCTCAATTCAGTCACATTATCTGGTACGTCTTCATATTTTCCAACTTGCGCATCCAAAATTTCAAACGTAGCCAAAGTATCTGCTTCCGCAGAATGGGCGTTTTCTAAAGTCTTGCCGCAATAAAATTCATAAGCTGCAGAAAGATTTCTGCGTTCTTTTTTATGGTAAATGGTTTGCGCATCTACCATTTTGTGTTTTTTTAAATCGAAATCTAATTCTGCTCTCAACAACTCTTCAGCTAATAGTGGAACATCAAATCTGTTGGAATTGAATCCTCCCAAATCTGCACCGGCAATCATTTCCATTATTTTTGGCGCAATTTCTTTAAATTTTGGAGAATTGGCAACATCTTCATCAGAAATACCATGCACTTCTGCTGCTTCTTTTGGTATCTTCATCTCTGGATTTACCAGCCAAGTTTTACTTTCTTTAGATCCGTCTGGAAAAACTTTTAAAATGCAGATTTCTACAATTCTATCTTTAGATATGTTCAATCCTGTAGTTTCTAAATCGAATACGCAAAGAGGTTTGTGGAGTTTTAGGTTCATTATTTATAATTGAGGGGTGAAAATTGAAAATTGATTTTAATTATTCTTTAATTGCTTTTGGAAAATGATAGAAATAAACATGTAATAGATTATTATCAGTGGAATTCCCATTTTTTTGAATATCAAAAAGATGATTATCGCACCAACCAACAACACAATTTTTGGAATATTATCTTGCAATTTCATGGATTTAAATTTAAAAGCAATCATTTTTATGGGTGAAATTAGAAGCCAAGAGCTGATGACGATACTTAACACCAACAAATTTTCATTTGAGAATAAAAATTGAAATGCAGAAGTTTCCATAAATGCGAAATATAATCCAAAAATTAATATGGTATTTGATGGAGTATTTAAACCTTTAAAATAATAGGTTTGCTCATCGTCTAAATTGAAAATAGCCAATCTTAAACAAGAAAATAGGGCTATAAACAACCCAAAATAAGAAATTTCAAAGGGTAGTGTAAAGTTTAAAAATTGATAGCCAAATGGTTCTAATGCTTTATACATAGTAATTCCCGGTAACAAACCGAAAGTAAGCATATCTGCAAGACTATCCAATTGTGCTCCTAAATTGGAATCCGTTTTCATCGCTCTGGCTACAAATCCATCTAGGAAATCCAAGATTAATGAAATGATAATGCATACAGCCGTAACTTCATAATTTCCTTTTATTAGGTGAATGATACCGATGCTCCCAGAAAGTAAATTCCCTAAAGTGAAAGCATTTGCGAGATTTTTTTGGACAAAATTCATAAGTGCAAAAGTAAGAATTTTATTAAAATTACCATCGTTATTTTAAATTGTGAACATACAGTTAATTAAATATGAATTTAATGTAAATTTGTGAAAAGTTTTCACTTGTTATATGAAAGATTATAGATTCCAAGAGATTTTTGCTCTTATTTACCGACTTTTTTTAGCTTATTTTTTCTACCAAATTGCAAGATTGTTATTTTATTTTTTTAATAAAGAGCTGATCAAAGTAGATTCCATTTCAGAATATTTTAATATTGCGTACTACGGAACTGCCTTTGATACTACAGCGATTTTATACGTTAATGCACTATTTATTCTTTTAAGTTTAATTCCATTAACGATCAACACAGGAAGAGTTTATCAAAAATTTTTAATGATCACGTATTTCATTTTAAATGGAATAGCTTATTCTATGAATTTTGGTGATTTTATTTACTATAAATTTTCACAAACAAGACTAACGATGGCAGCAATTGATGTTGCAAAAAATGAAAATAATATTTTCAAAGTTTTTTTAGCATCCGTTGTAGAACATCCTTTTGTAATTATTTGGTATATCATTTTGATGATTTCTTGGGTTTTTCTCTACAAAAAATTTACAATTAAAACGAGTAAGGCTACAAATAAAATTAAATATTTTCTATCCTCAATATTATTCATTTGTCTTGCTACTTTGCTTACTGTTGGTGGAATCCGTGGTGATTTTCAACATTCCACACGTCCTATAAATTTGGTAGATGCCAATAGACATGTAGAAAATCCCTTGCACGGAAATCTAGTGCTAAACAGTGTTTTCTCATTTTTCCGTACCATAAATACCAATAATTTTAAAGAAGTTCATTTTGTGGATAGTGCTTTTATTGATAAAAATATTCAACCCTACAAAATTTATAAAAGAGATTCCATTAGCCCAAAACCTAATGTGGTTATTTTCATATTGGAAAGTTTTGGAAAAGAATATTCTGGAGCATTTAATAAAAATACCAAAATAGAAAATTTCCAAACCTACACACCTTTCTTTGATAGTTTGGCTACAAAAAGTTTGATAGCAACAGATGCATTTGCTAATGGAAGACAGTCTATCCATGGTATGAGTTCCATTTTGGCGGGAATTCCAAGTTTGAAAGATGCATTTACGAGCTCGCCATTTGCCAACCAAAAAATACAGTCTATCGTCTCTGTTTCTAATGAAATGGGCTACGATACATCATTTTTTCATGGTGCTCCCAATGGATCTATGGGTTTCCAAGGTTTTGGTAATATATTGGGGTTCAAACATTATTATGGAAAAACAGAGTATAATAATGACGATGATTTTGATGGAATTTGGGGAATTTGGGACGAGCCCTTCTTTCAATATTTTGCAAACACTTTAAATAAGAAGAAAAGTCCCTTTATGGCAACGCTTTTTTCGGTTTCTTCGCATCATCCCTACAAAATTCCAGAAAAATATAATGGAAAATTTAAAAAAGGAACAATAGAAATGCATCAACCGATACAATACACAGATTTTGCTTTAAAAAAATTCTTTGAAACTGCGAAAAAAATGCCTTGGTACTCCAATACAATTTTCGTGATGGTGGCAGATCATCCCAATCAGATTGCTTATCCAGAATATGAAAAAGCGATGAATAGATTTGCAATTCCTATTCTGTTTTATTCGCCAAATCCTAAATATAAATTGATTGGGGAGATTTCTAAACCTACACAGCAAATAGACATTTATCCAACTTTGGCAGATTTAATGGGCTATAACAAAAAAATACGAAGTTGGGGAAACAGTTTAGTTTCTAGTAAAGTAGAAGATAATATTATCGTAAATTCTACGGGAATAGAACAATTCATCATCGGGGATTTTATCTATTTATTTGATGGAGCAAATTTTACAGGAATTTATAAAAAAGAGGATTTGGCTTTAGAAAAAAATTTAATCAATGAACCAAAAAACCCTATAAACGAATTAGGGAAACTAAAAGCGAAAGCTTGGTATCAAGATTATATGGATAGAATTATTAATAAAAAATTAAATTAAATTATTGATTATTTAGAGTAATGATGCCTCTTTTAAAAGTTTGGTATCCATTTTGCAAATGTTATGATAAGAATAGTTAAAAATTTTGATTTTAACTTTTTTTAAGTAAATTTAACCCAACAAAAAATTATTAAAAATGAAAAAATTACTATTTGCTTTTGCAGCAGTTTTATTTAGTACATTGTCTTACGCTCAAATTGAGGGAAAATGGAAAACCATAGATGATGAAACTGGACAAGCAAAATCCATCGTTCAAATTACCAAAGCAAAAGATGGAAAATACTATGGTAAAGTAGTACAGCTATTGATAAAACCAGCAAGTGCAACTTGTACAAACTGTAAAGATGACAGAAAAAATAAACCAATTCTAGGTCTAGAAATCATCAGAGGATTAGTGAAAGACGGAAATGATTTTGAGGATGGAACCATCACAGATCCTAAAACTGGAAAAACATACAAATGCATCATCAAAAGAGAAGGTGATAAATTGAATGTACGCGGATACGTTGGTTTCTCGTTGATAGGAAGATCTCAAACTTGGTATAAAGCTGACTAAATCTTATAAAAGATTTAAAAATTGAAAGCAATTCAGAAATGAATTGCTTTTTGTTTTTTTCTAAAATAAATTTCATTATTTTTGTACTCTAAATAGAATATTATTATGGCAGAAAAAACTTTTCGCGAAGTCATTTGTGATGCAATGAGCGAGGAAATGAGAAAAGATGATACCGTTTATCTAATGGGTGAAGAAGTTGCAGAATACAACGGTGCATACAAAGCTTCCAAAGGAATGCTAGATGAATTTGGTGAAAAGAGAGTCATTGATACTCCTATTGCTGAGCTTGGTTTTACAGGAATTGCTGTAGGTTCCGCAATGAATGGTTGCCGCCCGATTGTAGAATATATGACCTTCAATTTTTGTATTGTTGGGATAGATCAAATAATAAATAACGCTGCGAAAATAAGACAAATGACTGGTGGCCAATGGAATTGTCCAATCGTTTTTCGTGGTCCGACTGCGTCTGCAGGTCAATTGGGTGCTACACATTCTCAGGCTTTGGAAAGTTGGTTTGCCAATATCCCAGGTTTGAAAGTGATCGTACCTTCTAATCCTTATGATGCAAAAGGACTTTTAAAATCAGCAATACAAGACAATGATCCTGTGATTTTCATGGAGTCTGAGCAAATGTATGGTGATAAAATGGAAATTCCGGAAGAGGAATATTACATTCCAATTGGGAAAGCAGAAATAAAAAGAGAAGGGACAGACGTAACTTTGGTCTCTTTCGGAAAAATAATGAAATTGGCTTTGAAAGCTGCCGAAGATTTGGAAAAAGAAGGAATTTCTGTAGAAGTGATCGATCTTCGTACCGTTCGTCCGCTAGATTTTGATATGATTTTGGAATCTGTGAAAAAAACGAACAGATTGGTAATTCTAGAAGAAGCTTGGCCGTTTGGTTCTGTATCCTCAGAAATTACCTATATGGTACAGCAAAAAGCCTTTGATTACTTGGATGCACCAATAAAAAGAATTACAACTCCAGATGCTCCAGCTCCATATTCTGCGCCATTATTTGAAGAATGGTTTCCAAAACTGGAAAATGTGAAAGAAGAAATTAAGAAAGCAATGTACGTAAAATCTTAATAATTAAAACTCTCAATTTGAGAGTTTTTTTTTGTTTTTGAAATATATTTTTAATTTACATTTGCAGATATTTTTTATAATGTCACAAAATTCTAATATTCATCTAGATACTAAAAAGCTAACGACACTTGGGATATTGGTTTCCCTCGGTATTGTGTTTGGCGATATTGGTACCTCTCCTTTGTACGTGATGAAGGCTATTGTAAATGCCAGAACAGAAGGTAGTTCTATGCCATTTGATGAGTACATCGAAGGTGCATTGTCTTGTATCATCTGGACGCTAACTTTGCAAACCACGGTAAAATACGTAATTATATCGCTACGTGCAGATAATAAAGGGGAAGGTGGCATATTGGCACTATTTTCTTTAATAAAAAATTTAAAAAAACGCTGGCTTTATCTTATCGCTATCATCGGAGCATCAGCATTAATTGCAGATGGAGTTATTACACCTTCTCTTACTGTAATCTCTGCAATAGAGGGTTTGAAAATTTATAATCCAGATACTCCAGTAGTTTCGATAACGTGTATTATTCTATTTGTGATTTTTACGGTACAACAATTTGGTACCAATTCTATTGGTAAGTTATTCGGACCTGTGATGGTAGTTTGGTTTTTGGTATTAGGAGGTTTAGGTATTACGCATTTAGTAGATAATTATGCAATTTTAAAATCTTTCAACCCATATTATGCTTACAAACTTATTGCTCATTCGCCTAGTGCAATTATAATTTTAGGAGCTGTATTTCTTTGTACAACTGGTGCAGAAGCACTCTACTCCGATCTTGGTCATTGTGGTGCACAAAATATACGTGTAAGTTGGATTTTTGTAAAAGTGATGCTGATTTTAAATTATCTAGGACAAGGCGCCTGGATTTTAGAAAATTTTGATGCTGTATATAGTGGAAAAGTGAATCCTTTTTTTGGTGTGATGCCAGAATGGATGTTAATTCCAGGTATTATACTTGCAACTGGCGCCGCTATTATCGCTAGTCAAGCATTGATTACAGGTAGTTTTACTATTTTTTCTGAAGCAATGTCGCTAAATTTTTGGCCATACCAAAAGATAGATTATCCATCTGGAATAAAAGGGCAGATGTATATTCCTATTATTAATTGGGGATTATTAATTTTATGTTTAATCATTGTTTATCATTTTAAAGAATCTGGAAAGATGGAGGCAGCATATGGACTTTCCATTACCATTACCATGATGATGACCACTGTTTTGCTTGCATTCTGGCTTTTGAAAAAACGGATAAATAAATTATTGATACTATGCTTCCTATCGCTTTATCTATCTATCGAAATAGGTTTTTTTAGTGCCAATGTAATTAAATTTTTAGATGGAGGTTGGATTACTTTAGTACTTGCAGGTTTTATTGGAGTTTGCATGTATGCATGGTACAATGGAAGATTAATAAAAACAAAATTTGTAAAATTTGTAAAATTAGAAAAATATGTTTCTACCATTATGGATATGAAATTAGATGAATCTATCCCAAAATTTGCAACAAATTTGGCTTTTTTCAGCAGGGCAAAAAAGGGCGACGAAGTAGAATCTAAAATTATATACTCCATCATGAGAGCTCAACCGAAGCGAGCTGATCATTATTTTATTTTAAATATCATAAATTTAGAAGATCCTTATACTTTCACCTATTCCGTAGACGAAATTGCACCAGGGACGATTTTTAAAATTAATTTTTTACTAGGTTTTAAAGTTGATAGAAGAATTAACGATTATTTTCAGCAAGTTGTAGAAGATCTAATTGAAGATGGAACCATACCTTCTAGAAGTCCTCATCCATCTTTACGAAATCACAATATACCAGCAGATTTAAAATATGTAATTATAGATAACGTCTACATAGATGAATATCTACTTACCGTGCGAGAAAAAATAATTTTAAATATTTATAATTTTGTTAAAAATTTCGGGACTACAGATTTCAAATCTTACGGAGTATCATCTCACAATGTAATAGTAGAATCGGCACCAATTTTGGATCATAAATATATCTCCAAAAAAATAAAACAAGTAGATTTTAGGCATTATAATTAATAATATTGTTTAATTTTAATTCAATAAATTTGTACAAATATTCTCAATGAATCTTACTCAGAAAGAAAACAACATATCCCAAATAAAAGATGTACTTAAAGTTTACCTTCAAGAAAAAGGCTACCGAAATACACCAGAAAGATATTCCATTTTAGAGGAAATTTACAATCAACAAAATCATTTCAATGTAGACGATTTGTATCTATTGATGATGCAGAAAAAATACCATGTCTCAAAAGCTACTATTTACAACACTTTGGAGATCTTTTTGGATGCTGGTCTTATCCGAAAGCATCAATTTATGGAAAAAGATTCCAACTCTTCTTCCTACGAAAAATCCTATTTTGATAGACAGCATGATCATCTTGTAATATATAAAAAAGATAGCACGAGCGATAGAGATATAGAAGAAATTATAGAATTTTGTGATCCTAGAATACAAGGAATCAAAGAATCTATAGAAGCAGCTTTTGGCGTAAAAATTGATTCGCACTCACTTTATTTCTACGGCACCAAAAAAGATTAATGAAAAGAATTTTCCTATTCCTGCTTCTTATATGTATTTCAATTCCTGCTTTCGGGCAAAAGACACCTGCAAAAGATCCTTATTTTAATAAAAACCCAAAACCTACCCAAAATCCCGAAGATATTGTACAACACGATCACTCAGATTTTTTTGGTGTAGATCCACTTTTGTATGATGGCAATAGATATTTTAAAGGAAATGTACAGTTCAACAACAAAGGTTCTATTATCAATGCAGATTTAGTAATCGTTTATGAAGATAGAAAATTTATAAAAGCAATCGGAAATGTAGTTTTGAAAAATCCCGATGGTTCTATAATCACTGCCGAAGAGATGGAATATGATGGTGAAACTCAAAAAGGAATCGCCCGCAAAAATGTAGTGCTGCAAGATCCGAAACAAACCATAAAGACGGATATTTTGTATTATGATAGAATATC
Source organism: Frigoriflavimonas asaccharolytica (assembly GCF_013294015.1). Classification (GTDB taxonomy): domain Bacteria; phylum Bacteroidota; class Bacteroidia; order Flavobacteriales; family Weeksellaceae; genus Frigoriflavimonas; species Frigoriflavimonas asaccharolytica. The sequence continues at coordinate 223,403 of NZ_JABSNO010000002.1, forward strand.
CAATCAAGCTTATTTTAATACAGGCGGAACAATTACTACTGCAGAAAGTACCATTTATTCTAAAACCGCAACCTATTTCACAAATACAAGATTGATAGATTTAAGTGGCGATGTGGGCATCAATACTACAGATTATAAAATTGATGGCAGCAACATCAAACAAAATCAAAATACGGGAGTTGCAAATTTTACCGGACCTACAACCATTACCAACAAGAAAAACCCTGCAAATAAAGTATACACAGAAAGTGGAACTTACAATATGCAAACTAAGGAGGTGTACCTCAACAAAAATTCAAAAATTTATTACAATGGTAAAACCTTAACCGGTGATAAATTATATTTCAACCAAATTACAGGTTTCGGTACAGGAAAAGGAAATGTCGTTTTAAGAGATCCCAAAGAAAATAGATACATAAAAGGAGACTATGGAGAAATTTATGAAAAAATAGATTCTGCAATGATCACTGGAAATGCTTATGCTGTAAGGATTTTAGAAAAAGATTCTATGTATTTTTCCGCAGAAAGAATTATTACTTTTCAAAAATTAGATTCTCTTTTAGCTAAAAAAAGCTATCTGCGAGCGTACAAAAAAGCCAGATTTTATAAATCTAATGCGCAAGCAAGAGCAGATTCTATGAGTTTTAACGAAACGGATGGCATTCTACGTTTGAACGTGAAACCTATTTTGTGGAGTGGCGCAAAACAAGTGACGGGAGATCTGATCAATGCTTATTTTGATACCAAAAAAGAATTTATAGATTCTTTGAAAGTTGTGAATAATGCATTTGCGATAAGCAAAGTAGATTCTCTGAACATTAAAGACGAATTTCACCAAGTAAAAGGCAAATTGATGAATGTCTACTACGAAAACAATAATATAAAAGTTGCAACGGTGGTTGGAAATGCACAAGCGATAACGTATGCAGACGATCAAAATGAAAAAACGAAAGAAGTAGAAAGAATTGGCGTTACACTTACAGCTTGTGGTACGATAGAAGCTTTGTTCGAGGAGAATACGGTGCAAATATTATCTTGTAAAATTGCTTCTCAAAATAATGTCTACCCGATGAGTTTTATCTCGAAGGAAGAGCGCTTTTTCCCAGATTTTAATTATAATACCAAAGATCGCATCAAAAAATGGCAAGATATTTTGGTAGATTCGCCCAACTATCCCGAAGTTGTTTATGAATCTGATAATGGACTTTTCAATGCTGCAAAAGCTGAGGTGGACAAGATAAAAGCTGCAGAGGAAGCGAAAAAGCCGAAACGAGAAAGGAAATAATTTTAGTTTACACTATTCTGTAATTTCATATCTAAATTCCTTTTTTTCAATTTTTTCCAAAGAATCTTCTATTGCAAAACCATTTCTATACTTGATTCTTATTTTTCTGACCAGAAATTTTTTGTCTTTAGGCAAAATTGAAAGTAACTTATTTAATATTGAATTCCGTTCTTCTCTTGCGATGTCTCCCGCTGTAAAAAATAGATTGACAGGATTTTCTTCTAAATAGTCAGCCATTAAAAACTATTTAAACAACTGATTAATAGTTATTTAGAAGTTATAAAGTTTGTTTATATCTGCAAGAAAACGTATCTTTATGTAATAATCCTTGCATATTTTAGTCATGATTTC